>DATHMQ010000113.1:0-2501 GCA_035486935.1 Solirubrobacteraceae bacterium
CCCAAGCGTCGCCGAAACCGAGACCTCGATGCTCGAGACGGTGATCGAGTACGGCACCGGCAAAGCTGCCGCGATTGGACAGTTCGCCGCGGGCAAGACGGGTACCACCTCCAACTACGGAGATGCATGGTTCGTTGGCTGGGACTCCAAGTACACGGTCGCGGTGTGGGTGGGCTATCCCAACAAGCTGATACCGATGACCACCGACTTCAACGGCAACCCGGTGCTCGGCGGCACCTTCCCGGCGCTGATCTGGCACGAATTCATGATGTCGGCGTTGGGCATCGAAAAGGAACGAGCCGAACAGGCCGCGGCCAAGGTTGGTGCACACGGGCACACTTCCACCACCACCGGCCGCTCGGAAGTGAGCTCCACCCCCAGCGTGACCACACCTGCACAGAGCACAACCCCATCGAGCACCGGCAAGGCCAACGGCAAATCCTCGGCACCGAGCGCTGGCGGCAACGAAGCGGGTGGTGGGACTGGGGCAGGTACGCCCGAACATGCCGCACCGTCCACGCCGGCGCCGACGCAGACGCCGGCCCAGGAAACCCCAAGCGCGCCCGCCTCCTCCACCCCAGCCACCCCCGCGGCGCCAGTTACACCGTCGCCAACCGGCGGTAGCGCCGCCCCCTAGATGATTGATTCCACGGCGCTGCGCGTGGATATCGAGGATTTGTAAGCAGCGGGGTCGAAGTCGGCGGTGCGCTGTACACACCGTCGACCAAGGGGGGGCCACGATGGACGCCGACCTCGACCTGCTGCTCACTGCCGTTTATGTGACGGCTGACGATCTCCTGCCCGAGAAGGCTGGGAACGCCAAAAGGATCGTCACAGACGCGGAGGTCGTCACGCTCTGCGTCGCCCAGGCGATCATGGGCGTGCCGTCTGACCGCAGGTTCCTCGCGATCGCCTCCAAGCGCCTGCGCCACTTGTTCCCGCGGATCCCCGGGCAGGCCGGCTACTTCAAGCGCCGCCGCAGGCTCACAGACACCCTGGAGTGGCTGATGGAGTGCTTCGCTTCCCAGAGCCCCGGGTTCTATGACGACCTTTTGCTGGTCGACTCCACACCCGTGGAGTGCGCCAGAAGCCGTGAGACGGTCAAGCGCTCCCAGCTCGCGGACGCCGCTGACTACGGCTACTGCGCGAGCCATAGCCGGTTCTTCTGGGGTTTCCGGCTGCACGCGATCTTCGCCCCCGACGGCACACCCAGAGCGATCACGCTCGCCTCCCCCAAACGCGACGAGCGCGAGGTCGCGCTCGAGCTTTTGGCGCGCACCCGCCGCGAGGGCACCGTGACCCTGATCGGCGACAAGGGCTACGCAGGAAAGGCATTCGCCCAGGCCATCAGCGAGATGGACGCCGCGATCATCCGCCCCCGCCGCAAAGACGAGCCCGGCCGCGGCCCACACCTCGCGCCGATCCGACAGCGCATCGAGAGCATCTTCTGGACCTGCAAGGACATCCTCACCCTCGAACGCCACGGCGCACGCACCCTCCCCGGCCTCAGAGAGCGCATCCTTCAACGCTTCCTCTGCCTCGCCGCCGCCATCACCCTCAACCACCAACTCCACCGACCCAGCCGCGCACTCGTCAACTACTGCGCCTAAACCCCGTGGAATCAATCATCTAGAGGTGCAAGGGGGCGTGCTCGACCGGTCGCTCGAGCAGTCCCGGCGGGGCGGTTTCGGTTTTGCGGGCGAAGAACTCGCGACACGAGCGTCGGGAGGCGAGCATCAGGATCGCGCCGAGGATCATCCCGCCGACCCCGAACCACAGCGGCAGCGTGATCCCCGCGAGCACCTGATTTTCGGCATTGGCGGCTTTGCCGTAGAAGTAGATCGCGTAACCGCCTACGCCATAGAAGATCAGTCCTCCGAGCACCGGGCCGACGCCAAGCAGCAGGAGCTTGCGCGCGCTCTTGGTCAGCTCGTGCCGGTAGTAGACCGCGCAAGCGAAGCCGGTGGTGCCGTAGTAGAGGCACACGGGGATGCCGAGCGCGATCAGCGAGTCTTCGAGGACGCTGGTGGAGAGCAGCAGCAGCGGAACCGTGATCGCGATCGAGACCGCGCCGAACCCCAAGGTGGAGGCGGTTGGCGTGAGGTAGCGCTTGTGGACGGTGCCGAACACGGTGGGGATCGATTTCCAGTGAGCCATCGAGAGCGTCGTCCGTGCAGTCGGCAGGATCGTCGTCTGCGTCGAGGCGGAAGCTGAGGTCAGCACGCACAGGATCAGGGCGTGGACCAGCACCCAGCCGACGACGCCGCCGCCGAAGACCGGTTTGCCGAGCGCGTTGATCACGTCTTCCTGGTTTGCTTCGTTGGTCAGGAAGCCGACGCCGTGAAACGCCTGCGCGCCGGAGGAGACGATCAGGTAGATCACGACGAGCAGGATCGTGGAGACGACTGCGGCGCGCCCGGGGCCCTCGTTGGGATCCTCGGACTCCTCGTTGACCGACACCCCGGAATCCCAGCCCCAGTAGAGGAAGATCCCCAGCAGCA
>DATHMQ010000114.1:0-14279 GCA_035486935.1 Solirubrobacteraceae bacterium
ACGCCGCCGCCGAACGGTATCCACGTGTACGTGCCTGCCGGTTTGTCCAGGAAACGCTCGGGGATGAACTCGCCTGGCCGCGGGTAAACGTCCTCACGACGGTGCACGAGGTGCACGCACGGCGCCACGGTTGTACCGGCGGGAATCGTGTAGCCGCCCAGCTCCATCGGCGCCAGCAGCTTGCGCACCACGATCGGCGCGCCCGGGCACAGTCTCATCGTCTCCTTGATGACCGCGTCCAAGTAGGCGTCGTCCTCGCCCGTCAGCACCTCCTCGCGCAGGCGCGCGAGCATCGCCGGGTGGCGCAGCATGCGCTCGAACACCCATGAGAGCAGCGTCGAGGTCGGGCCGTCTACCAGCAGCGTGACGATTTCATCGCGCAGGTCCTGCTCGGTCATCGGCGCGCCGTCCTCATAGCGGGCCTCGGCCAGCATCGAGGCGATGTCGTCGCTGTCTCTTGCCCCTGGTCGCTCGCGGCGGCGACGTACCTCCTCTAGGACCGAACGCTCGACCGGCTGCATCATCTCCTTGTAGTCGCTGTTGCGCGAGAGCCAGCGTGGTCCGGCCGCTGCCAGCAGCGTCAGGCGGCGCGGGTCGTTCATCCAGTCGGTCAGCCTGCGCAGTTGCTCGCGCAAGCGCTTCAACTCTGGCGTGTCGATCGGCCCGAACACGACGCGCATGATCGCCTCGAGCGTGATCTCGCGCATGCGCGGCCACAGCTCGAACGGCTCGCCGATCGGCCAGCGCTCGAGCTCTTCGCGTGTGGCCTCGGCCATCATCTCCGCATAGCCCTGCATGCGCTCGCCGTGGAAGGGCGGCAGCATCAGCTTGCGTCGGCGCACGTGTTCGGGCTCCTCCAGCAGCATCACCGAGCGTGGGCCCAACAGCGGTCCGAGCACCGAGTTGGCAAGACCCACCGCCAGGGTGGTGTGATCGGCGGTGAACACGCGCTTGACGTCGCGCGGGTCGCCGAGGATCACCCACGTGCCCGAATGGCGTACTCGCAAGGTGAAAATATCGCCGTAGCGATCGCGACAGCGCTCCAGGAACGGCAGTGGCCGGCGCGCCCACGCGATCGCCTGCATGGCGCCCGGCATGCGCGGTCCGGGCGGCAGCTCGTCGGTGACGGAGCGTGAGATGAAAGTGAGCTTTGCGTTCATAGTCATAGTTCCAAAGATCGGCCATCTGTTTGTAATCGAAAGATTTGACGAGCCCCAGAACGTGATACTCTTCTGAGACTCGACCAGGCCACGCGCTCCCGCCGAGATCGTGGTGGAAGCTGGGTGGCAGGTGGGGTGGAGGGACAGGGCACCAGTACCTTAATCGGTGAAAGGAGTGGACTTAAAATCCACGGATCCGGGTTCGAGCCCCGGCTGGTGCATTCGCTCGTTGGTGCTGTCATCGGAGGCGTCGTCACGGCTTGCCGGCCTCTTCCGCCCTTTCCGACTCTTCCGTCTCCTCCGTACCGGCGGGTGAGGCTTCGATCAGCTCGTCCTCCATTGCGCACGTCGCGTCGATCAGCAGCGCGAAGAACGCGGTGGTGAAAGCCTCCGGAATGTCGAGATCCGCGCCCGCGGAGAGATAACGCGCGCGCACCTGTTTCACGCGCTCGGGCTGCATCATCGCCACCTCGTGCTCGCGCTTGTACAAGGCAACCTCTCTGCAGGTCTGAAAACGCTCGCCGAGCAGCCTCACGATCTGCTCGTCGAGCTCGTCCAAGCGCTGGCGGAACGGCTCCAGCCCGCTCATTGGCAGAGCCGCTTCATGCGCAGGCCGATCGCGCTGAAGCCGTTGTTGGCGTAGAAGGACTCGGTCGCGGCATGGTGGGGGAAGCGCTCGCCCGGCAGACCCACCTCGATCCTGTCGATGCCATGCCTGCTTGCCAGCACGCACAGAGCCTCGACCAAATCGCAGCCGATCGTCCGGTAGCGCCACACGGGATCCACCCACAGCTCCTGTATCAGGCCGTAGCGGCCGGGAATCCGGATCGCGTTCTGCCAACTCATACCGAGCATGCCGACGATCTCGCCGTCTGACTCGGACTCGGCGACAAGCACCAACCCCGCTTCGCGATCGTCGATCAGGACGCGTGTGGACGTTTCCAGCGCGGCGATCGGAGCCGGTTTGCCGCCCAGCTCGAGCAGCAGTTCGCTGACGGCTGCCGCCACGGCGGCGACGTCGCCGTGCGTGGCTTGTCGCACTCGCCAACCGTTCTCCCATTCGGCCCTTGCATTGGGCTTGAGTGGGACTATTTCGCCCATGTCGTATTGCACCTCCCGTTTCGAGGATTCAGTGGAGGCCCGCCGCTCATGACGTGGCGCTCCCAGCCAGTTGCGTCGTGTCCAGCTCTACCCTCCACGCCTCGGGCGCATCGCTGCCGGTGATTGCCTTTGCGATGGCGCGCATCGGCGCGCGTGCCTTCAGCAATATCTCTTCGAACTCCTCGGCTGGGTCCGACTGCATCACGATCGCGCCGCCGGCGCCGATCGTGGTCGTGCCTGAGCGCAGCACGATCGTGCGGATCACGATGCTCAGGTCCACGACGCCGTCGACGCCGAAATAGCCGATTGCGCCCGAATACACGCCCCGTGCCTCGCGCTCGATGTCATCGATGATCTCCATCGTGCGCAACTTCGGGGCGCCCGTCATCGAGCCGCCGGGGAAGCACGCGCGTACGCAGTCGATCGGCGAGCGCTCGCGTTCGAGCACTCCCTCGACGTTGGAGATCATCTGGTAGACCGTCGGATAGCGCTCGATCGCCATCAATTCTGGGACGCGCACCGTATCGACCTCGCACACCTGTCCGAGGTCGTTGCGCAACAGGTCGACGATCATCAGGTGCTCGGCGAACGTCTTTTCGTCCTCGGCCAGCTCTTTGCGGGTCGCCTCGTCTTGCTCGGGGTCGGAATTGCGGGGAGCGGTGCCCTTGATCGGGCGCGCCATCACCTTGCGCTCGCGATCGACAGATAGGAAGCGCTCGGGCGAACTGCTCACGATCGCCAGCTCGCCCAGCTTCAGATAGGCGGCGAACGGTGCCGGGTTGGAGCGACGCAGGCCGCGATACAAAGTCCACGGATCCGGTTCGGCGTCGGTGTGGATCTGGTCGGTCAAACACACCTCATATGACTCGCCGGCGCCGAGCGCGCTCTGGCAGCGGGCGATGTCAGCGAGGTACTGCTCACGACCGCGCCCGGGGCGAAAGACGACTGGGTCTTTTGGGGGAGGGATGGGCGTGCCTTGCGGTGTCAGCTCGGCTTGGCCCGAGCCACGCGCCTCGCCTATCTCCGGCGCGGCTGGGTTGGGCGTGCCGTTCGGCGACAGGTCGGCGGGTTCCGCGGCCATCGCGTCGCCTACCTCCCGCTCCGCTAGGTCAAGCCACTCCTGCGCATCGGGCTCATCGCCCTTGGTCAGCGCGAGCACGTGTGTGCGCCCGCGCACGTGATCGATGGCGATCACGCGGTTGGCGAGCATCTGCACGGAGTCGGGCACGTCTGAGTGGTGTGAGTTGGTCGCGCCACAATCGGCCTTGAGCTCGTAGCCGAGGTAGCCGACGAAGCCGCCAACCAAGCCGTGGTCTGGGTCTTGGGGTGGCTCGATCGCCCGGTCTTCCAACTCGCGATCTAGCACCTGGAAGATCGAACCATTTTCCTTAAAAACTCCACCGGCGTCGTGGCGCGTCAGGATGCCGTGCTCGACGTCGTATTCGAACACCAGACGGTTCGCCCCCATCGAGCTGCCCAGGTATGAGTTCTGGCCCAGTTTCGTGGACGTGCTCGCGCTATCCAACCAGAACGCAAAATCCTCTTTGCCGAAGAGGCGCTCGAACAGCAACTCGGCCTGCGGCTCACCCTCGATCGTGCGCGCGAGCAGTCGCATATCCGAGTCGGCGCCACTGCGCCGCCGGCAACGCCTGGGCGGCACGCTCGGCCGGTTCAAGCGCCGCCCGCGCTTGGGCCTGCGTTCCTCCGCTAGCGCATAGAAGTTCTCGAACAGCTTGTGGCCGTATTCGGTGCAGATCGACTCCGGGTGGAACTGCACGCCCCACATCGGCCGCGTCGCATGTTCGATGCCCATCACGACGCCGTCCGCCGTCCAGGCGATCTCACGACCCTCCTCGCCCAGCGAGCCGGACACCGCCAGCGAGTGGTAGCGGACGACCTCGAAGTCCTGAGGGATCCCCTCGAACAGTCCCTCACCCGTGTGCTTGACGGGGGAGAGGCGGCCGTGCATCACCGTCGGTGCGTAGGTGACCGTTGCTTTGAGCACGTGCCCGATGCCCTGGTGGCCGAGGCATACGCCCAGCAGCGGCACCTCGCTCGAGCGCAATATGTCCGAGCACACGCCGAAGTCGTGCCAGCGCTCCGGTCGGCCCGGCCCGGGCGAGAGTACGATCGCGTCGAAGTCCCAGCGCGAGAGCGCTCGCCAGGACACCATGTCGTTGTGGATCACGATCGGCTCCTCGCCGGAGACCGCGGCGAGCAGGTGGAAGACGTTGTAGGTGTAGGAGTCGTAGTTGTCCACCAGCAGCGTCGTCATCCGCGTCTCCTCACTTCCGTCGTCTCGCTTCTCACGATCGACGTTTCTTTTCCTGCGACCAATGCCCCTCTTCCCGGGACCATCGCCGCGCTTGGAAGAAATATGCTCCCGCGGGTGTGGGTCGCGAGCGCTCTCATCTCCCGCCCTCCAGGCCCAATCCACGCGCGCCCCGGTCCAACAGCGTGTGCACGACGCGCTCGACGTGGCCGTTGCGCTCGTGCTCCAGGTACCAGCGGCCCAGATGGCGCAGATACAGCGCCAGCGCTGTCAGCTCGAAGTGCTCGACGACCGGGCGCAGGTGGCGGCGGTAGATCTCCGATTGCACGACCGCGAAGCGGTAGTCGGGATCCTCGGCGGGCCTGTAGTCCACAGGCGTCTCGAGCTTGCCGTGGCGCGCACGCGCACACACCAGCTCCCAGCCGAAGCTGTCGCCTTCGCGCAGCAGCTCGTCGGGCTCGAAGTCGACCTGTGGCGTGATGGGGTGGGGCAGGAAGTAGCCGAGCGCTACTTGCGCGGCGACCCCTTCGGGCCAGGGATGCGCGCGCCGCACCGCGCGCTTGTCCGGATCGGCGTCGATCTGCTGCTCGAGCGACTCCATCAGGTCATCGACGAGCAGCGCTCCGTCGCTCGAGGCCATTGCCCGCTTCTGGCGCGCGACCATCCCATGAAAGAGGCTGTGCTCGGGGTGAAAGCCGTTGCCGTTCGGTTTCCACTCGTCCACCAGCTTGCGTATCGAAGAGGCGTGCGCGACCCACTCGGTTCCGCACACCTGCATCGAGACCATGCCCTCGAGTTCAGGTGCCGAGACGCAGTAGGCCAGCGAGCGCATGTACTGGGTCGGCAAGCCGTCGGCGCGCACGAGCGGCAGCTCTTCCATCTCCTCCAAGCCGGTGGCGTAGATGACCACGCCATCCTCGCGCCGTCGCAGCCAGCCGTCGCGCAGGCCCGACTCCATCAGCTTCCCCGCGTCGGCCAGGAAATCCGACTCGAAGAACACGCGATCGAAAGCGATCCCCAGCCGCGCGAGCGTCTTGCGCTGCCCGGCGATCACCCAAGCGCGCGTCTTGTACCACAGCGCGAGCGCTTCACGGTCGCCGCCGAGCACCTGCTTGAGCAGTTCGTCCGCGGTGTCGTTCTGCACCTGCACCTCGCGCGTGTGCGAGTCCTCCGCGCGCTCGAGCTCCTCTGCGGCAAACAGGCCGCCTGAGGCGACATAGTCGGCGTAGCAGACGCCCACGAAGTGGTCGCTCTTCTCGGTCCCATTTGGCGAGGCGCCGCGGCCGCTCATCGTCACGCCGGCCATCGCCTCGCCCATACTGCGCCCGGCGTCGGAGATCAGGCTGCGCCGCTCGACCTGCGCGCCGGCCTGCTTGAACGCCGCGGCGATGGCGTTGCCGATCGCGAGGTTGCGCAGGTGCCCAACGTGCAGCGCCTTGGTCGCGTTTGGGTCCCAGAACTGCACCGAGAAGCGCTGGCCGTGCGCGAGGTCCGCAAGCGTCGCTTCCGCGCCCCCGCCGGCCTCCAAGGCAGCCCCGGTCGTCTCGATCCAGGCGTCATCCAGGCGCAGCTCCACGCCGCCTGGCGTGCGCCTGAGCTTGTCCACCCAGGGCTCTTGCTCGATCAGTTCCAGCGCGCGTAGCGACTCGGGGTCCTGCTGCCAGTCTGGGGCGCGCGAGACGAGCTTGATGTCGAAGCGCTCGTCGGGGCGTCTGGGCGCGCGGGCAGCCCAAGGGGAACGCTCTCCCGGTCGTGTCGCTACTTCCTCGAAATAGTCAAAAAGGTTGGTTGTCATGAGCATGCGAAGAAGTCGAACCGAGCATATCGAACACAGCGCAGCCTGCGAGCCGAAAGTAGGAAACACGAAGGCGGCGCCGATGCGAGCGTTTCACTGTGACGGAGCGTCCGTCGAAAAGTGAGAAACAGTTACTCGAATTTACTTGTGCAGGCTCCCTCGACATGATAGGAAGGCACGCGGCCCCTCCAGGCTGACCGGTGGCCGGGACGTCTCTGACCTGCAACCAAGACGCGCGTCCCGGCAACCGGTTCTCTGACAACCTCCTCGGGAAGGATTTGGGTGTGAGATGGTCGTTATGGGATGTATGACGAGAACCAGGGTCTGAGTGCCATGCGCAAACATGGCCATCACGGGTGGCAGTGGACACCCACTTACGACGCGCGCCACGGCGCCGCCCGCTACGCGATCCCGCGCCGCTGTGGTTGGGACCTGCGCTGCGAGGAAGCGCCGTGCGCGGAGGTCGGCGGACGCATGACCCAGCGCTGGAAGGCGCGACGCCGTCGCCGGCGAACGGGAGGTAGACCACGCTGAGGCGTCAGCCCTTTTCGCTGGGAGTAGGCGTGAAGACACGGGTCATGCTGGGCGTCAGCTTGACTCGTGTCGGCGTCTGCGGATACCAGACTGACGGTTGTTCATCCGGGCTGTCTGGATGGCTGGCAAGCACTAAGGAAATTGAGTATTTTCGACGAATCCGACTATTGATAGTCGCGGGATTTTCTTGTGGCGACGCGGCGGGCGAGGTGTAGTCTTACGTCCGTGCGGGAGATACGCCTGTATGACTCGCTGAGCGGGGAGCTCGTGCCAGTCAGCGCGGGGGACGCGATCAGGGTCGAGGTGCGCACCTCGCCGATCGTCGTCGACGGCGGAGTTGACGTCGCCTCCACCAGGCCGCTCGTGCTGTTCAGCTTCCTCGAGCGCTTCCTGCAGCGCGAAGGTTTCGCCACCAAGTTTCTGTTCGATTCGCCCGGCGGTGGCGACATGCTCTACGAGCTCTCTGAGCTGGAGCCGCTCAGCGCTCCCGGCTCGCCCGGCGCCCACGGCGAGCACGACGCCGATCGGAACGGCGAGCTCGATATCGATCGCGAGGGCGGCCTCGATATCGATCGCGACACTGACTCGGACGGCGAGTTCGATGCCGATCGCGACGGCGAGGACAGCTACGACAGCGCGTCCGACGCCGGGATGAGCCTGCTCGAGGTTCCGCGCTCGGATGTCGACCGCTGGGTCAATATCTGCTTTGGCGCCAGCCGCGACGGCGTCGAGGCCGAGCCCGCCTGCGCCGGAGAGCGCATCCTGCTGAGCGACGCGCTCAAACACTTCGGCCACCCGGCGGTCGCGCTCTACCTGCTCGGCACCCATTATTCGCTGCCACTCGGCGACGCTCTCACCGGCCTGGCGACCGGCTCCAAGAACGCACTGCGTATCCGTGAGGCGCTCGAGAAACTGGTGCCCGATCAGCCCAGCCCGCCGGACATGCGCCACCACATGGAAGCCTTTCGCGACGCGCTCGCCAACGACCTCGACACGCCGCTGGCATTCGTCGTCATGTTCGAGTGGCTGCTCGAGGCCGAGCGCCGCGGTGGCGACGTGGGCGATCACGATCTGCGCGTGATGCTCGAGGTACTCGAGCTCGACGGTCTGGTCGCGCCCGTCGGCTGAGACGCGCCCGCGTGCCTGCCTGCTGGGTGTATCTCCAGCAGGCGAATCGTCCAAAGCGTACGGTCGGATGCGGGGTGGCACTCCCGGCGGCATAGACTGCTCATCCGTGTCCCGCTTCCACGAGCCTCAGCACCCTGACTTCGTGCGCATGAACACCTCGGTCGGCTTCGATCGGCGTCTTTGGCCCCAGGACATCGCCCAGTCGCGCGCGCACGCGAAGATGCTTGCCGCGCGGGGGATCGTCTCCGCCGAGGATCGCGATGCGCTGCTTCACGGCCTGGATGAGGTGCAACGCGAGCTGGAGCAAGGCCAGTTCGTCTTCGTCGAGAGCGACGAAGACATCCACATGGCGATCGAGCGTCATCTGACCGAGCTGGTCGGGGCGGTCGGCGGCAAGCTGCATACGGCCCGTTCGCGCAACGACCAGGTCGCGACCGACCTCGTTATGTATACGCGCGAGCGCGCTCGCGCGGCGCAGGTGGCGACGACGCGACTGATGGGAGTGCTGGTCGAGCGCGCCGGGCAGCACATCGACTGGCCTTTGCCCGGCTATACGCACTTGCAGCGCGCCCAGCCCGTCTATCTCGGCCACCACCTGCTCGCCTACTTCTGGATGCTGGCGCGCGACCGCGAGCGCTTTGCCTTCGCCGAGCGCCAGTGCTCGCTCCTGCCGCTGGGAGCAGGTGCACTGGCCGGCGTGAACTTCGACACCGACCGTGAGTTCGTGGCGCGTGAGCTCGGCTTCGAGGAGCCTGTGCCGAATTCGATCGACGCTGTCGCCAACCGCGACTTCGCGCTCGACTATCTTGGCGCCGCTGCTACGTGCGCGACGCACCTCTCGCGCCTGGGTGCGGAGCTCGTATTGTGGTCTTCGAGCGAGTTCGGCTTCTGCGAGCTACCGGACGCTTGGAGCGCGGGCTCTTCGATCATGCCGCAGAAGAAGAACCCAGACGCGGCCGAGCTCTTGCGCGCCAAGGCGCCGCGGGTGGTCTCGCACCTGAGCGGACTGCACGGTGTGATGCACGCGCTGCCGCTGACCTACAACAAGGATCTGCAAGAGGACAAGGAGCACCTATTCGACGCCGTAGACACGCTCGAGTTGGCGCTCGCCGCGGCCCACGGCATGGTCTCGGGTGTCGCGTTCAACCGCGAGCGCCTGGCCGAGGCGGCTTCCGACGAGCTGATCGCGGCCACCGACGTGGCCGATTTGCTTGTGCGCCGCGGATTGCCGTTCCGCGAGGCGCACGGGGTCGTTGCGGGGCTCGTGCGTGTAGCCGGCGACTCGGGCAAGCGCCTCTCGGAGCTGACCGTCGAGGAGCTCAGGGCTCAAAGCGAGCTGCTCGTCACTCCCGAGGGTGCCCGCGGAGACGACGCGCAGGCGGGCGCTGCGCCAGACGGCGCAGCGGAGTTCTACGAGGTCCTCGCGCGCGATTCGTGGCTCGAATCGAAGGTGTCGATGGGTGGCACCGCTCTGCCGCGTGTGCGCGAGCAGTTGAAGTTGGCGCGCGCCGTGTTGGCCGATGAGGCTCGCGGCTGACTTCTACGCGCGTCCGGTGCTCGAGGTCGCACGCGACCTGATCGGCTGCATCCTCGAGCACCGCGGCGTCTCCGGCAGGATCGTCGAGACCGAGGCCTACCACGAGAGCGAGCCGGCTTGCCACGCCTTCGTCGGGGTCACGCAGCGCACGCGCACGCTGTTCGGCGAGCCTGGGGTTGCCTATGTGTACCGCTCCTACGGCATCCACGCGATGCTCAACGCGGTCTGCGAGCCGGTTGGGGTGGGTGCGGCGGTGCTGATTCGAGCGTTGGAGCCGCTCGAGGGGATCGAGGAGATGCGCTTGCGCCGCGAATCCGCTGGGCGTGGACCCGGGCGGGGAGGCGAGCGGGCGCCTCTGCGCGATCGGGATCTTTGCTCGGGACCTGGCAAGCTGACACAGGCGCTTGGTGTGGAGCTTTCGGAGAACGGCAGCAGCCTCCTCGATGGGCCCCTTGTAATCGAGTCGGCTTTGTCTGACTCGGAGCATCCGCTAATCGTCTCGGACACCCGCATCGGCATCACGAAGGCGGTCGACCTGCGCTGGCGCTTTTGCGCCGCCGGCAACCCAAATGTCTCACGGCCGTGGCCGGAGGCGGTGGGTATCGCTCGGCGAGGTACCTCTCTGGGGCGCGAGGAGGGAGCGGCGGCCGAGCGGCGGACGGCTGCTACCCGCCTGGACTGACTCCACCGGTGGCGCCGGTTCCCCCCGTTTTGGAGGCAGGGGCTTCGTTGGAGGGCGTTTGTGGGCTCGGTGTAGCGGGAGGGGTGGCCGGTGTCGGCGTCGGAGCGGCCGGGGTGGCTTCGGATTTCGGCGCTTCGCCTTTGGCTTCGCCACGTTCGCCGCCACCCCCGGTCGGCGTGACTGTGGGTGCGCCTTTGGCCGCTTCGCCGGCGCCGTTCTTTGGACCGGTGGCGGCGGGTGGGGGCGTGGCGGTCGTTTCGATCGTGCTCCCGGAGGTTTCCGCCTGTGAGCCTGTTCCCGTGGTGGAGCCAGAGGAGCCCGACGAGCTGCTCTTGGCGCTCTTGGTCGCCGCGGCTTCGCTGGCGCGTTCCTTTTCGACCTGCATCGCAGAGGTCATGAAGTCGTGCCAGATCAGCGCTGGAAACGTCCCACCCAACACGGGTCCGCCGTCGAAGTCCGTGGTCATCGGTACAAGGCTGTTGGGATAGCCGACCCACACCGCCACCGTGTACTTGCTGTCCCAGCCCACGAACCAGGCATCGCCGTAGTTGGAGGTCGTGCCGGTCTTGCCGGCAGCGAACTGACCGAGCGCGGCCGCCTTGGCCGTGCCGTACTCCAGCACCGTCTCGAGCACCGAGGTCTCTGTGCTCGCCACTTCTGGCGGCAGCACGCGTTTGAGGATCACCGCGTTGCGGTCGCTGTGGTGGCCGTCGGAGAGCACGTTGCCGGCAGCGCTCACTTCCTGGATGCCCACGGGCTGCCAGTTGGATACGAGCGAGCCGCTGACGCGATCGCCTCCGTGGGCGATCGTCTCATAGGAATGAGCCATGTCGAGCGGTGTGACGCCGACCTTCAAGCCGCCGATCGTCATCGCCGGGTTGGTCGACAGTGGGGTCGTGATGCCCATCCGATGAGCTAGATCGGCGATGCGGGTCGTTCCCACTTTCAGGCCCACTTCGGCGTAGATCGAGTTGTCCGAGTAGGCGGTCGCGTTGGTCAGCGAGTTCTCGCCGGTGTAGGCGCCTTCGTCGTTGTGCACGACGAACTTTTCCGTCCCATTGGGTCCGTGGACGAAGAACGTCTTTTCGTGCGAGGGCCACTCCGATTCCGGGGAGATGCCGTCCTCAAGCGCTGCCGCCAGGTCGAACGCCTTGAAGGAAGAGCCTGGCTGGCGCTCACCCTCTGTAGCCAGGTTGAATGGTGTTTCGTCGTAGTTGCGCCCGCCCACCATCGCGCGCACCTCACCTGTCGAGTTTTCGATCGCGACGAGCGCTGCGGTGGGACCTTCGGGGCCTGGGAGGTAGCCGCTGACAGCCTGTTCGGCGGCACGCTGCATGCCAAGATCGAGCGTCGTCTTGATGCGCAAGCCGCCGTTATAGACGCGTGGGGCGCCATAGCGTTCGATCACCTGCTGCTGCACCCAGCTGGTGAAGTAGCCGACGTCGACGCCGTCCACCAGCGGTTGCTGGGGTGTCTGGATTTCCCTGGCGGTGGGCAATGGCTGGTTGACGCTTTCCTCATACACGGACTTACCGATGTAGCCCTGCTGGAACATCTGTTCGAGCACGACGTCGCGCCGTGTTTTGGCTTCCAGGGGGCTATCGGCAGGGTCGTACTCGGTCGGGGATTGGATGATCCCGGCGAGCAGAGCCGCTTCGGCCGGCTCGAGCTCCTGCACGCACAGCTCGTGGCCTGGCGTGCCGCAGCCGAGATGCTTAGGTTGCGAGCCGAAATACGTCTGCGCGGCGGACTCGATCCCGTAGGCGCCGTTGCCGAAGTAGATCGTGTTGAGGTAGGCGGCGATGATCTTTTCCTTCGACCACTTGTGCGAGAGCTGGTAGGCCAGCGCCGCCTCGCGCAGCTTCTCGAGGATCGTCCTGTGCGATTGGGCTTGCAGTGCGTTCTTGATGAACTGCTGCTCGATCGTCGAGGCTCCCTGCAGATTGCCTTTGTGCTCGATGTCCTGGACGAACGCGCGTGCGATCCCGCGGATGTCGACGCCGCTGTTCGTCCTGAAGCGCTTGTCCTCGATCGAGATCACCGCGTCCTTGACGGTCGGCGGGATCTCCGAGGGCGTGACGATCACGCGGTTCTGTTCGCTGAGCACGCCGATCGGATGGCCGAGGTCGTCGAGCAGGAGCGAGCTCTGTGCGTTCTTGAACTGTGAGAACCGTGTGAGCGAAGGCAGGTCGGACGCCACGGCCACGAACATGCCGAACACGAAAGAGATGAGGCCGAGCAGCAGGACGGCAAAGAGGATCAGCACGAAGCGAAGCCTCTTCAAGCGCGGCCGGCCGCCGGCAGGCAATGCGGCTAGCTCCACCGGGACGCGAGAGTCTAGCATTGGGCTCCATGCCGAATGCCCACATAGTTACGAGCGCGCGTGCCCGCTGATTCAGCCGGCGCTGCACGGCTGAGCGTCAATTCGGTCGACGGTCTTCCCGAGATGGCTCTCGCTCAGAAGCTGGCCGAAGCCAACGCCGAGGGCCGTCCGTTGCGCGTGAAGCTCGGCATCGATCCCACCGCGCCCGATATCCATCTCGGCCACGCGGTTGTGCTTCGCAAGCTGCGCGAGTTCCAGGACGCCGGGCATCTGGTGGTGTTGATCATCGGCGACTACACGGCGCGTGTTGGCGATCCCTCGGGCCGCTCGACCTTGCGTCCGATGCTCAGCGAGAGCGAAATCGAGGCCAACGCCGCCACCTTCCAGCAGCAGGCGCTGAAGATCCTCGACAGCTCGCCCGAGCGTCTGGAGGTTCGACGCAACGGCGAGTGGCTGGACATGCCGATGGTCGACCTGCTCGCGCTCGTGCGCACCACCACCGTCGCCCAGATTCTCGAGCGCGAGGACTTCGCCAAACGCTGGTCGGCCTCGGAGCCGATCTCGATGCTCGAGCTGCTCTATCCCTTGCTCCAGGGCTATGACTCCGTCGCGATCCATGCGGACCTCGAGCTGGGTGGCACCGACCAGAAGTTCAACCTGCTGCTCGGGCGTGACGTGCAGCGCGCCTACGGGCAACCCGAACAGGCGATCATGACGATGCCGATCCTGGTCGGCACCGACGGCACGCGCAAGATGTCCAAGTCGCTTGGCAACCACATCGGCGTGACCGACGAAGCCGAGGACATGTACGGCAAGCTGTTGAGCATTCCCGACGAGGCGATGGGCGAGTATTACAGGCTGCTGCTCGGTCGGGAACTGGACGGCGAGCTGTCGCCGCGCGAGGCCAAGCGGGCGCTCGCACGCGAACTGGTCGGCTGGCTGCACTCGCCTGAGGAGGCTCTGCAAGCCGAGCGTGCCTTCGATCGCGTCTTCGTGCAGCGCGGCGCTCCTGAGCAGATCGAGGAGTTCCTCTTCGGGGCGCCAGACGGGGTCGTGCACCTGCCTGGGCTGATGGCCGACGCGTTCGGGATGTCTCGATCGGAGGCGCGACGTTTGATCGATCAAGGCGGCGTTTCCCTCGACGAGCGAGCCTTGAACGCTGGCGAGCACGATCTTCCCGTCGAGCGTCTCGATGGCGCCGTTTTGCGTGTAGGCAAGCGCCGTTTCCGCCGCCTGCGTGCCGCCTGAAGACGCTCGTCCGCGACATGCCCTATAGTGCCCGGGCACAGCAGCTCGGCTCTGCGACCGAGGCGGTGGGCGACGCTCACAACGCGGTCCAGCAGAGAGCGCTATACTGTACGGTCGGCCTACAAGCGCCTTTGGGCGTGGGTCGAACGGTCTCCTCTAGCGAGAAGTCCTCTCGAAGAGGCTACGACGGTCTTTGAAAACTCAACAGCATGCGCACCTACGATCGAGAATCGATCATGGTGTGCGTCCAGGTTCGACCCGTCACGGGAGCGCTTCGGCGTACCCGGTGACGGCAAAGAGTCAAGTAGAGAAGTACCCCGTCATAGAGGGGGCCACGGTGTATGGGTCCCTATCACCTATGACAGCTTTTCGTGAAGTTCTTCACGGAGAGTTTGATCCTGGCTCAGGACGAACGCTGGCGGCGTGCTTAACACATGCAAGTGGAGCGACGAACCAGGGCTTGCCCTGGGGCAGAGCCGCGAACGGGTGAGTAACACGT
>DATHMQ010000115.1:0-2917 GCA_035486935.1 Solirubrobacteraceae bacterium
TCAACGAGAAGCAGGCGCGCTCGATCAAGTACCAGCTCACCATCGCTAAGCTGCCGCTCGCCAAGGACCTCGATGACTTCCAGTTCGAGGGCACGCCGATCAATGAGACACTGGTGCGCGACCTCGCCGGCGGCGGATTCACCGCCCAGCAGCGCAACGCCGTTCTGGTCGGCGGAACCGAGCCTGCTTCATAATGCTCACCTTTCTATCTCGTTAGAGATCCAGTTCTTTTTGTAGCGGATTGCCGGACGGCGGACGTCTGAGGCGCCGCGCGGTGGCAGCTCGTTTGACGTCAGGACGCTCGAGATCGGCCGCTTTGATTATCCAGGGTGCCCCTTTGCAAAGCTGGCTGGCCGCGAGCTGGCCGTCCTTGATCAGACGTCGCACGGTCGATGGGCTGACGGACAGAGCCGCGGCCGCCTCGTCCATAGTAACCTCGCCGCGCTCGCGGCGCTCGCCTTCGCGATAGGCTGCGATGTCGTTGTGGCTGCGCAAGCTGCACACGCGCGACTTGGTCCAGCCATTGCCGCGCCCCGTGGTCTTGCCGGCGCGGTTGAGCACTGACGCGATCGCTTTGTCCGGCATCTGCCGCGCCAGTACGCGCGCCAGATCGACTGTCTCTCCGGGTGCGCTCCAGCGGTGCTGGCCGGAGCGATTCTTCTTGACCTTGAGAGCAGAGTGGTCACCGCCGTGCCAGCGGATCACCAAATCGAGAGCGTTGTCCTCGACGCGGACGACGATCTCGTCAATCAGCGTTCGCACGATTCGCTTGCGCGTCTCGGGTGCAACGCCGGCGCTTGACCAAGCACGCTCCAGGTCGGCGCCTAGCGTCATCAGCCTCTCCCTATCGGCAGGTGTGAGATCCGTAGCGGGCGAAGCCGTCAGCCCCTCCAGCTCGGTCTCCAGATTGCGCACGACCGCCAGCCGGTCGTTCCAGCGCTTTTCCAGCTCGGCGGCGACGAGGCGATTGTCGGGATCGACGGCATCGTATTGGCGGCGCGCGCGCCCCACCTCATAGCGAGCCTGCTCCACCGCTAGCTCGACTTGCCCGCGTTTGTCTTCGTTCGCACGAGTGCGCGCAGCCTGCGCGGCGAGCGCCGCCTCGATGCCGAGCGGCTGCAGGCGCTCGATCACCTCGGCGGCCACGTCGCGATCGATCCGCATGCCGCCGAACGAGATGCAAGGGTCACCGCCATGATTGTTGGCGCCGCCCCGGCAATGGTAGCGACCGGTGTTGCCGTCCTTGCCGGAGTAGGCGACGTGCAGCTTGCGCCCACAATGGCCACAGCGCAGCAGGCCGGCGAGCAGAGCCTCACCTCGGCGCAGGGCACCGCGGCTCATCGGGTTCTTGCCGTTGGCGTTGTCCGCAATCAGGCCGAGGTTCCTCTCATAATCCGCCCAGCTCAGATAACCCTCATGATGATTCGGGATCAACACCTCCCAATCCTTGCGCTCCTTTTTGAAGCCGCGAACCACCTTCTTGCGGCCGGCCTCGATGCTGATGCGGCTGCCGGTGCGCCCAAATGCATACGCGCCGGCATAGATTGGGTTGGTCAGAATGTGCAGGATCGTGTTGTAGACCGGTAGCTTCCACTCGATCAGGCGGCCTTCGGCGCCATAGATGACAGCTGGCAATGGAATGCGCTCGTGCCTGAACCAGAGGTGCACTTGACGCACCGACTGCATCTCGGCGAACTTGGCGAAGACAAGCACGATTGCCTCACCGACGCGCCGATCCGGGTCCTTCTCGATGCGGTTGTGGCCGACCCGCACGTAGCCGATGGCGACCGTCATGAACAGTTCACCCCGGCGCGCCTTCTGCTTCAGCGCTTCGAGCGAGCGCTGGCGTAGCACCGACAACTCCATCTCGCTCATGGTGCCCTTCATGCCGAGCAACAGGCGATCGTTGGGCTGTCGCGGATCGTAGACGCCGTCCTCGTCGGCGATCAGTGTGCCAACGAGACCGCAGAACTCGAGCAGCGTGTGCCAGTCGCGACCGTTGCGTGCGAGCCGCGAGGCCTCGATCGAGACCACCACTCCGACGCGCACCTCACAGATGGCGGCCAGAAGCTTCTCGAAGCCAGGCCGCTCGACGCCACTACCGGAGCGGCCGAGATCGTCATCGATGATGGCAACATCGCCCCAGCCCAGCTGTCGCGCGCGCTCCGGCAAAGTGTACTGCCGGCGCTTACTTTCCAGGTTGTGGAGGACCTGATCAGGCGTCGACTGACGGATGTAGACAACGGCCTGACGGGCGAGGTGCTCAGCCGTGATCTTGCTCATGAGCGGCCTCCCCGGTCTCTGTAGTTGGGGTGCCCGTCTTGATGTTGGCGCCGTCGGGGAGGGCCTCGATCAACAGGCCCTCGATCAGACGAACGAGAGTGCTTCTCCCCGACGCCGGAATATCCGGCGTCTTGCGACCCTCCTCGAACAGGCTCCGTTGCAAGTGGCGTCTTGGTTGCATGATCACCTCCTTCGCGCGAGGGCAATGCCCCGCCTTGAGAGGCGATAAGCGCATCGATTCGCGCGCGCAGCTCGACGAGCCTTCCGATAGCCAACCGTGGGCTTGTTGTGAGCGTTGCAGAACGAGCAATATCCTCGCTCATCCAGGCCGGGATCAGGGCGAGTGTCCCGTCCGGCTGCACCACGACCAAATGGTCCTCGCCGGCGAAGCGCTTGCGGTGCTCGACCTGCACCATATGCCCAGCCCGTGGATGAAACGGATAGAGGATCAAAACCTCGACCGCCGGACACCCGGCATTGTGACGCTGTCTCGACCGGCACCGGCAAAACCCACTTGGCAATCGCCATCGCCCGAAGTTGCATTCGATCTGGCAGCCGCGGGCGGTTCTACAACGTGGTCGATCTCGTCAATCGGCTCGAGACCGAAGCCCGCAACGCGCGGCAGGGACGGCTT
>DATHMQ010000116.1:0-12492 GCA_035486935.1 Solirubrobacteraceae bacterium
AGCCGCCCTTCGATCAGGGAGGCCAACGTCGAGGCGTTCCTCGATGCCGCTGAGCGCCTGCTTGTAAAGGAGGGTGCAACGGGGATCTCGACGCGGCAGCTTGCCCGGGAGGCCGGGCAGAACCATGGTCTCGTGCACTACTACTTCGGCTCGGTCGACGAGCTGTTGCTGCAGACGCTGGAGCGGTTCACCGCACGCATTCTCGAGCGCCAGCGCGCGATGTATGGCAGCGAGGCACCCTTCATCGAGAAGTGGCGCACCGCGATGGCCTTCATCGATGAGGACCTAGCTTCGGGCTACCCCAAGATCTGGGCGGAGCTGCAAGCGCTCGCCTGGAACAAGCCTGAGCTGCGCGAGCGCCTGCAAGGCGTCACCGACAGCTGGCGCACCGTGCTTCGTGACGCGCTCGCCGAGGCAATCGAGGAGTACGACATCGAGGACAGCCCGTTCTCGGCTGAGAGCTGGGCAGCGCTGGTCTCGCAGTTCAACCAGGGCCTCTTGTTCGAGCGGCTGCTCGGCTTCGACCGCGGCCACGAGGCTCTGCTCACAGCCATCGACGCATGGCTCAGCTCGCTGGAGAAGGGCAAGACCGGGAACAACAACAAGACATCCCCCAAATCAACCAATCGGAGGAAAGCACGATGAGCGCAGTAGAAATCGACGAAGCAAAGCTCGAAGAGTTCATGGGCCAGTTCGTAGGCGACCTGGGCGCGGCGATCACCACGCCGCTGGTCCTGATCGGCGACAAGCTCGGCCTGTACAAGGCGATGGCAGACAGCGAGCCGGTCACCCCCCAGGAACTGGCCGAGCGCACCGACTGTCACGAGCGCTACATCCGCGAGTGGTTGTGCCAGCAGGCGGCCAGCGGCTACGTCGAGTACGACGCACCCACGGGCACCTTCAGGCTGCCGCCAGAGCAAGCGATGGCTTTGGCTGACGAAAACAGCCCGGCGTTCATCCCAGGCGCCTTTCAACTGGTGGCGGCCACCGTCAAGGACGAGTCGCAGATCGCCGAACGCTTCCGCTCGGGCGAGGGCTTCGGCTGGCACGAGCACCACCACGACCTGTTCGCCGGCACCGAGCGATTCTTTAGGCCCGGCTATCTGGCAAACCTGGTGGATGCCTGGCTGCCCGCGCTCGACGGCGTGCTCGACAAGCTCTCAGCCGGCGCCCTGGTCGCGGACATCGGCTGCGGCCACGGAGCCTCGACGATCCTGATGGCTAAGGCGTTCCCGGCCTCTCGGTTCGTGGGATCGGACTATCACGAGGGCTCCGTGCGGGCCGCTCGCGCCGCCGCCGAGCGCGCCGGAGTGGCGGATCGCGTGAGCTTCGAGGTCGCCTCGGCCAAGGACTTCGGCGGCGGGCCGTTCGACCTGGTGTGTGTGTTCGACGCCCTGCACGACATGGGCGACCCGGTGGGCGCCGCGTCTCACGTGCGCGAGCAGCTCGACGCCGATGGCACGTGGATGGTCGTCGAGCCCTTGGCGGGCGACGCGATCGAGGAGAACCTCAACCCTGTTGGGCGCATCTTCTATGGCGGCTCGACGATGCTTTGCACGCCCGCCTCATTGAGTCAAGAGGTGGGCCTGGCGCTTGGCGCCCAGGCTGGCGAGCAGCGCCTTACCGAGGTCTTGGGCGAAGGCGGCTTCAGCCGCGTACGTCGCGCCGCCGAGACGCCTTTCAATCTGGTGCTCGAGGCGCGGCCGTGAGCGCCCGAATGGGCAGGCAGGAGCCGGGAACTCCGCCGTGAGCCTCGAAGTCAGACAGGCAAGAGAGGGGAACCCGACCATCGACGTCGCGACGGTACAGACTGGAACCGTCGCGGCGGTCGTGGCCGAGGAGCCCGGTCGGATCGTCGGCCGCGATGGGGAGCAGAGCCGGGCGCGCTACCCGGACAGCGAAGGCTTCGTCGAGCGAAACGGGCAGCGACTGTTCTACGAGGTCTACGGAGAGGGCGAGGAGACGATCTTCCTCCTTCCTACCTGGTCGATGTTCCATTCGCGCCACTGGAAGATGCAGATCCCCTACCTGGCGCGTCACTTCCGGGTGTTGACCATGGACGGCCTGGGCAACGGGCGCTCTGACCGTCCGGGAGATCCACGCCGTTATAGGGCCGTCGAGTTCGCTCGCGACTGTCTGGCGGTGATGGACGCCACCGGCACGGAGTCGGCGGTGATGGTGAGCGTCTCGGCGGGCGCCCGCTACCAGCTCGAGCTCGCGCGGCTCGCCCCCGAGCGGGTGCTCGGCGCGGTCTTCACGGGCCCGATGTTCCCCTATACCCCCTCGCACCTGTGGTTTATGCGCAGCAAGCTCGTCTGGTGGGCGTTTGCACGACCGGCGATCAGCCCCCGGCTCTACCGCTGGTGGGGCCGCTTCAGCGCCGTCCACTGGCATCGGGACTATCCGTTGTTCGCTGAGTGGTTCGTCTCCAGAGCCCTACCGGAGCTGCATTCCACCAAGGCGATCGAGGATGGCGTGGGCTGGGCGCTCGAAACCGACCCGAAGACTTTGGCAGCCACGGTCCTCGACGAGCAATCCGCCCACCGCGCCAACGCGCCGCGAGAGCTGCGCGGGCTCGCGCAAAGCCTGGAGTGCCCGGTACTGGTGGTCTGCGGCGATCGCGACATGATCACGCCACCGCGTGACGCTCGCGCGCTCGCGCGTCTCAGCGCAGGCAAGTTCGTGACGGTCAAAGGCGCCGGGCACATACAGCACGGCCGCAAGCCCGTCGGCTTCAATCTGATGTTGCGCGAGTTCGCGGAGGACGCCTTCAAGCGCCCGCGCACGCCACGCGACCCAACGGTGTTCCGCCCGGACGGTCGTCCGCGTGCGCTGTTCGTCTGCTCGCCGATCGGCCTCGGGCACGCCCAGCGCGACGTTGCGATCGCGCGCGAACTACGCGCTCTGCACCCCGATCTGCAGATCGACTGGCTGGCCCAGGACCCGGTCACCCGGGTCCTCGAGTCCGAGGGCGAGCGCATCCATCCCGCCAGCCGCCACTTGGCCAACGAGTCCAAGCACTTCGAGTCGGAGTCCGCCGAGCACGACCTGAACTGCTTCCATGCGTTGCGGCGCATGGACGAGATCCTGGCGGCCAACTTCATGCTGTTCCACGACATCGTGCGCGAGCAGCGCTACGACCTGTGGATCGGCGACGAGGCCTGGGAGCTCGACTACTACCTGCACGAGAACCCGCGCGAGAAGAAGGTCCCGTTCGTGTGGCTGACCGACTTCGTCGGCTTCCTGCCGATGGGCGACGACGACGCGCATGCGCGTTACGTGACCGCCGACTACAACGCCGACATGGTCGACCACGTCGCCGAGCACCCCGAGGTGCGCGACCTGGCCCTGTTCGTGGGCAGCCCCGACGACATCGTTGCCGAGCGACTTGGCGCAGAGCTGCCAATGATCAGGGACTGGACCGAACGCCACTTCGACTTCACCGGCTATGTCACCGGCTTCGATCCGGCTGACCTAGGCGAGCGCACCAAGCTGCGCGCAGAGCTCGGCTACTCAGACGACGAGCGCGTGTGCATCGTCACCGTCGGCGGCTCTGGCGTCGGCGCGGACCTGCTGCGCCGGGTGATCGCCGCCTTCCCGCATGCCAAGGAAGGCGTGCCGGATCTGCGCATGATCGTCGTCGCCGGCCCCCGTATCGATCCGCGGTCGCTTCCCACTCACGAGGGGCTCGAAGTGGTCCCCTATGTGCACAACCTCTACCGCCACCTGGCCGCCTGCGACCTGGCGGTGGTGCAGGGTGGCCTTACGACCTCGATGGAGCTGACAACGCAGAAGCGACCGTTTCTCTACTTCCCGCTACGCCATCATTTCGAGCAGAACTTCCACGTCCGCCACCGATTGGAACGCTACGGAGCCGGTCGCCGTATGGATTACGACGATTCTCCACCAGAGCTGATCGCGGCGGCGATCGCACAGGAGATCGGCCGTCAAGTCGACTACCGCGACGTGGAGGTCGACGGCGCTGCCCGGGCGGCGCGCCGCCTTGTCGAGCTGCTCTAGGAGGCTGCAATCTGCGGCTTGTGTAGCAGCGGCGAGTCCCGGGTAAGGTGAATGTGAAGTTCGGGCGCCGAGCAGGCGCCGATTTCGGTGCGGCAACGCGCAATGCCCGAGCTGGTGTGTATCGGCGTGACACAGATGAGGGGAGTCGGCCTTGAACGATGGTAATGACCGTCCCGCAGGCGAACCACCGCTGCCGCCGCCGATTCCAGGCACGGGCGAGCCCACATCGGGCGCGGGATATCCGCCCGCTCCACCCGGCAGTGGCTACCAGCCCGCAACATCTGGCCCTGGTGGCCCACCCGTGCCGCCCGGAACCGGCTACCCACCTCCCGTCGACAATCAGGGCGGTGGCAATGGCTGGGCGATTGCAGTCGCAGTCGCGGTCGTCATCGCGCTGGTTGTCCTGGTCGTCGTATTGGTCTCCAACAAAAGCTCCAAACCGACCCCGACGGTCACAAATCAATCGCTCAGCATCGGCCACTCGACGACGGTCAACCCGACGACGGTAACTCAGCAGAAGACGGTCACAGCCCCCACGACGACCGTAACGACGCCGGCAAAGACAGTCACCACGCCTGCTCAAACAACGACCACAACGACGACGGGGACAACCAGCAAGCCGTCCACCACCGGGACGACGACCGCTCCAGCAGGCGCTACACCGTAGGCAGGCCCGCAAGAGGTATGGCGGCCTAGGGTGTGTGCGCAACGGATCGCGGGGTTCAGCGACTGAGGGCTATCTGTTCGAAGTTGGCCGAGCCTCTGACGCCGGAAGGACGGCCCGCGCACGTTACAGTCCTGGCATGGAGCTTCGTCAATTGGGCCACACCGGAGTCAAGGTCAGCCCCCTGTGCCTCGGCGCGATGATGTTCGGCGCATGGGGTAACACCGACCACGAGGATTCCATCAAGATCATTGATCGCGCGCTCGACGCCGGGATCAACTTCATCGACACCGCCGATGTCTACTCGCGCGGAGAGTCCGAGGAAATCGTCGGCAAGGCGCTGGCGGGTGGCAAGCGCGAGCACGTGGTGCTGGCCACCAAGGTGCACGGCAGCATGGGAGACGACCCAAACGAGTTCGGCAACTCGCGCCGCTGGATCGTCAAAGAGGTCGAGAACAGCCTGCGCCGTTTGAAAACAGACTGGATCGACCTCTACCAGATCCACCGTCCCGAGCTCGATACCGACATCGATGAGACGCTCGGCGCCCTGAGCGACCTCGTGCACGCCGGCAAGGTTCGCTACATCGGCTCCTCGACGTTCCCGGCAAGCAGGATCGTCGAGGCGCAGTGGGTGGCGCACGAGCGCGGTCGCGAGCGCTTCGTCTGCGAGCAGCCGCCCTACTCGATGCTCGTGCGCGAGATCGAGAACGACGTGCTGCCCAGTTGTCGGCGCCACCGCATGGGCGTTATCCCCTGGAGCCCGCTCGCGGGCGGCTGGCTGTCGGGTCGCTATCGCAAGGACATCGAGATCCCGACGTCGCGCCGCGCGCAGATGATCCCGTCGCGTTATGACATGTCGATCCCGGCCAACCAGCGCAAGCTGGATGCTGCCGACGCGCTCGGCCTCCTCGCCGAGGAGGCGGGCATCAGCCTGATCGAGATGGCGCTCGCATTCGTGATTCGCCACCCTGCCGTGACCGCTGCAATCGTCGGGCCGCGGACGATGGATCACCTGGAGTCCCAGCTTGGCGCAGCCGACATCGAACTGAGCGAGGAGGTTCTCGACCGGATCGACGAGATCGTCCCGCCCGGCGTCAACGTCAATCCGACCGACGGCGGCTGGGCTAATCCTGAGCTGCAGCCCTCCGCTAGGCGCCGGTAGTCGCAGTCCCTTCCAGCAGTTGTGCGCAACGCCTCCGCTTGATCCGCGGGCTCGCATAGCTTTGGTCGCCATCGATCATGCGCTGAGTCAGAAGCACGAACACTGGCTGTCGCCTCATCCGACTGTCATGCGCATGCCCGTCAGGTATATATGGGAGACCGTCAACGTTCGCTTCTAGAAGGGAGAGCGACATGCACGCAGGTGCGATCCTCGAGGTCTCCGAGCACGAGTTCGACGATGAGGATTGGGACGACGCAGACGAGCTCGACAGCGACGAGCTCGACGTCGATCTCGACGAGGAAGGCCTCGAGCCCGAGGACGATGAGGACTTCTAGCGGCTTCTGACGCGGAGGACCGTAGGCTTGGTCTGTGCCCATCGCATCGACCTCGATCACAAGCAGCTTCGACTCGTTCGTCGAAGCCGCCGGCCAGTTCTTCTCCGATCTGGCGGCGGTCCACTGGGGTGCGCTCACGCTTGGCCTGTTGTTCTTCGGTCTGAATCTGACGCTGCGCTCGCGCGCCTTCTTTCACAGTCTGCGGGCTGCCTATCCGGCGGTCCGCATCCAGTGGCGGCGCATTTGGGGCGCATATGTCGCCGCTGTCGGCTTCAACAACGTCGTGCCCGCGCGCGGCGGGGACATCATCAAGCTGTTTCTCGCCAAGAGTTCGATCCCAGGCTCCTCCTATCCGACGGTCGCCGCGGCCTTCTTCGTCGAGGCGGTCTTCGACGTGAGCGTGGGCGTGTTCGTGCTCATCTTCGCCTTCAGCCAGGGCGTCTTTCCCAAGCCGCCGGACTTCTCGAAGCTGAACTCCTTCGACATCTCATATCTGGCCGAGCATTTCCGCTTCACGCTCTTTCTGATCACGCTGCTGGCGGTCTTGGGTCTCCTGGCTTTCGCGCTGCTGTCCGTGCGCGTCAAGGCGTTCTGGATCCGTGTCCGTCAAGGACTGACGATCCTCAGCGATCGACGGCGCTATCTGCGTGAGGTAGCTGCCTGGCAGGCCGTGGCTTGGGTGTGCCGCTTCATCGCCTTCTGGTTCCTACTCGACGCGTTTCGCGTCGGTGGGTCGGTCGGCAACGTACTGCTCGTGTTCGGCGTCGGGCAGGTGGCGGGCGCCGTGCCTTTCACTCCCGGCGGCGCCGGAGTCCAGCAGGCGCTACTCGTGAAGGTCTTCACCGGCAGCGCCCCAACTGCCGTGGTGGCCGCCTACTCGGTCGGCCAGCAGATCGCGATAGCCGCCTTCACCGCCGTCGTGGGGCTCGGTGCAATCTTCTTCATCTTCCGCTTCCGCTCCTTCAAAGAAGTCATCGCGGCCGGGCGCGCCTCACGTGAGGCCGAGCGCGAGTCCGAACGCGGCGACGGCGGACCGGAGCCGCCTACTGCAATCCCTCGCGCGCCTCGCGCACGAGTGTGACGGCCTCGGGGAACACGACCGCCATCACTTGGCGGATCTGCTGGGCCTGAGCCTCGGCATCGCCTTGCAAGTTCACACGGTTGACGGCCGCGACCGTCATGTCGACCGCAAGCTTGATCGCATTGTCTGCCCACGCCAGCGCCTGCTGGCCCTGCATCTGTTCGGCAAACTGCGCGATGCGCCGCTGAAGCTCGTCCGGGTCGCCGAACAGGTCGCCAAAGCCTCCGCTCTCCATATCGTCATCCTAGCGTTCGCCGTGCAGCAGGCTCCCCGTCAGCCCCGCAACTCATACACTGCCGTGCCGATGGCCCTGGCCCCAGAGATCAAGCAGCGCGTAGCCTTCGAGACGGAGAGGCGGGCCCGCCTCTCCGTACCCGCCGCGGCGGGTGGCGTGCTGTCCCTGCTGAGCGCCATCATCCTCAACGCGGCACTGAAGGAACTGCCAACCGTCGGTCTCGTCCAGGGCCTCGAACCGGCGCTGCGCGGCGAAGCAACGCCGGCTATCAGTCCAAGAGCGGCGGAGGTCTCCTACATCGACCATCATGCCTTCGGTCTGATCGCCGGCAACTTCCTGATGGCCGTCGGGATCCTTGCGCTCACGCTCGTGCTGCTGTTCCTGCAGGACTGCACCCGCTTTCGCCGCCCGCAGACTTGGCCTCTCGGCCGCCCGCTGGTGCTGGTCGGGGGGATCGGCTACGCGGTACTGAATCTGATCCACGAGGTGATCCTCGCGATCGAGGCGCACAAATTCGCCAGCGGCCACGACTTCTCGGGCAAAGCCGTCGAACACGCGCTGCTGACTTCCGGCTCGCTGGGCATTTTTCTGACGCTGCTGGGATTGTTGGCGGCGCTCGGGCTCACGGTCGGAATGATCGCGACGATGGTCGGCACACAACGCGCAGGACTGCTTCCACGCTGGCTCAGCGTGATTGGTATGCTCGCCGCGCTGTTGTTCCTGCCGCTCTTCGGCTCCAGCTTCGTGACCGCGTTCATCCCGGCGTTCTGGCTGGTCGCCACAGCATTCCTGCTGTGGGAACGCTTGCCAAGTGGCGACCCACCAGCCTGGGCCGCCGGCGAGGCAATACCGTGGTTGCCGCAGTCAAGGCGGGGCGCCACGGGCGAGGACACGAAGGACGAGCCCTCGACAGGCATCGGGCAGAAGCTCAGGGGCGCTCTGGGCGGAGGCGAGCCGGCCGCCGAACTTGCGCCGCCGCCAACGCCCGTCAGTGGCGGTTCACGCCGTAAGCGCCGTAAGCGCAACTGACCTCCGGCAACTGCTTGTCGATGTCGCGTCTCGCGGCGACGCACAAGTTTGGATTGTCGGTCGCTGCCAGGACTCGCGCTCGCGCATCGCGATCGATCGCGCGCTTGGCCACGACGTCCCACAATCTCGAGCGATATGGGCCACTTGGGTGGCTGATGTTGACGATTGGCGCCGCCCTGCAGCGGGAATAAATAGATAAGACCGCAGGTTGGCCTTTGGCCACCTCGATCGCGAGTCTTGACAAGTATCAAAATGCCCGTCCGAAAGGGCGGCGCGAAGGGAGGGTCCAATGGAGGCCGCTTCTATCCATCCGCGTGCGGCGCAAGGGGTAAGTCCGCCGCTAGCTCAGACAGACACCGGCGAGCGACCGGTCGCCGGTTCGTGGTCGCCGGCCAACCCGGCGCCACTTGGCCTTGCCGCGTTCGCGATGACGACGTTCGTGCTCTCGATGTTCAATTCCAACCTCGTCAACGAAAAGGGAACGCCCGTCGTGTTGGGACTGGCGCTCGCGTATGGCGGGATCGTGCAACTGCTCGCTGGTATGTGGGAGTTTCGCACGGGTAACACCTTTGGCGCGGTGGCGTTCTGCTCCTTCGGCGCCTTCTGGATCTCGTTCTGGGCGCTCAACGTGTTCTACGCCAAGAGCATCGGCGGCAACGCGGGACACGCGGTCGGGGTGTACCTGGTTGCGTGGGCGATCTTCACTGCCTACATGACGGTTGCGGCTCTGCGCGTCAGTGCAGCTGTGCTGCTCGTGTTCGTCTTGCTGACCATCACGTTCATCCTGTTGGCGATCGGCGCCATCGGGCCGCACACGACCGTTACCCATTGGGGTGGCTACCTCGGTCTCGCGACCGCGGCGGCGGCCTGGTATGCGTCGTTTGCGGTTGTAACCAACTCGACGTTCAAACGAACGGTACTGCCGGTGATGCCACTCGGCGGCGAGTAAAGTCAACCCAGGCGAGTGCGGAAAGGTGATGGGGAACGGAGGAACGATGCCGCGAAGAAGGGCAGCGACGATGGGGACCGGGAGGGAGGCATAGCTCATGGCAATCAATACCGATGCGCTCGATTCTGAGCTGGCGCGGATGCTGGAGGTCGAGCGCTTCGAGTCCCCGCAAGGCTTCCGCGAGCACGCCCTTCTGAACGATCCGGCTGTCTACGAGCAGGCTGCGCGCGACCCACAGGCATGGTGGGCCGCTCAGGCCGGCGAGCTCGACTGGTTCGCCCCGTGGGAGCAGATCCTCGACGACTCCAACCCGCCTTTTTACAAGTGGTTCGTCGGCGGCAAGGTCAACGCCTCCTACAACTGTCTGGATCGCCATGTGGAGGCCGGCCGTGGCGAGCGCGTGGCATTTCACTGGCGCGGCGAGGACGGTGGGGAGCGCGACATCACCTACGCGCAGTTGCTGGCCGAGGTAAAGCGTTTTGCCAGTGCGCTGAAGGATCAGGGGGTAAGCAAGGGCGACGTTGTCGGCATCTACCTGCCGATGATTCCCGAGGTCGTGGTGGCGATGCTCGCCTGCGCACGCATCGGAGCTCCGCACAACGTCGTCTTCGGCGGCTTCTCCGCGGAGGCGGTGCGCGAGCGCATGGAGTTCTCCGAGGCGAAGGCGCTGATCACCGTCGACGGCGCCGCGCGCAAGGGCAAGACCGCCCCTGTCAAGGATCGAGTCGACGAGGTCATGGGTGAGCTGGCGACGCTAAAGACGATCGTCGTCGTGCGCAGCAAGGGCACGGCCTGCCACATGAAGGAGGGTCGCGACGTCTACTACGACGAGATCCTGGCCGCCGCCGATCCAGAGTGCGAGGCAGAGCCGCTGGACGCCGAGCATCCGCTCTACATCCTCTACACCTCCGGCTCGACCGCCAAGCCGAAGGGAATCCTGCACACGACCGGCGGCTATCTGACCGGTGTCAGCGCGACGCATCGCTACGTGTTCGACCTCAAAGCCGAGACCGACGTGTATTGGTGCGCGGCCGACGTCGGCTGGGTCACGGGCCACTCCTACATCGTCTACGGCCCGCTGGCCAACGGCGCCACGTCGGTGATGTGGGAGGGTGCCCCCGACTACCCCAACAAGGGCGTCTGGTGGGAGCTGGTCGAGCGCTACAAAGTGTCGATCCTCTACTGCGCCCCAACTGCCATTCGCGCGTGCATCAAGTGGGGTGCGCAGTGGCCTGAGCAGCACGACCTCTCCTCGCTGCGATTGCTCGGATCGGTTGGCGAGCCGATCAATCCGAAGGCATGGCTCTGGTACCACAAGGTGATCGGCGGGGAACGCTGCCCAATTGTCGATACGTGGTGGCAGACTGAGACAGGTGCGATCATGATCACGCCCTTGCCGGGCATCACCGCCACCAAGCCCGGCTCGGCCACACAGCCCTTCCCAGGCGTGCAGGCGCAGGTGCTCAGCGAGTCCACTGGGGAGCCGGTGAGCGAGGGCCAGGGGCTGCTGGTACTGACGCACCCGTGGCCCTCGATGTTGCGCACGCTCTACAAGGAGGACGATCGCTTCATCAGCACCTACTTCGAGCGTTTCGGCAATGAGACGTATTTGGTGGGTGACGCAGCCCGAGTGGACGCCGATGGCTACATATGGGTGATCGGCCGTATCGACGACGTCGTCAACGTCTCCGGCCACCGGCTCTCGACGGCCGAGGTAGAGTCGGCGATCGTCGCCCATCCAGATGTGGCCGAGGCCGCTGTGATCGGTCAGCACGATGAGCAATCAGGCCAAGCAATCGTTGCCTTCGTGACGCTCCAAGGCGAGCTACACGGAGATGAGGCGGAGGTCGAGGGCATCCGCGAGACCGTGGCCGAGCGGATCGGCAAGTTCGCGCGACCCAAGCGCATCATCTGGGCGGACGACCTACCGAAGACGCGCTCCGGCAAGATCATGCGCCGCCTGTTGCGCGATATCGCCGAGGGGCGTGCGCTGGGCGACGTGACGACGCTGCGCGACCCGGCCGTGATGGGCGAGCTGGAGGAGCGGGTCAAGGAGCTGCAGGCACAAGAAGCCTAGGCTGGGGCCAGCCGAACCGCTGAGGTAGGGATGGATTTGGATTTGCGTTCCTTGAGCTCATAGACACCGGTTGCTAACGCCGCGGTGGCTGATGGGCGGCGCATCGGCGGATATCAGTAGTTAGTCTCATCGGCGATGACTAGCTCCCTCGACGCGGCCGGTTCCGCGATCCAGACATCTGGCCTGACCAAGCGCTTCGGAGAGCGTGCCGCGATCGACAGCGTAGATCTGCAGGTGCCGTGCGGTAGCGCCTTCGGTTTCCTGGGTCCGAACGGGGCTGGCAAGACCACGATGATCCGCATGCTGCTGGGCCTTACGCACGCCAGTTCGGGCAGCATGAGCGTGCTCGGGCGCCCCGTGCCATCAGAACGTGCGGCAGCGCTGGCAAGGGTGGGTGCGATCGTCGAGGAGCCGCGCTTTCATCCGCAACTCTCCGGTCGTGAGAACCTGCGCATCGTCGCGGCGGTCCGTGGCCCGGAGACACACAAGCGCATCGGCCCCGCCCTGCAACGTGTCGGTCTCTCCGACCGAGCCGATGAGAAGGTCAAGAAGTACTCGCTCGGCATGCGCCAGCGCCTCGGCGTAGCGCGCTGCCTGCTTGCAGACCCGCTCCTGCTGATCCTCGACGAGCCCACCAATGGACTCGATCCAGGTGGCATCCAGGAGTTCCGCGAAATGGTCCACGCGATGGTCGAGCAGGAGGGACGCACGGTCTTCATCTCCTCGCACCTGCTGGACGAGGTGGAGAAGATCTGCGACCACGCCGCGATCGTCGACCGGGGCAAAATCATCACCCAAGGGGCAATCGCCGAGTTGGCCGAGGGCAGTACCCAACATGAGCTGATAGTCGGTGCGGACGACTTGGAACGAGCCCTGGTCGTGCTCGACGCCTGCCCACAGGCACAGCAAGCACGTTCTTCGGAAGGCAACTTGCATGTGG
>DATHMQ010000117.1:0-2808 GCA_035486935.1 Solirubrobacteraceae bacterium
TTGGTCTCGGCGGCGGGCGGAGCGCAGGTCTCCAGGAACAGCTTCTCGTCGATATGGCGGGCCTCGCGCTGCGCCGCGACCGCGAGCAGCTCGCCGGCGATGGTCATCAATGCGCGCGGGTTGCCCTGGGCGTGATCGGCGAGCGTGGCGATCAACTCCGGCGTCATCAGCTTGACGGCGCCGGCCTTCTGGAGGCCATGCAGCAGCAGTTCCTGCAACTCGTCCGGCGTAGCGCGCTCCAGCGCCAGGCGCACCCGCATGCGGCTGCCGAGCGGGGCAAGCTCCTCGGAGCGCAGGCGCTCCAGCAGCCGACCATCGCCGCCGAGCACGACGGTCAACAGGATGTGGCTGTCGAGGCGGGCGGATGAGAGCAGCCGCAGCTCGGCGAGCACGGCGGGCAGCATCTCCTGGGCCTCGTCGACGATCAGCACGGGTCGCGACAGTGCGGCGTCGATATGGCTCTGCCAGCGATCGCGCAGCACCTTGGCGCCGGCCCACCGGTTGTGCGGGGCGAGTTCGACGCCGAACAGGTCGCCCATCTCGCGGTAGAAGTCGGCGAGGCCGGCCTGGGGCCGGCTGACGATGCCGATCTTGACGTCGCGCTGTCCGCCGAGCCGCTCTGCGAGAATGCGCAGCGTGACCGACTTGCCAGTGCCGGGCGCGCCGGTGACGAGGGCGAAGCCGCCCTCGCCGACGAGCTGCTCGACGCGCCAGCAGAACGACTCGATGCGTCGGCTGACGTGGAGCGCCTCGACCGGCACGTCGGGAGCGAACGGGTTCCACTTGAGGCCATAGAGGGCCAGCATCTTCTTGTTCACGTGTCGTCTCCTTCTTCGTTCTTCGGCAGATAGGCCGGCGGCAGGCCGGCAGCGGCCTGCCGGTCGAGCAGACGCGCGAGCAATGGCGCGATGGTGGACGCCGGCGTTACCGCGGGCGGCTCGGCGGCGGGCGAAGCGGAGGAGACCGGATCGAGCGACCGGCGCAGGCCGCTGGCGTTCTGCGTCTTGTCCTGCGGATAGAGACGCGCCAGCACGTGCCCGGTCCGCTCGTCGACGAGATGGACGAGGCCGAGATTCCAGCTGGCGTAGCGGACCTCGATCCGGTTGAGATGCCGATAACGGTTCGGCACCTCGAAGCGGCGCCCCTCGATGACGATGGTGCCGTCGCTCTTCTTGTGGGTGCGATGAGCGCTGCGCGTGAAGGCGAGGCGCAGCGCATCGCTGTCGGGACACGGCCGTGTCACCTCGGGACCCGCCAGGAAGCGCGAGATCGGCGCCTCGCCGATCTCGGCGTGGGGCTTGCGGTTGTACTCGTGCTCGACCCAGGCCTGGGTGGCCTCGTTCAGGAACGTCAAGGTCAGGTCCGGCACATGCTCCAGCATGGCGATCAGCCGGCCCTCGACCGGGCCCCAGAACGCCTCCTGCTTGGCATTCTGATAGGGGCTGTAAGGCAACGTGGTGTGGTGCAGGACGCCCAACCGCGTGAGCCCCTCGGCGATCTCCGCCGCCGTCATCGCGGCGCCGTTGTCGCTGAGCGCCGAGCGTGGCAGGCCGCGCTTCTGGAACGCCTGGCTGAGCCCGTGCGCGATGACCTCGGCGGTCTCGGCCAGATACCATTGCAGGTGACAGGCAAGCCGCGATCTGTCGTCGAGGACGCCGAATAGGATGGGCGTTACCCACTCGCCCCGCTGGGTGAGCACCTTGCGCGAGCCGTGATGGCAGTCCCAGTGCCACAGAGCGTTGACGTACTCGGCCTCGTAGCTGCGCACCTCGCGATCGGCGATGCGGGCCTCGGCACGCTCGGCACCGTCGGTTCGGCGCGCTGTCACGCGCCGCCGCTTGGCGAGACCGTTGTGGCTCATGAACCGGCGCAGCGTGGCGTAGGACGGCACCGGCTTGAGCTCGGGCCTCGTCTCGGCCAGCGCGACGAGGTTGTCGTGATGGAGCTGGACGCTCCAGCTCCTATGCGCGGCGTATTGCGCGAGGACGGCTTGGCGCACTACATCGCCGATCGCAACCTGCCGTCCGGCGTCGGCGCGCAGCTTGCGGCGGAGCACGCCGACCGGATCGGCGCGCTCCTTCAAGGCCCGGTAATACCATCGCTCGATGGTCGCGAAGCCAAACTGGACCGGATCGCCGGTGATCGGATGCTGCCATGTGCGGGCGGCGAGCGCCATGATCGCCGCCTTCAGTTCGCCTTTGGCAGGTGGCGCCGCCAACAGCTGGCCGATCACGGAAAAGCGCAGATGCGCCCACCGCTCGTGAACACGTGAACCTCGTGCCTGCTGGATCATGCCGGCGCTCCTGCGATCGGACAACACCGACCGTAGAAGCAGCCGCAACACGCTGGCGACGAGCATCCTGTGCGGATGTGGGAACGCCGCTATCGAGCGTGCACGCGGCCTCCGGTAACCGGTCCGATGAAGCGCAACAGCGCGACAAGGCGGTCGGCGACGTCACCGGTGAAGCGTTCGAGGAGCGATGCTGGCAGACGCTCCCGATCGATCGGCGGCATGAACGCGGCGCGAGCCACCCGCCAGAACGGCGTTACCGTGAAGCTGTCGCGCCACCACATCCGCCAGCGCTCCACGGTGCGGCGGTCGACGCCGACGGCCTGCGACAGCCGTTCCATTCGGGAGGTCGTCACGCCGTGCCGCAGGACCGCGACCAGCACCACGATCGCGGCGAGATAGACCTTGCGGCCGAGAAAGCGCAGCGAGGGCGGCGTCGCGCGCGACCGGCAACCGTCGACCGCACAGCAGAAGCTGAAGCGCCGATTATGCTCGGGCCCGAGCCGACAGGGCCGGCC
>DATHMQ010000118.1:0-9508 GCA_035486935.1 Solirubrobacteraceae bacterium
ATGCTGTCCGAACAGCGCTGAGCCGCAGGTGTCGCAGAATGCCTTGTCGGCTCCATCACCTGCGTTCCAGCGCCGGATGTGGTCCTCGCCACTGACGATTCGAAAAGTCCCGGCGTTGGCGATCGCCGATGGCGAGGCGGCCGTGCCCGTTCGTCGTTGACAGCGGGTGCAGTGGCAGTACCCAGCGCGGAGCGGCGACTCGGTGACCTCAAATCGCACCGCGCCACAGTTGCAGCCACCGGTTAAAGGCAGATACGACTCAGGCACAGAGCCGATCATAGCGCCATCGACGCTTTCGGCTTTGGCCCTGTAGCGCTCGTGATCACGCGCGAGTCGACTCACCGGGGTGGATGAGGCGTAGTCGAACACGACGTCCTCGGCCAGCATGTCGAAGAAGTCGGCGCCGTCCACGATCCCGGCAAGCGCCTCCTCGACGATCCTGAAGAACGGGCGCAGCGCCAGGAAGTCGTCATGGTCGGTGAGCCTGCTCACGAAGTGCAGCCTATTCGCCATGCGTAACCCCGCTATGCGCCTGTGAACCGATACTCGGTCTGCCAGGTGTCCTTCGAGTCGGTGTGGGCGGTCCAGAAAAGCTCGGCGATGTTGTCCGGGTCGAAGTCCGTTCCCGGCTTGACGGCACCAGCGATCGTGACGGTCGCGGCGTGGATGCCGTCGTCCCGGACGCCAGCGGCGACCAGCGTCTGAGCCGAGCGCAGGGCGGCCTTCCCCATCGAGAGGCTCGCCAGTGCGGGCACTGGATTATCGGCGAAGCCGCCGCTGGTGACCAGTAGCGTGCCGGCGTCGGCCGTCCGGAGGACGGGCGCGGCTACCTGTGCCGCGATCACGGCGCCGAGGACGTCGACGTCGTGGGCGGTTCGGAGCCGCTCGACGGTGGTGTCGAGGATCTGGCCTGGATCTGGAAGGGCAGCGTTATACACGACGACGCCGGGGGCTCCAGGGGCGCTGAAGATCCGTTCGAGTGTCTCGCGGTAGCCGTCCAGATCCTCGATATCCGCGCTGATCGCCTCTATCTCAAGGCCGCCGCTGCGCAGCTCAGAGGCGAGGTTGTCGAACGTTTCGCTGCGACGGGAGATGAGTGTGCTGTGGAAGCCCTCGCGACCGAAGCGCCGAACCACACTGGCGCCGACTCCTGGTCCCGCCCCGATCAGCAGGAGATGATGGGGGTCAACAGCCTCGGGCATACGCCACCTCCGGTTATAAGGGGTTTAGTGGGGTTTATCGAGATGCAGCGATTTTCTAATGGCGAGACCCGGACTCGAACCGGGGACACCACGATTTTCAGTCGTGTGCTCTACCAACTGAGCTATCTCGCCGCAGAGTCCGATGCTACCGACTCCCGTACGGCCATCGCCGGGCCACTCAGGCTACGCCGCGACTGCCAAGGACAACCTTACGGGACTTCCTCCGGTCGGGCCAGCTCTCAGGCCGGCGCACTCTCGAATTCCTCCACGAGCGCGGCATACGTCTCACGCAGGCCCTGCTCCACCGGCACCTGCGCGCGCCAGCCCAGCGCGCTCGCGGTATGGCTCGTGTCCAAGCAGCTGCGCTTGAGCTCGCCCGGGCGCAGCTCGGCAAGCTCCGGCTCGATGTCCGAGCCGGCGGCGGCCTTGAGCACGTTCCACAGCGTCAGCACGTCGGTCTCCACGCCGGTGGCCACGTTGAACGTGCCGCGGTTGCCGTTGGCGGCGATCAGCGCACCGACGACATCGGCGACGTGCACGTAGTCGCGCGTCGGCGTGCCGTGGCCGAACATCTTCGGCGTCTTGCCTGTATGCAGATGCTCGGAGAAGATCGCGACCACCCCGGCCTCCCCGTGCGGGCTCTGGCGAGGCCCGTAGACATTGCCCAAGCGACAAACGGCGTGCGGTACGCCGGCGGACAGCGACCAGGTGTTGATGTAGGCCTCGGCAGCCCACTTGGAGGCACCGTAGGGAGCCAGGGGCGCGGGAATGCGCCCCTCTGGCGTCGGTAGCGGCGCATCGTCGCCATACAGCGCGCCGCCGGTCGAGGTGAACGACAGCGGCGCGCCAAGCTTGGTGGCGGCGTCGACGACGTTGAGCGTGCCGAGCACGTTGACCGAGCAGTCGCGACCAGGATCGGCGACAGACGCTGTGACCGAAGCCTGCGCTGCCAGGTGGTAGACGGCGCTGGGACGCACCTCCTCGAACACCGCATCGAGCGCCGCGCGATCGACGATGTCGAGCTCGCGCAGCGTCGCACCGGCGGGCACCTTCTCGGCGCTGCCGGAGGAGAGGTCGTCGATCACAGTCACCTCGTTGCCGGCGACGAGCAGCGCGTCGGCGAGGTGCGAGCCGATGAAGCCAGCGCCGCCGGTGACGATTACGTGTTGTGGCATTGAGCGGAAGCCTACCTGCGAGTGCGGAAGGTATTTGGTGCGGTTGGCCTGAAAAGTGGCGATGCCCCCTGCGCGCGCGGGGGGCATCGCGTTTTGGAGAGCAACGGCACCGCCAAGCGATACCTCCCCAAGACCTTGCGAGGACTACTCCACCACGGGCCGGAACCTCAGGCGAACCGTCGCTGAGGAGGCTCTACCCGCGAGCCAGCATGTAGCGATTCATCGTCGCCATCACGCGGCGAGTGATCGCGTCGGCGCGGTGCTCGGTGTCGAGGTCGATCTCGCCCGTCTCGCGCAGCCGCTCGATCTGGCGCATCGCCGGCTCCACGACCTCGTCCTTGAGCACGGCGGGCTCGATACCGTCCTCGATTGCCTGCGCGATCGCCTCCTCGGCCAGCTCGGCGTCGCCGAGGCGCATCGCATCGGTGTAGATCTCCAGGGCCGCGGCAAGCAGCGTGCTCGGGTCTGAGCGCGACCGCGTGCGCGCATCGGCACCGGAGCTGTCGAGCACCTCCATGAACTTGTGCAGCAGCACCGGGTCGAAGTGGCGGTCGGCCTGATCGAGCATCATCTCCACCGCCTGCTCGACGGAGAACGCCTTGCGGTAGACACGATGGGATGTGAGCGCGTCGAAGACGTCGGCGATCGCCACGATGCGGCCCTCGATCGGAATGTGCTCGGCTGTGAGCCCACGCGGATAGCCGCCGCCATCCCAGCGCTCGTGGTGGGACAGCGCGATCGTCGCGCCCATGTCGAGGATCGAGGAGGAGGAGCCGCGCAGCAGGCGATGACCCTCCTCGGCGTGCGTCTCCACGATCGCGCGCTCCTCCGCGGTGAGCTGGCCCGGCTTCAGAAGGATCGCGTCGGGGATCGCGACCTTGCCGACATCGTGCAGCGGCGCGGCGTAGCCGATCCGCCTGCAGAAGTCCGGGTTCATCCCGATCGCTTCGGCAAGCAGCGTCGAGAAGCGCCCGATGCGCTCGATGTGTGCGCCGGTGTCCTCGTCGCGAAACTCGACGGCCATCGACAGGCGCCTGACCGTCTCGGCTTGAGCGATCTCGAGCTCTGAAAGGGCGCGGCGCAGATCGGCGCCCCGCTCGTCGACCTCGACGCGCAGCGCTTTGCGCCGGTCCTCGCCCAGCAGCCAGCCCCAAACACCGGCGAGCAGCGCCAGTACGAGGGCGCCGATCACGGTCAGTGCTCGACCACCGACGATCAGCGCGACGACCGCGGCAGCGACCAGCAGCACCGTCAGAGGCGCCCTGTAGCGCGGCGGGCGCTGACGTCGGCGCACAGCCTCGGTGCTCGTCGCGCGGGCGACGCCCTCCTCACGGCGAGCCTGCTCCTCTGTCGAGCCACCGAGCAGCGCTCGCAGACTGTACGACTGGGACGCCGCCTCGACCTCGCCGGAGGCCGGCGAATCCTGGGGGGTTGTGAGGTCGCGCGTCAGCGCGCCCCCGCGTGGGACGGATCGCTGCAAGCCAACCTTTGTGACTCCACGCACGAAAAGCACTCCGTTTCTTTGCTGTTCGTCTATTCGGCTGTTTGGCCAGCCCGCTTGAGCTACCCGCAATCTGGCTACGTGAATCAGTGGAAATTTTCAGCCCTGAATTCGCCAGAGCGGAACGTTAGACGATCGCTCCCAGACGATTGCGAACGTCGGACGGACCGTAAGTCAAACGTTGAGTGCGACGTACTTCGTCTCCAGGTACTCACCGATGCCCTCGAAGCCTCCCTCGCGACCAAAGCCCGATTGCTTTACGCCTCCGAAGGGGGCCGCTGGATTGGACACGATCCCCTGGTTGACACCGACCATGCCGGCCTCGATCGCCTCCGAGACCCGCAGCGTGCGGGCCAGATCGCGTGTGTAGATGTAGGCCACGAGCCCGTACTCGGTGGCGTTGGCGGCCTCGATCGCCTGCTCCTCGGTGGAGAACGTGCTCACGGGAGCAACGGGTCCGAACACCTCCTCGCGCAAGATGCGCGCGTTGGCGGGGACTTCGCCGAGCACGGTGGGCGCGAAGAAGTAGCCAGGACCGGGCGAGGACTCGCCGCCGCACAACAGCCTGGCGCCATTTTGCACAGCATCCTGCACCAGCTCCTCGACGATTCCGCGCTGGCGATCGTCGATCAGTGGGCCGATGTCCACGTCCAGCTCGGTGCCGCGGCCCAGCTTCAGCTTGGCCATGCGCTCGGCCATGCGCTCGGCGAACTCCGCAGCCAGCGACTCGTGCACGTGGAAGCGGTTGGCCGCCGTACAAGCCTCGCCCACGTTGCGCAGCTTCGCGATCATGGCGCCCTCGACCGCGGCATCCAGGTCGGCGTCCTCGAACACCACGAAAGGGGCGTTCCCTCCCAGCTCCATCGAGACGCGCAGGACCTGCTCGGCCGACTGTTCGATCAGCTTGCGGCCCACCTCGGTGGAGCCCGTAAAGGACAGCTTGCGCGTGCGTGAGTCCTTCAATAGCGGTTCGATCACTGCGCCTGAATGGTGCGCGGTGATCACGTTGAGCACGCCGCCGGGCAGGCCCGCATCCGCCAGTACGCCGGCCAGCGCCAGCATCGACAGCGGTGTCTGCTGGGCCGGCTTGACGACCATCGTGCAGCCCGCCGCGATCGCCGGGGCGATCTTGCGCGTGCCCATTGCCGTCGGGAAGTTCCAGGGCGTCACGAACACGCACGGACCGACCGGCTGGCGCATCGTGAGGATCCGTCCTTGCCCCGTCGTGTTGGTCATGTAGCGGCCGTGGATGCGCACCGCCTCCTCGGAGAACCAGCGCAGGAACTCTGCCGCGTAGGTGATCTCGGCCTTGGATTCGGCGAGCGCCTTGCCCATCTCCAGCGTCATCACCAGCGCCAGCTCGTCCACGCGGGCCAGCAGCAGCTCATAGGTGCGGCGCAGGATCTCGGCCCGCTCGCGCGGGGCGGTGGCGGCCCACGCGGCCTGCGCGTCGGCCGCGGCCGCCAGCGCGGCAAGCGCATCCTCGGGGGTAGCGTCGGCCACCTCGGCCAGCATCCTGCCCGTCGACGGATCCTCCACGCCGAGCGTTTTTCCCCCACTGGCCTGGCGCCACTGCCCGCCTATGTACAGATCCTTGCGGACCTGGTCAAGTACCGCCTGCTCGCCCATCATGTGAGGTTCCTCTCGCTTGCGGGATTCATGCTCGATGAAGATCTGTCCGATTCGACTCAGGTGCAGTGTGCCATTCGACGCTCTACCCCGATCGCGCTCGCGTGTCTCATGTTGTGCGTGTGCGCCTCGTCTGCCGGGGCTTCCAGCTTGGTGATCGACGGCGCGGGTGACGGTCACGGCGTTGGCATGAGCCAGGACGGAGCGCTCGGCTTCGCCGAACACGGCTGGACCTATACCGCGATCTTGACGCACTACTACACCGGGACCGCACTTGGAGCAGCACCGGCGAACGCCATTGTCAAGGTGCTGGTCGGCTCGAAGGTCAAGAGCCTTCCGCTCGAAACCTACGTGCGCGGCGTTGTGTCGGCAGAGATGTCGGCCAGCTGGCCGATGGCGGCGCTGGAGGCACAGGCCGTCGCCAGCCGTACCTATGCGATCGCCTCGGACGCCGGCGGTTCGAAGTTCGACGTGTACTCCGACGACCGCTCGCAGGTGTACCTCGGCAAGACCGCGGAAACGTCTCGCACCAACTCGGCCGTCGCCGCCACGACCGGGCAGATCGTCACCTATGCCGGCAAGCCAGCGGTCACCTATTTCTTCGCCGGCTCTGGCGGACAGACCGAGAGCGTGCAGAACGCCTTTCCCGGTGCCGAACCCGAGCCTTGGCTGGTGAGCGTGGCCGACCCCTACGAAGCCGGGCCGCTGCGCCACTGGACCACGACGATGAGCTTCGCCTCGGCCGGCTCGCGTCTGAGCGGGCTCGTCAAGGGGGGATTCACCGGCATCGAGGTGCTCAAGCGCGGCGTCTCCCCACGGATCGTCTCGGCCTATGTGCTCGGCTCGAAGGGGCGGACGCTCGTCAGCGGGCCAGAACTGGAGGCGCGTCTCGGGCTCTATTCGACTTGGGCCTACTTCAGCGTGAAGAACGCGAAAGGGATACGCGCAGAGCCGGATGCGAGCGGGCAGAGCCCAGCGCCGCAGCCGACTGCCCAGCCGGCGAATGTCGGCGGCACGGGCGGCTCGGCTGCGACAGCCGACACGCCTTCGGGCAAGCCGACCGAGGTGGACGGCCAGGGCGGCGTGCCGGCCGGGTAGCCTGGGGCGCAATGGATGCGCCGCTCCTGATCGCCGACGTTCCCTGGCTGCTGTATCGCGCTTTCTTCTCTTTGCCCAAATCGATCAAGGGCGCCGACGGAAAGCCGGTGAATGCGCTACTGGGCACGGTCAACGCGCTGCTGGCCGCCAGCGAAGCGCAACCGCCGCGCGCTGTGGTCGCCTGCTTCGGCGCGGAGGAGGCCCGCTATCGCGTCGAGGCCTATCCCCCTTACCACGCGCACCGCGACGCGATGCCTGCGGAGCTTCGCGAGCAATGGGGGCGCGCGCCCGACCTGTTGGCAAGCTTCGGCTGGACGATCGCCGACGCCGACGAGCTGGAGGCCGACGACGCGATGGGCTCCTTCGCGCGGGTCGAGGCCCAGGCTGGAGGGCGCGCTCTGTTGTTGACCGCGGACCGCGACCTCTATCAGTGCGTCAACGACAACGTGGCTGTTTTGGATTTGGGGAAGGGTGGGGCGTGCTCTGTCTTGGGACCGAGCCAGGTACACGAGCGCTATGGCATCGCACCAGGACAGGTGCCCGATTTCATTGCCCTGCGCGGCGACCCTTCCGACGGTCTGCCCGGAGCGCCGGGGATCGGGGCGAAGACGGCGGCCGAGCTATTGCGCGTACACGACAACCTGGAGGCCCTACTGGAACAGGCCAAGCGGCAATGCGAAGACGACGGCAGCGACAACCCGGAGGGAACTCCCCATAGCCGGGGGCGGGTAATCGAGTTGCGTCCGCGCGTCGCGCAAAGCCTGCACGAGAACGCGGAGTTGTTGCGTACGTTCAAGCGCGTGGCGACGCTCGTGGAGTTGGACGTGGAGCGCCCGTCGGACATACCGACGGACTTCGCCGGCGGCGCGGCGAAGGCGCGCGAGATCGGCATGGAGCGCCTGGCGGCGCGGCTCGACGAGCTGGCAGTCGCCGCAAAGTAGCGGCCAACCGACGAAGCCGACAGCAAGCGGGCCGAGCGGCTTACGCGCCAAGAGCTGGCCGCGCTCGCCTAGGGCGTGAACTTCACCGTGATCACGTCCCCATCCTGCATCGCGTAGTCGCGACCCTCCAGACGCAGGGTGCCGCGATCGCGCGCGCCCGCGTAACCGCCGGCGTCGACCAGCTCATGCCAGCCGACCACTTCGGCTCTGACGAAGCCCTTCTGGATGTCAGTGTGAATCTGCCCCGCGGCGTGCCACGCCGTCAGCCCGTCGCGCAGATGCCACGACTGGGCCGGCTTGGCCTCGCCCGCTGTGAAGAACGCGATCAGGTGCAGCAGTGAGAAGGCGCCGCGCACAATCCGCTGCAGACTGGATTCGGAGACGCCCAGCTCGGCTCGCATCAAAGCCGCTTCCTCCTCCTCCAGCTCCGCCAGCTCGGACTCGATCCGCGAGCTGACGGCCACCACGCCCGCCCCCTGCGCTGCGGCGTGCTCGGCCACCGTCGCCGGCACATCCTCTGAGCCCTCGTCGACGTTGACGACGAACAGCACCGGCTTGGCGGTCAGCGCGCCCAGGTCGCGCAGCGCGTGCGGGGCGTCCTCTGGCGGTGGCACAGAGCGCGCCGGCCGACCTGCCTGCAGTTCGCCGATCACCTCGCGCAGCCATGTCTCCTCGGCAATTGCAACCCGGTCCCCACCCTTGGCCTGCTTGGCTACACGGTCGACGCGGCGTTCTGCCTGCTCAAGGTCGGCCAGCACCAGCTCGGTCTCGATCGTCTCGATGTCGGCCGCCGGGTCCACGCGCCCCTCCGGGTGGATCACGTTCTCGTCGCTATGGGCTCGTACCACGTGCACGATTGCATCGGTCTCGCGGATGTTGGCCAGAAAACGGTTGCCGAGACCCTCGCCTTTGTGCGCCCCGGCAACCAGCCCGGCGATGTCGTGGAAGTCGATCGTGTCCCAGACGATGTCCGAGGCACGCACGGTCTGCGAGACCTCGACGAGTCGCTCGTCGAGCACGGGCACAACCGCGACGTTCGGCTCGATCGTCGTAAACGGATAGTTGGCCGCCTCGACACCCGCCTTCGTGAGCGCGTTGAAGAGCGAAGACTTGCCCGCGTTCGGCAGACCGACGATGCCGATGCGTGTGCTCATGCCGCAACTCCCGCAATCGTCAGGCCGAGCAGCGCGCCCGCGAGCACGTCGGAGGGATAGTGGACCCCCAGATACAGGCGCGAGAGCGCAAGCCCTACGGCAAGCGCGTACAGCGGCGTCGCCGGGAAGTCCGCGCGGCTGTAGGCAAACGCGCCGGCAAACGAGGTCGAGGAGTGAGCACTCGGGAAGCTGAAGCGCGTCGGCGTGCTCGTCAGCGGCGGCAAACCCGGCAGCTCAGGCCGCACCCGCCGTATGACCAGCTTCAGTGCCGTGTTGGCCACGTACGTCCCGGCCACAGCGCCCGTTGCTCGCGCCCACCTCGAACGTCGCTCACCGCTCGAGCGCAGCGACTCCGTCACCCCCAACACGAGCCAAACCCCAGCGTGCTCACCGAGCAGCGAGAAGCGAGCCACTTTGCGCTCAGACGCAGGCGTGTGCCCCCAGGTGCGCGCGACCCGCAGCAGGCGCTCGTCCAACGACACGCCTACGTACCAAAGCCAACGCGCTGGTCACTGTCCTCGACGCGGACATATACGACCTGCCCGAGGTACAAGCGCACCGGCCCTTCCTCGGTTCTGAACTCGTGCCAGCCGCCATCGCCGAGCGCCTTGTAGAGCGACTCGAGCTGCTCGTCGGTGACACGCAGCGAGAGCACCTGGCCGCCTTGGAATCCGACACTCACGCGTCTGTGCTGATGGGCCATCAGTGATCCTCCACGGGTTGAACTAGCTCGGTGAGCACTCTCTCGGTGCCTCTTGGGTCAAGGAACGCCACCAGTGCACCGCGAATGCCGACGCGCGGGTGCTCG
>DATHMQ010000119.1:0-13683 GCA_035486935.1 Solirubrobacteraceae bacterium
AGCGGTGTGCGCGCCGTCGCCTCGCGCGCCACGAACGCCGCCAGCAGCGCCACTGCGACCGCGCCGAGCTCGAGCGTGCGCGCCGCGCCCCACCCCTGTTCGGCCGCCGGCTTGACGATCGTGTAGACGCCCAGCATCAGCGCGCCGGTAATCAGCACCGCACCGGGAATGTCGGCGCCCTCACCGAACCCGATCCCCTCGTCTCTGTCGAGCAGGCGCCGGGCGAAGAGGATCGTCGCGATCCCGATCGGGACGTTCACGAAGAAGATCCAGTGCCAGTCGAGCGCCTGCGTGAGCACGCCGCCGGCCAGCAGCCCGACAGACCCGCCGGCGGAGGCGACGAAGGCGTACACGCCGATCGCCTTGGCCTGGTCGCGAGGACTGGGAAACATCGTGACGATCATGCCCAGGACGACGGCTGAGGTCATCGCGCCGGCGATGCCCTGTACGAAGCGAGCGGCGACCAGCAGCGTCTGCGTCCAGGCCAGGCCGCAGCAGAGGGAGGCCAGCGTGAACAGGCCCACGCCGAGCAGGAAGATGCGGCTGCGCCCCAACAGGTCGCCAAAGCGCCCGGCCAGCAGCAGCAGCCCGCCGAAGGCGATCAGGTAGGCGTTGACGACCCAGGCGAGGCTCGAGGTGGAGAAGTGCAGTTCTTCCTGGATCGATGGCAAAGCGACGTTGACGACGGTTACGTCGAGCACGATCATCAGGACGCCGACACACAGCACGTACAGCGCTATCCAGCGCGAGCGCTCGGCTGCGTGGGTGCTGCTTTGCTCGTCGTGTGTGGGCATAGTCACAAGCTCTCCTTTTGCAGTGTCTCGCCCAGGCTATCGAGCAAGACCCCGGTTCCATGTTCACGCTCGGCCGGTGTGTCGAGACCGTCGAGAAACACCCCCTGCTCGGTAAAACGCAACTTCGTCGCGGCGCCGACTGCCTCGAACTCGATCGTGGCGAGCGAGACCGAGATGCGCGCCTCGTCCAGATACATGTCATACGCATAGACGATCCGCTCGTCCTGCACGATGTCCTGGTAGCGGCTGTCGAAGCGATAGACCGAGCCGTCGGGTGTCTCGATCGCGAAACGCTCGTGGCCGCCGACCTCGAAGTCCAGCTCGCGACTCTCGTGCGGGAGATTCTTGGGTCCGAACCAGCTTGCCTTGGCCGCGGGCTCAGCCCATGCTTTGAAGACGTGTGCCGGCTTGGCCTCGTACGTGCGCTCGATCGTGAAGGTGGCGTGGAGGACCGATCGCTCTTGCGGTGGATTCATGGTTTCTTCCCTTTTTGTGGTTGTTCGGGGTGCTCGGCCAGGTACTTGCCGAGCCGGTCCAGGCGCTGCTCCCAGCTCTTGCGTCGCCGCGCGATCCAATCCTCAGCTCCGCCCAGCGCCTTCGCCTCCACGTGGCAGGTGCGCACGCGCCCGACCTTTTCAGAGCGGACGAGTCCGCTTGCCTCGAGTACGTGCAGATGCTGGACGACGGCCGGCAGCGACATGGCAAGCGGCTCCGCGAGCTCGCTGACCGAGGCCGAGCCGAGCGTCAGGCGATCGACCATCGCGCGGCGCGTCGGATCCGCGAGCGCGTGGAACGTAAGGTCGAGCGGGACAGCTTGTTGGTTAAGCACTCACTTAAGTATTACCACATGGCCGGCTAGTAGCGCGAGCTGTGTCCCTGGACGCGCGCCCAGTGATCGCTGAACGCATACGCAAGCACAGGGGGGGCTTTGGGAGACTTCTAACCCGCGGCGGTACGGCGGCTCTGGCGGGTGAGCGCGCTCACGAGCTTGTCGATCGAGCGTTGCAGCTGCTCGATGCTGGCCGACTCCACCCGGCTCACGCCGACCTCACGGTTGATCCAGGCGTTGATCTCGCGGTGGCTGCTGCGGCTGCGCACAGCGAGATCGGCGACCAGGCGCCGGCGCTCCTCGCGCAGTCGAGTCCTGCGCTCGAACGCGGCCACCGGCGCTGGTTCAGTGGGTGGGGGTGTGGCGGTCTTGGCTTTCGGGGCGGCCGGCGCGGGTCCGAACAGCGTCATCTGCGGCGTCACTTCGGCACTCAACGGTACGAACTCGAGCGCAGGCGACGGCTCGCTCGCGCGCCGCTCGCGCGGCTCGTCCAGGCCTTCGTCCTGCTCGCGCTGGCGCAGTGCGTGGCGCAGCTCGCTCTCCACCTGTGCCGCGTGCGCGCGCAGCACGGGCTCGGCCGGCAGATAGACCCAACTCGGCTCGGGCGGACGGCCGGGAATCGTGCGCACGAAGCGCCCGACGATCTGTCTGAAGATCATCGGCGTCTTCGCCGCCGTGGCGTACACGCCGACGCGCAGACGGGGAATGTCCACGCCCTCGGAGACCATGTTGACCGCCACGATCCACGGCTCGCGCGACTCCCTGAAGGCGGCGAGCTTCTGCGCGGCGCGCGCCTCAGTGTGCAACACAACCACCGGCGCCTTGCCGGTGGCGTCACCGAGCAGCTTTGCGATCTTGCGCGCGTGTGTGGCGTCGGCCGCGATGGCAAGGCCGCCGGCGTCGCGATGGCCGTCGGCGCGCAACTCGCTCAGCTTCGTATCGGCCTCGCGCAGGATACGCGGCAGTCCATCCGGCAGCTCTGTCGAGATCGCGGTGCGATAGCGGCGGCTGGCCTCGCGCGCGGTGAGCACCGTCTCGAACGAGGACTCGATCACGTCCTCGCCGCTGCGCCAGGAGAGCGTGCCGTCGAAGGTCACAAACGCCACGGGCCGGCAGATGCCCTCGGCCACCGCTTGGGCATAGGTGTAGGACACGTCGGGTTCGGCCACTCCTTCGGCGTCGTAGCTGACGCCGGGGATCGGCGTCGCGTCGGAGCGAAACGGCGTCCCCGACAGCAGCAGCCAACGGGGGGCTGCGGCGAAGGCCATTTGAAAGCCGGTGCCCCAGGCCAGCTCCTCGCCGAGGTGATGGGCCTCGTCCACGATCACCAGCGTGTCCGGAGTGACCTTCGCGCGCCATGCCTTCGGGTCTGATGCCACGCGCGCGTAGGTAACGGCCACGCCATGGAAGTCGCGCGGTGCCAGCGGACCGGGGGCGTCGGGTTGCAGTTGCACGCCCAGTTGTGCCCCGGCTGCGGCCCATTGGCGTGTTAGCGGCGTCGTCGGGCAAAGCACCGCCACACGGCTCACCTCGCCGCCGGAGAGCATCCGGCGTGCCAGCTCGAGCGCTGGGCGCGTCTTGCCGGCCCCGGGTGCTGCCGAGATCAGGAAGGGACCGTCCCGCCAACCGTGCAGCCGCTCGAGCGCGTCGCGCTGCCAGGCGCGCAGGGATGTCACGGGGGCTCCAGACAAGAGCCCGGCATGCTGGGCCATGGTCCGGACGGATCGCCCGGTTTGGCTCAGTCAGTGGCCGGGCGAGGCAACGCCAGTGCGGCGGGTTTGCGACCAAGCGGGCCGGCATGCAGTCGGGAGCAGTATGAGGGCTGCACCGGGATCGCGGCCAGGGCGCGTTTACGAGCGCGGTGGCGGTGGCGCGTAGCGGTGATGGAGGATCAGGAGGTTGCCGTCTGGATCGTCGAAGATCGCCATGTGGCAGACGCCTGTGTCGAAGGTGTCCTGCGCGAAGCTCACGCCGCGCTCTTCGAGCGTCGCACGCACGCTCGCGACGTCATCCACGTGCAGCGCGATCCCGCTGCGCACCGGTACGTGCTCCAGGCCCATCTTCTCGGCATCGATCACGCTGAGCGTCAGGTTGCCCGTCTCGAACTCCGCGTAGTTGCGCTCTTCCAGGTAGACAGAGCGCTCCAGGCCGAGCGTCTCGCCGTAGAACTCGACCGCTTTGGGAAGGTCGTGCGTGGGCACGCCCACGAAGTCAACACGCGTGATTATCTCGGTCCCGTCGCTCATCCGCCTGGCTCCTTGGGTCGTCGCTTCAGGCGCTCTCGGCCTGTATCTGCCCCGACTTTACCGCCTGCGCGAGAGCGTCGTAGTCGCGTTCGTTCTGGTCCGCATAGGCCTCGGAGAAGTCCACGATCGCCTGGTCGAAGACGCCGCCGCCGCCGAGATAGGAGGCGATCGCGATGCGGTTTCCCGTGCGCGCGTGCGCGCGCGCCAGCGTCCATGCGCACAGGGCGCCATAGGCGCGCAGCATCGGATGGTTCATTGTCTCGATCTCGACGCTCAGCTTGCCGTCCCACAGCTGGCGCACATAGAAGTCGCGCGTCACGTCGTCGAGTCCGGTGGCCGGCAGCCAGCCCAAGAGGATGTCGCCGGAGGCCTGCATCAGGCGCTGGCCCTCGACCACGCGCTGGCCGTGGTTTGCGTACTGGGAAGCGCCGGCGAAGGGCTCGAGCACCGAGGCCTGGGCTTCCTTGGCCTGTAGCACGAGCGGGTCCTGCTCGTCGCGTCCCACGAACAGCAGCACCCACGCGCGCGTGCCGACGCTGCCGACACCCACCACCTTGCGCGCGATGCTCTGGAAGCTGTAGTCGTCCAGCAGCACGCCGTACTCGTCGCTGAGACTTGAACGGTAGTCGGCAAGCATCGCCTCAAAACGCTTATGCATCTCGTTGGTCTCCGCTTGGCCCACGAGCTCCCGTATCGGCACGATCAAAGGCGGTTCGCTGACGAAGCGCAGCTGCCCGTCGACCGCTTCGGTGAGCTTGAGAACCGCGCGCGTACTGTTCTTCGCGCGCGCCTTGCCCAAGCGCTTTTCCATCTGCTGCAAGCGCTTGCCCTTGACGAGCTGCTGGGCGCGCACGACGCTCATGATGTCCTTGGCGTTGAGGCTCGAGTACCACACGTCCAGATTGCTCATCTGGGCAAAGCCTCGCATCGACAGCCTGTAAGCCTGAGCTGCCCAGACGATGACGTCGGCGACCTCTTGCTTGCTCAAGTTGAGGTCGCGCCCAGCGACGCACAGGCTCACGGCCAGCCGCTTCACGTCCCACTCCCACGGCCCCGGCAGGATCTCGTCGAAGTCGTTGATGTCGAACAGCATCTCGCGCTCGGGCGAGGCGAAGACGCCGAAGTTGGAGAGGTGGGCGTCTCCGCACAGTTGCACCCGCAGGCCCGAGGCGGGGGTCTGGGCGAGGTCGGCCGCCATGATCGCCGCCGCACCCCGGTAGAAGGTGAAGGGGGAGACGAGCATGCGCCCGTAGCGGATCGGCACAAGCTCGGGCACGCGACTCTCGGCCTGGCCTTGGAGGATGGCCACGGGATCCTCGCGGTCCTTCGGCGCTTTCCATTCGGCGTGGCTGGAGCGTGGCGTGTGCGCTCGCGCGTCCTTGCCTTCGGCTTCGCGTCGCTTGACGGTCTCGGCGTCGCTCATGTCCCGCTCCTTGGGTTCTCGTCAGGATCGCTCTCGGGCGCGGAGGATGGGGGAGCGGGGGTAGTCGCTCCCGGGCTCGGTGGGGGCGATTGGCCAGTGGGCGGGGCAGGCTTTGGGGGTGTGCCAGTGGATGGTGCATGTGTGACGGGCACGCCGGATGCTGGAGGAGGCCCGCCCGCGGTGTGCGACGCGAGATGTGCGTCGGGAAACTCCAGCGCTGTTTGGCGGCGCAGCGTCTCGGTGCCGAATACTGCCAGCACGATGATGATGAGGATCCCCGTGAGCGATTTCGTCGCCTCGATCGGCCCCCATGCGAACAGCAGCAGCAACAGCAGGCCGAGCACGCCGAAGGTGACGTCCGGGCGGTCGCGCATGTAAGGGGCAATGAAGTGGCGCAACGACGTGGCGATCCTTGTGGGGCCCGCCAACATGGCCGCGAGGACCACGACCACGCCGATGAACACGGTCGACCACGCGACATTGGCAAGCACGCTCGTCCCGATCGACCAGGCCGCCTGTGCGGCCGGTCGCACCGCTTCGGTGGTTGCCAGCGAGTCGACCACCTTCGATCCGGCGATCCCGCGTACCACGACAACCGCCAGGCCTGCACCGACGAATGCCGCGCCGACCTCGGTCAAGGTCTGGCGGCGTCGTCCGCGCGCCAGATAGACCGCCAGCGCGAACATCGCCACGACCAGCAGCGGCAGGATCAGCGCCAGGCTACGCAGCAGGTTGACCGCGTCCTGCATCGTGCCGAGCTGTTTGGAGGTCACGATCTTAAGTTGCGCGACATTCGCCGGGATCTTTTCGGAGATGCTCGCCGGGGCTCCCACCTTTTCAGCCACTTCGCCGAGCATCGGGCGCAGGTCGAGCACCACCGCGCCGCCGCCGGGCAGCTTCACGACGCTACCTTTGTTCTCGATTAGGCGCACGAACTGGGCATGTGTGACCTGGTTGGCCTTGCTCCAAAGTTCTTGAACACGCGGGCGTTCGAGCAGGAGATTGATCCCCTTCTGCACCACGTCTTTGAGTGCACCTGCAGCCGGTGCGGCGAGCGGCTTCAGTTCGCTGGGCAACTCCTTGCCCAGTTCGCCGGCCACGTCGACGTTGGCGTACAGCTGTTCTGTCAGATAGCCGGACACCGCTTCGCGGATCGGTGGGCTCTCGATCAGCTTCGTGTTCGTGCTCGTCCAGTAGCCCGTGTCAAGCAACTGCCTGTTGGCCCAGACCGCGAATATCGCTACGATCCCGAGCACGGTGGCCACACCGATCAGGCTGCGCACCAGCCAGCGGTGGGGGTGAGCCGCGCTCGGGGGCGGGACGTAGGCTTGGGCCTGCGGGCCTGAGACCGGGGGGTCGGCGGCGGAGCTCACGTTACGGGAGGCTATCCGGGGGTCCGGCGGGCAGTAACCGTGTTACCCCGCACCGGGGTAAGTGTTTTCACGCAACCTCCCGACATTTCAGGAGCCCTCGCGCTCTGCCATGTCGGCGCCGGTGGTGGTCGTCATCACCTGCGCCGCGCCGCCGCCGAGCACCCGACGCACCAACCCGGGCGCCACGATACGCAGGGCCGCGGCAAGCGCATACGGTCGCGGCACGTAGCGCTCGGGACGGCGCTCCACGCCCGCCTGGTAGATCGCCTCGGCCGCCTTCTCGGGTGTCGAGACGATCCAACGGGTGAGCGCACGTCCGGTCAGCTCGGCTTGGGGGAAGCCCTCGGTGGAGATGAAGCCTGGGAGCACGAGCCCAACGTGCACGCCGTGCGGGCGCTCCTCCGCCCACAGCGAATCGGACCAGCCGGCGAGCGCGAACTTCGAGGCGCTATAGGCGCCCGAGCCGGCGCGCGCGACGCGCCCGGCGGTGCTGGCCACGTTTACGATCGCGCTCGGGGCGCTCTCGCGCAGCAGTGGCAGCAGCGCCTCGGTCAGACGCAGCTGAGCGTCGAAGTTGATGTCCATCGTGCGCTTGACGTTGGCGTAGCCGCCCTCGGAAAAGCGTGCGCGCCAGGCGGCGCCGGCGTTGTTGACGAGCAGGTCGAGCCGTCCGTGGTGCTCGCCTATGTGCGCCCGCAGGCGCTCGGGAGCGTCATCGTCGAGCAGGTCCAGCGCCAGAAAGCTTGCCTGCGGGCCGAGCGAGTCGGCGAGCGCGCGTAGGCGCTCCTCACGGCGTGCCACGAGCACCAACTGTGCTTTGGGAACGCTTGCCAGTCGCCGGGCGGCGGCCTCGCCGATTCCGCTGGAAGCGCCCGTTACGAGCGCTACGAAGGGATGTCCGGCCGGGTTGTGCATGTTTGACCCGTTCGGGGTCTGTGCCTGTGGCTCGTTCATTTGCTCATGCCTTTCTCGAGCTTGCGGTGCTCGACACCCTTGGGAGTGGCGATCAGGATGTCGCTTACCATCTCCGGCGCGAACAGGCCGTGGTCCACCACGCCCGGTGTGTCCGCGAGGCGCGCGGCCAGCGTCCGCGCGTCTGCGATCGGGCCGAAGTAGTCGGCGATCAGGTTGCCCTCAGGGCTGGGAGGCACCTCGCGCAGTCTCGCCTCGCCGATCAGGGCTAGCGTTGCTTGGGCTCCGAAGCGCAGGATCTCGAGCGGCACGGGGGGATGCAACTCTGCGACAGCCTTCTCAGCGGAGGCGATCACAACGAAGTGCCGGCTGGCTGCCGCGACGATCTTCTCGTGCGTGTGAGCGCCGCCGCCGCCCTTGATGAGCCATCCGCTGGGATTGATCTGATCGGCCCCATCGATTGCTATGTCCAGGTGCCCGAGCGCGTCGAGCTCCTCCACCATCAGCCCGAACTCGCGTGCGGCGTGTTCGGTGGCGGGCGAGGTGGCGGCGCAGCGCAAGCTCAGGCCGCGTGCCGCCAGCGCAGGCAACAGGTGAGCGACGGTCGATCCTGTGCCCAGACCGACACGATCCCCGTCTTTTACGAGCAGGGCGGCAGCCTCGGCCGCCGCACGCTTCTGCTCATCCGTATCGGTCATGGGCGCCTGTGCCGACGCGCGAGATGACGCCATCGTGCAGCGAGCCTACAGACCCGGTGCAAGGTGGGCCTGTCCAAGGGCGGATCTTCAGCTTGCGCTCACGCCTGCTGCTTGAGACCCTTCGCCGGCAGTGAGCGGCTGGGAGTCGTACTCCTCGGGCCCTCCGCGCAGGAAGCGCCATATCGCCAGCAGCATCATGATCGTCATCAGCCCCGCGCTGGTCGCGCACTCCTCGCATACGGCGTGGATCGAGAACAGCTCGCGGTAGGTCAGATAGGCCGAGAAGCCGAAGCCGCCGATCGTCAGTACGAGCGTCGCAAAGCGTGTGTTCTCGCTTTCCGGCGCGAGCAGCGAGGCCATGATCGCTATGTAGCCCAGCAAGCCCATCAAAGCCACGGGGACGCCCGCGAGCTTCGAGTAGGTCGAGGTCTGAACCTTGAAACAGCTGCCGCCCGAAGTACAGACGGGCCTGAGGTTGGCGTAATGAACGTAGGTCAGATAGCTAGCGAGCGCCAGACCCAGCGCCGTCAGCACGATCAGCACGATTCTCAGGGTGCGCCGACTCATCTCGGGGCGGTGCCGATCTGCTCCATCGCCCGATCACTCTCAGGCCTTCAACAGCTTTTCGATCGCCGTTTCGAATTCGCCGGCGTTGGTGAATCCGGAGACTTCAAGTTTTTTCAGCGCCCCGCCTGTCTTGCCGATCATGAAGGACGGTGTCCCCGTGAAGCCGTTCTGGTTGGCGGCTTGGGCGTCGGCGAGAACCTGGCTGGGGTAGGCGGGATCGTTGCGGTCTTCGCTCCACTGCGAAAGATTCAAGCCCGGTATCTGGGCGGCCAACCCCTGCAGGTAGCTTTCGGTGACATAGCCGCTGTCCTCTTCTCCCTGCTCGTGATAGAAGAGCTCGACGAAGTGCCACATCAGGTTCTGCTTGCCGGCGGCGAGCGCAGCAACCTGCTGGGTCTGGAAGGTTTCTTTTTCGCGTGTGGCGGTCTCCATCGAGTGGTACTCGATCTTGACCTTGCCGGTGCGCACATACTTCTTGATGATCGTCGGCAATGCGCTGAGCGTGAACTCCTTGCAGAACGGACACTCCAGGTCGCCGAAGTACTGGATCGTCACGGGCGCGCTGGGATTGCCGAGCGTGATCGTGCTCTGGGGGATGCCCTGCAACAGCGAGATCACTTCCGAGCTGGCGGTCTTCGCCGCCGCGCTTTTCGGGGCGGGCGCGTTTTTGGAGCCGCCGCTGCCGGTGGCGATCAGGATGATCGCGATGATCACGACGACTACACCTGCGACCCCGCCAAGCTGGATCAGGCGCTTGCGCTGGGCGCTCTGCGCTGCATGCGCTTCCTCTTGGGCCTTGCGGTCGGCGCGCGCCTGCTCGCGGCGCTCCTTGCGGGTTAGATCTGAGTCGGCTGGGGTCATGGATGCAACTTTTGCATACTTTGCCTGAAGATTGCTTAAGGATCGATGCTCGGCACCGCCGCGGGGCCTGGTTGCAGAGGCGCGTGAGGTCTCCTCACGGAGCGCTCCAGTTGCGTCCGGCGGGAAGTGGTCCGTGTCGCCGGCCTGGGCGGTAGGGCATGGGCGTATACGCAAGGATCCATTGGGCACACGCCAGCGGGTCTACTCCTGGGGTCCGCTGTCTTCACCGCGCGGGAAGAGCCCTCCGTGTCCCCAGAGCCGCCCGCGTCCCTTTGTGGCCTGTGCTTGGCGTACCGTAGATGGAGACATTGCCCCCGTAGCTCAGCTGGATAGAGCGTCGGACTTCTAATCCGAGGGTCGCAGGTTCGAATCCTGCCGGGGGCGCTTTTTTGTCGTGTGTCGGGCCGGTCGAGGTTCGTCCTGGTAAAGCCATCTCGTCGGAGAAGACAATAAGGATGGTGCGGCTACACGAGACGAGCTATCGCGCCCGGCTTGACTTCGAGGCGGTAATCGACGTGCACTTCCTCAGGAAAGGAAAGGAAGTCATCGACTACACGGTCGTATTGCTCGCACGCGAGCGTGGCGAATTGCAAGCGGTACGCGTTTACGACAACACTCACGGAGACCACGACATGCACCGATACAATCGAGAAGGTGTCAAGCAGCCCGCCGAGATCTTTCATCGAGGCTCCGCGAGTGAGGCTTTGCAGAGCGCGATCGAAGCAGTTCGAGGCGGCTACCGCGAGATGATCGAATCATGGCGACGATAACCGACAGTACCGGTACACCTGGGAGCCTGCTTGCCTCTCAACGGTTTGATGCTGCGATTGAAGATGCGCTTGCCGATCGCCCGGCTCGCTATCCGAACGGAACCGCATTCATTGGTGGCGATCTCCCGAACCTAGGAGCAATCCTTGCGGAGGAAGCGCGTGAGGGGCGAGCGATGGTGCTCGTATACCCGGATGGCGAGGAGTGGGTTATCGAGCCGCGCAAGCCCGCGAGCACTCTACCTGACAAATAAAGTCAGGTAGAGGTTGAGACTTCGAGAGCCGGTCTAAGACGACCGAGCGAACAGCCGCAAGAACAGCAGGAAGATGTTGAGCACGTCCAGGAAGATCCCCGCAGCCAGCGGGATCGCTTCGTCTGTTCCGGCGCGGCGCAGGCGATTGAAGTCGACCACTGTGTACAGGCCGAAGATCACGAGTCCGAGCAACGCGTAGACCGTGTAGAGCGCCGGTATACGAACGAAGATCAGCACGATGCCGGCGAGAATCAATCCGAGCAGCAGCCAGAACAGCGTGCGGTACAGAAACGAGAGATCGCGCCGGATCGCATAGCCACCGGCACCGAGGCCGCCGACGAACAGCGCGGTGGCCGCGAGCGCCTGACGAACCGCGGTTGGATCGGTGGCTGAGTAGTAGTTGACTGTGCTCGACACTCCAACACCAAGCAACAGGCCGAAGGCAAACAGCAACACCAACGCGAGGCGGTGATTGCCGCGCGCGTTTGCTGCGTTGAGGCCAAACAGGCAACCAAATGCGACCAGCCACGCGATGAACCATCCGGCTCCGCCCATTTCGCGGGCGACGTACACGCCCAGCGTCGCAAAACCGGTGGTCAGCGCCACAAGCCCCATCACTCTGCCGAACAGCGTCTGTGTTCTTGCTGGGGTCAGGCCTGCCGCGTAGCTTGCCGTGCTCATGCGGGAGATCGTAGAGTGTCGACCGGTCTCAGAGCAAGCCGCTCGACCGCTCGACCGCTCGCATATCGTCCACTTGGCGCATGCCCGAGCTAGACGAAAGAGAGGATCGCCATGCCCGAAGCCACCTTCTACTTCGACCTCGGCTCGCCGTACGCCTACCTGACCGCGGAGCGCATCGACGATCTTCTGTCGGAGCCCGCCATCTGGCAGCCCGTGTCGCTTGGCGCTCTGTTCAAGCTCAACGGACGCTCCTCGTGGGCGCTTGGTGGGGATGACAGCCGCCGTGGCGGGATCGCGGAGGTCGAGCGACGTGCGCGCGACTATGGTCTCGAGGCGGTGCGCTGGCCTGAGCCTTGGCCCACCAACTACCTGTACGCGATGCGCGCGGCAACATATGCATTTCAGGTCGGCCGTGGTCGTGAGTTCGCGATCGAGGCGTTTCGCCACGCCTTCGCGCATGGCCAAGATCTTGCGCTCGAAGAGAACGTTTTGCAGGCCGCTGAGCGGGCGGGCTTGGACAGTGAGGCGGTCGACGAGGCCACGCGCGACCCGGAGATCAAGCTCGCGTTGCGCGGTGCCACCGACGCGGCTCACACGCTCGGTGTCCTTGGCGTGCCGACAATCGCGGTCGGCGAGGAGCTCTTCTGGGGGGATGACCGTCTGCGAGACGCGGCTGGAGCACTTGCAGGTGCCTAGCATCCGGCTACACGCAACCAAACGGTTGCATGTCTGTTTTTGCTTGCACTCGCGTCTCCGTCGTGCACCGCTCCCTCCGGCGGGTCAACATACATAGCGATATGAAAGACGCATCTATCGATTTGCCACCAGGACCGCGCATGCCGGGCGCGCTTCAGAGCGTCATCTGGTTTCGCAAGGCCCAGTGGCTGCTGGAGACCTGCCAGGCTCGCTTCGGTGACATGTTCACGCTGGACATGGGCTATGAAGGCAAGTGGGTCGTCACATCCGATCCGGACGCGATCAAGCAGGTGTTCACAGGAGATCCTCGGCTCCTGCATGCGGGTGAAGCGAACCGCATCCTCCTACCGGTACTCGGAGCCAGTTCGGTTCTGCTGCTCGACGACGACGCACACATCGCTCAGCGCAAGCTGCTGCTACCGCCCTTCCACGGCGAGCGCATGCAGCGCTACGGGGAGCTGATGTCGGCGGTGGCAGCCAGAGAGATCGAGCATTGGCCGCTTGGGGAGCCCTATCGTCTACGCGCGCCGATGCAGGCGATGACCCTGGAGATCGTGCTGCGCGCGGTGTTCGGCATCTCCGACGGCGCGCGCCTGGAGACCTTGCGCAGTGAGCTTCGTCACCTGCTCGACAAGCTCACCAAGCCGCAGAGCGGAGCTGTAATGGTGGCGCTTGGGCCAGAGGGCGTCATGCGCCTGGGCGTCTTTCGCCGCGAACTGGAGCGTGTCAACCGGCCGATCTACGAGGAGATCGCCGAGCGACGGCAGGCCGGCGATCTGGCCGAGCGCGACGACATCATGTCGCTGCTCTTGCAGGCCACGCACGAGGACGGCAGCCCGATGAGCGACGAGGAGTTGCGCGACGAGCTGATCACGCTGCTCGTAGCCGGGCACGAGACGACTGCCAACGCGCTCTCCTGGGCGGTCGAGCGGCTCTGTCGCCATCCGCAGAAGCTCGAGCGCCTCACCGAGGAGGTGCGCGCCGGCGAGGACGCCTACCTCAAGGCCACGATTCAAGAGACCTTGCGCCTGCGGCCCGTGATCTCGATCGTCCTGCGCCGTCTGACCGAGCCGATGGAGATCGGCGGGCGCATGCTGCCCGCCGGCTGCTCGATTGCGCCGGCGATCCATCTGGTGCACCGTCGCGGCGATATCTACCCACAGCCCAACGAGTTCCGCCCCGAGCGTTTTCTCGAGCAGGAGGGCGGCAAAGCACCGGGGACCTACACGTGGATTCCCTTCGGCGGTGGCGTGCGTCGCTGCCTGGGTGCGGCCTTCGCCCAGTTCGAGATGGAGTGTGTGCTGCGCGAGCTCGTCCTGCGTACCACGCTGAGACCATCGCGGGCGCAGTCGGAGAGCATCTACAGGCGTGCGATCACCGAGACGCCCGGTCGCGACGCCGAGGTTTTGGTTGGACGCCCGGGGTCGAAGACCCACGCGCCCGAGCCCGGGCTCGCGACTGTAGGCCTGAGCGCCATCGGCGTAGATCGGCGCGTCCCAGATCGGCATCACGCTGCGCGGTAGGGAGTGGCTGAAGCTGAGGCCGGTCGCGACAAGCGCTCTCGTGACTTGCCGTCTGTAGC
>DATHMQ010000120.1:0-18025 GCA_035486935.1 Solirubrobacteraceae bacterium
TGAGCCACGGCGAAATAGGCGCCCTGGATACCGCAGGGGCCAAGGCCGATGATGAAGATCATGATCCACAGGACCGCCGTCGAGGACACGATCAAAAGACCCGCCTGACGCACGCCCTCTCCGAAGAAGCGCAGCACGCGCAGCGTCCATACGTCGCGCACGATCCGACCAGTGAAGCTGGCGATCTCCCCGGCTGAGGCAAGCCAGTCGCGCGCGCCTGTGAGGGCTTCGTTCATTTGATCCTCCCTTCCTGCCCAACCCATGCCCCCTTCGAGGGGGCATGACCCCTTTGGGTGTAACCGCGGTTCATTTGATCGCGATCAGGTTGGGGTGTGTCGCGAGCAACAGCTGCGTGAAGGCGTAGTTGAACGATCCGAATGCAAGGAAGGACGCCACGACAGCCTGGTTGACGGCGCGCCCCACACCCTCGGCGCCGCCGGAGGCGGTCATGCCCTTGTAACAGCAGATGATCGCGATGATCGCCCCGAACACACACGTCTTCAGAGTCGAGCCCCACAGGTCGGTGCTCGAGGTGTTGTTGAAGAAGGTTGCCCAGAAAGGCCCGAGCGGCCCACCGTGGGTAACGGTGGCAAGCACGCCGCCGAAGATGCCGAACAGGATCGCGTAGATGTTGAACAGCCCTGTCACGAGCATCAGCGCCAGGAACCGCGGCACCACCAGGTTCTTGACAGGATCGACGCCCAACACCTGCAAGGCGTCGAGCTCCTCGCGGATCTTGCGCGCGCCCAGGTCCGCGGTGATCGCGGTGCCGGCCGCTCCGGCGAGCATCGTCGCCGTGATCAATGGGCCAATTTCTCGCACGACGATCAGCACGAAGAATCCGCCCAAGCGGTCGAGGTTGCCCAGCACCGTCAGGAAGTTCGCCGCCTGCAGACCCGCGGCGCCGTAGGAGAGGGCAAAGGTGGAGAGCAGCAACGGCAACCAGCAGATCCGCAGCGCGAACAGGAACTGCCAAACGAACTCGCCACCATACGGATAGGGTGGCCTCACGATAGCCACGACGGTGCGACCCGTGAGGATCATCATCTCCCCCACTTCCTCGAACACGTTGCGAGCTGGCAGCAGCGCCCGCCTCAACACGGCCGCACCTATCCGGCCCGCCCCGTCGTTCGCCGTCCCGCTCAGCGCGTCGCTCACAACCTCGCCGCTAACGACTTCCCCAGGCTCCCAGCCTTCCATAGAACTAGTGTACTAGTTCACTAGCACAATGCGTTTCTCACCCGCGAGCGTCTAAAGTTGGGTGCATGGCAAGACGCGACCATCGAGACCCGCATGCGTCAGAAGCCTCAACTGAAATGCCTGCATCGGAGATGTCGGCCCAAGGGCAGACGCCGGCGGCTCAGTTCGAGCTCGAAGACCTGACGATCGACCGCGCCGGGGAGATCCCGCTCGGCGTTCAGCTTGCTTGGGGACTGCGTGCTCGGATCGGCGACGGGCGGCTCGCGCCCGGTCAGCGGCTGCCCGGGCTGCGCGAACTTGCGGAGATGCTCGGGATCAACGCCAACACGGCCCGCGCGGTCTACCAGCGTCTGGAGCAGGAGGGGCTGATCGACAGTCGCCAGGGCACCGGCACGTTCGTCGCGAGCGTCGCCCAAGAGTCTTCTGCGGTCGGCCAGATAGCCGCGGACGCCGCGCGCCAAGCGCGGCGCACCGGTGTCGACCCGCGCGAGGTGGCCGCCGCCCTGTACGTCACAGCCGAGCCGGCCTCCGACACAGCAACGCAAGCAGGGGAGCGCCGCCGCGAACTGCGAGCTCAGATCGCCGCGCTCGAGCAGACCCTCTCGGAGATCCAGTCCAGCCATCCCGGTCTGGTCCCCACGCCCGGCAAACTGTTCAGGCATGCCGGCCCGCGTCTGCTGAGCGTCGAGGAGCTCGAGCGCGTGCGCATGGAGCTCGTGCGCCGCATCGCCGCCGCGGAGCCATTGCTCAAGGCCCCCACAGACAAGCTGAGGACCGCCGTAGCCGAGCAGCGCAGCGCTGGCGACGTCGAGGAGCCGCAAGCTGCGGCCCCCAAGCCCGCTAAGGAGAGGCGGGCACCACGCGCACGCCCGCGGACTCGCCCCTCAACCGCCTGACCGAAGATCGATCCCGACAGGACCGTATCGGCCACCCAGGGCGGCTCAGCCAGAGGTGCATTCCCCCGTGCCCACCATATGTCCCGCCCCCGCGAGTACCCGAGCGACGGTGGCGTTTGCCACCCCATAACCACCGGCGGGGCCACCGCCGGTGGTGCTGGCGAATACGGTCGTCAACACGCGTCCTTCGCGATCGACCAGCGGACCACCCGAGTTGCCCGGGCGCACCAGGCCTCGCAGCGGCGTCAGCAGGCGCGAGACCGGACCGCGGCCGTAGGCGTCGTCGGTGATGATCTTCTGGGTCGTGCCGATGCGCCCCGGCCGCGGGTCGAAGGGGCCGTCCTCCGGATAGCCGAGGATCGCGCCCGCGCTGCCCGGCGCCGGGCTGGGGACGAGCGTGAGCGGCGGCAGGGAGAGACCTGGAACGCGCAGGATCGCGATGTCGTCGGTGGGGTCGAAGGCGATCGGATAGGCCGAGAACTCCGGTTCGGCTCCCCCCACCTCGACCGTCGTGTCGTGCTCGCCCGCGACCACGTGCGCATTGGTGACCACCACACCGGGCTGCGCCACCCAACCCGAGCCCTCGATCGCCAAGCCGCAGGCGGTGCCGAGCACGCGTACGACGCTGCGCGCGGCGATTCGCACTCCCCGCTCCCGCGCGATCGCGCTCGACGGCGGCGCGGCCTCTGGAACCGGACCGGCGATCGACGGCAGTGGATCGAGGCTTGCGAGCACATTCAAGATCGGCCCACTGGGTGGCAGCAACTGGTTGAGCTCGCGCAAGATCTCCGAGCGCTGGATGTCCGCACGTAGCTGGGTCATGCCGGCCGTCTGTATGACTACCGCAGCGAGGATCCAGGCGATCGCCAAGCCGAGCGCCGCGCTGAGCAGCGCGCCGAGGACGCCGTCGAGCATGCCCAACCCGGGCAGCACGAGTGTGCGACGAAGCCTGAAGCCGACGCCCTCGAAGCCGGTCGCCAGGATCGCTCCGGCGAGCAAGGCTCCAACCAGCCCAAACGCGGGCGCATACGGGCTGGCGGAACCCTGAGAGAGCAGTAGAGGACCCAGCCGTGTTCCGATGAATGAACCAAGGGCGAAGCCGCCAAAGGAGAGCGCAGCGACGATGAAGCCCCGTCGAAACCCGAACAGCGCAAGCAGGACAGCAAACCCCACGATGATCCAGTCGAGCCGCGTCATGCTCATGTTCTACCGTCCCGAGCTGTGAAGCCCTCCAATGAGCATCGCAGGCGTATGCGAAGAGCGGCGCCGGTGATCGCTCTTGCCGGGGTCGCCTTCCTCGTGGGCGCGGTCGTCGGCTCCGGCCATGGCGGCTCGCCCCAGCTGGGACTTGCCGAGCGGTTTGCCCACGCTTGGACGCAGGACAACTACGCGTCTATGTACGAAGACATCGACGCTGCCGCGCAGCGACGTATCCCTGCGAGCACATTCGCCAACGACTACCAAGCGGCTGCGCGCACCGCGACCGAGACCAGCTTGACCGTTGTAGGTAGCGCTCATCAGGGTGCGCATGGGGTCATCTCGGTGCCGATGCGCATCGGCACGCGAATCTGGGGGACGCTCGAGGAGAGCCTGCTCATGAGTGTGCAAGACGAGCCCGGTGGCGAGCGCGTGATCTGGTCGCACTCGCTCGTCTTCCCTGGCCTGCTGAGAGGCGAGTCGCTGAGCAGACGCATGACGCTGCCGCCTCGCGCGACGCTGCTCGCGCGAGGCGGGTCGGTACTGGCCGACGGGCCGGCAACCGCGGCGGGCACGCGCAACTCGCCGCTGGGCGCGGCGGCTGCGGGCGTCGTCGGAGAGGTCGGGCCCGTGCCGAGCGCTCGCGTAGACGAACTGGAAGCTCTAGGCGTGCCGGCCGAAGCGATCGTCGGCACCAGCGGCCTCGAGCTGGCGCTCGACGGCCAACTGCGCGGGACACCCGGCGGGCAGCTGCTTGCAGGCGAACGAGTGCTCGCAAGCGTTGCGCCCAAGCCGAGTCCCGCTGTGCACACCACGATCTCTCCGACCCTGCAGCGCGTCGCCGCGGAAGCGCTCGGCGGACAGCTTGGCGGAGTAGTGGCGATGGATCCCGCGAACGGGGAGATACTGGCGGTGGCGGGCCTCGGCATCGACGATCTGCAGCCGCCCGGATCGACATTCAAGATGGTGACCGTCACCGCCGCCTTGGAAGCCAAAGTGGCAAGCCTCGAGAGCGTGTTCCCCTACGCGACGTCGGCCACGCTCGACGGAGTCAAGCTCGAAAACGCCAACGGCGAGGACTGCGGGGGAAGTTTGGCGCTTGCCTTCGCGGTGTCGTGCAACTCGGTGTTCGCCCCCCTGGGAGTGAAGGTTGGCGCGGATCGCCTCGTGGCGACGGCTGAGCGCTTCGGCTTCAACCATTCGCCTGGGCTCCCGGGTGCGGTCGAAAGCACGCTGCCGCCGGCAAGCCAGATCCAGGGAGAACTGGACCTTGGATCGACCTCGATCGGACAGGGGCAGGTACAGGCCTCGGCGCTGCAGATGGCGAGGATCGCAGCGACCGTGGGAGATGGCGGCAGACGCCCGACGCCCACGTTCGAAGCGCTGCCTTCCACACCCGTGCGTGTGATGAGCGCCGCCACGGCACGCACCGTACGAAGGCTGATGATCGGGGTGGTGCGCGAAGGAACGGGCACCGCGGCCGCCATCCCCGGGGTGGTCGTGGCCGGCAAGACTGGTACCGCCGAACTGGGCGTGCCGGCCTGCCCCAGCAAAAGCGAACACGGATCCGAAGGCGGCGAATCCCAGACGAGCGGAGAAAACGAAAAGGAGGCAGGCGAAGACTGCTCTAGCGGAAGCGACGATCCGCAGAACACCGACGCCTGGTTTGCGGCGTTCGCGCCGGCCATACACCCAAGGATCGCCGTCGGGGTGTTGCTCGTGAAAGACGGCGCCGGCGGGGAAACGGCCGCCCCGTTGGCCAAACAGGTGCTCGAAGCCGGCTTGCGCTGATACGAGCGCTCAGTGCTCGACTACTCGGTACTCACCGGCCGGCCAAGCCACGGGCTGGGCCCAACGACCCGGCGCAGAGAGACTAGACGTCGAGCTCGGCGGAGGCCGTCTCGGCTGGGTTCAGCGGATCGACGAACTTGATCTCGATTGGACGGTTGTCGAGCGAGACGATTTTGATCTTGAACAGGACCAAGGCGCCCTGCGTGGGCCCATTGGCAGCGGTCGTGTCGAGCGCCGGGATGCGGCCTTTGGGAGGGACGAGCCCGCCCCGGTAGGCGAATTCGTTAGTCAGGGCCGGGGCGATCGGGGTGTATACGTTTTCCTGGGTGTCGCTGATCGAGATGTCCGTGGTGGCCACGTGAGGCGCCGAGCTTTCGTTGTAGACCTGCAGGAAGACCGCAAACCACTCTTCGCCCGGCGCCAGCTTTCGCTGGGCGGGGGTCAGACCGCTCAAGTAAGTGGAGTCTTCCGTGTCGTACGGGTTGAGCTCGCGCGAGAGCTGAACCTCGTAGATCAGCGGACCAACGTTCAGATAGGGAGCGTTCTGACCGGACTCGCCGGCGTAGGTGCCGGTCGTTACGCGGGTATGAGAGTTGTCAGAGCAAGCGCTGAGCGCCAGCATCGACACCAACAGAACCGCCAGCAGCGCGAGCTTGCCCAGCAAGCGTGCAGGCATCGAAGAGGACCGGTTGGCGAGGGTGCGCAAGCGAGCGCGGAGAGGGCTGTTGGCTGGGCGGGCAGTCATGCGAGCGGGCAGTTTATCCGCCGGCGACGGTGATGCGCTCTCCGCGGCCTTCGCCCCGCTCGAGGATCACGCGCAGACGGCGCATGGCCTTCTCGTTCTTGCGCTTCAGCCATGAACGGCCGCCAAGCGCCTCCATGATCCGGTCGGACAGCACATGCGTCTCGGTCTCCAGCGTGAACTGCACGCGCGTGGCTCCGCCGGCGGCTGGAGCGAGCTCGTAGACGCCGAGCGTGCGCACCCGGTTGGTCTTGCCGGTACGACCCACCTCGACGATACGGTGGGGGCGGGAGATCTCGCTGAACGTCGAGTCGGCCCAGCTGAAGCGGTTGCCTGGAGCCTTCACGCGGAAACGAGCGCCCGCGCCACGACCGACCGAATCCTCGCGCGTGAGGTGCCAGTCGACCAGATAGTGATCGGTGAACTCAGGATGATTGGCAATGTCCTGCAGGTAGTCGAACACCTGCTCGCGCGGGGCGCTGATGACGATCGAGACGGTGAGAGGGTCCACGGCGCGGCAGTCTAATGACTGGCGGGGCGGTTTTGCGCTTTGGACGCGACGCTCAAGCCACCCCTCTGGGGCGTACGCATCGAGATTCGCGCGTCGGAGCCGTCTTTCAAGCGGCGCGAGCGGTCAGCCGCACCGTATGACCGAGCTCGCTGTGGCGGACGATCTCGCTCTGAAGCGGCGCTGCACGGCGCAACTGGCGACACAGCTCGCAGACGATGCCTTTTGCCTGGTCGTACACGTGTATGCGCTCGCCTACGAGCGGCGTGCGGTCGCAGTCCACGCAGCGGTGGCGATCGGCGGTGAGTGAGCCGACGCCACGACGCAAGAGGAAGCGCTCGAGCTGCTCTACGTCGACATGGGGCGAGGCCATGCACGCTACTTTCGCCAGGGCCATGCTGGGTCCTGCACTCTTCATTGATCTTTCGGCGCGATTCGTTTGACTGCCGAATCGGGGGGGTATGCTGGGATCAGCGACAAAGTGCAGGCGAAGATCGAGCACCCCCGTTTACTTGCTCCTTACAAGCTCACTTGACAGCTTCGTTATGATCCCGCCGGATTCCACCCTGTAGAAAGTTCCCAATCCCCCGGGAACGAGAGGAAGGGGTAGCACAATATGGAGTCGCATATTTCGGGCACGATGGCTGGCACCGGATCGTTCCGCTGCCAGGGATGCGGATACGTATTGACCTTGACGTCGTTGGATGCGCTGCGCGACTGTCCGGAATGTGGCGGGCATGATTTTGTCAGGGCTTCGTTGTTCAACGCGGCCGTAGCTTCCGTTGAGACTCATACGCAATTGCACGCTTACGAGCCCCAGGAGTGGATCGTTCGTGCGCGCGAAGAGCTGATCGAGCCGGGCGAGTACCTGCTGTATGACGATGGCGAGGAGAGTAGGACGGTCGCGCTTACGCGCGAGTGGACACGCATCGGGCGCAGTCTCGCCGCAGACGTGCGCTTCGACGATCCGACCGTGTCCCGCCGCCACGCGCTCGTCGTGCGTCAGGCCGATGGCGTGAGAGTGCTCGACGACCGTAGCCTCAACGGTGTTTTCGTCAACGGCGAGCGCGTCGAGTGGCGACCCTTGAATGACGGCGACGAGATTCTCGTCGGCCGTTATCGGCTCACGTTCGTCAGCGTGCCGGGCGAGCGTACGCAGCGCCCGCCCTTGCTGGCTCAGGCCTGAGCAGCAGGCCTGAGCGCTCGCGAAGCGCATTACCACGTACTATCGGCCGCCATGGCCCAGACGATCGCTGTGCTCTCACAGAAGGGCGGCACCGGCAAGACGACGACGGTGCGGACGCTCACCGACGTGTTGCGCCGTATCGGTGTGAGGACCCTGGCGGTCGATCTCGACCCTCAGGGCAACTTGTCGGACTACTTCGACCTGCCTCCCGACAGCGATCCCACGGTTGCCGACGTGCTTGCCGGTACAAGCTCTGCCGCTGAGGCAATCCATGAGGACGTGATTCCGGCCAGCTTGAATCTGGCCGAGGCGGAGCTGATGCTCGGCGGCAGGATCGGGCGTGAGATGACCTTGAGACGGGCGCTTGGCCAGTTGCCCGAGGAGTACGAAGTGGTGTTCATCGACTGTCCCCCATCGCTGGGGTTGCTGACCGTGAACGCGCTCGTGGCGGCCGACTACGCATTGGTAACAGCCGAGGCCCAGTACTTCGCGCTACAAGGCGTCGAGCAGGCGATGGAGGTGATCGAGATCGCACGCGACAGCCTCAACGACGAGCTTCTGCTGCTCGGGGTGCTGCTGAACTTGGCCGATATGCGCACGGTGCACTCGCGCGAGGCGAAGGCGTCGCTGCAGGAGCGCTTCGGCGAGAAGGTCTTTGAGACGCCGGTGCGCAGTTCGATCGCCTACGCGGAGTCGGCCGAGCGGGCCACGTCGATCCTCGACCACCGCCCCGATCTCGGCGCCGACTACCTGGCGGTCGCCGACGAAATGCTCAAGCGTCTGCCTGGCATGGCGGACGCCCGCAAGCGCTTGGCCGAGCTTCGCTGAAGCGCGATGGTGAAATGGGCGCCACCGGACACGCCACCGCCGCCGACGGACGCCGGCACATAGAGGCCCGACTCGCGCGTTTCTCTCGCATTACTCAGGCCGCGAGCTGTGGCGTAGGCTGCCCACGCTCGATACGAAGCTGCTCGGTGGCGGCCACCATTTCGAACTCGGGGATGCAGGAGCCGTGGGTGAGCTTGCGCGGGGCCAGCATACGCGCGAAGCGTCCACCGGCCAGCACCCCCACGCAGGTTCTGGCCTGAGAGGAGCTGTAGCGCAGGCCGTAGAGCTCGCGCACGCGCGGGGGCAGAGAGCCGAGCATCACCAGATCGTGGATACGCTTGGCCAGTTGACGACTCGAGGGCATCGGGATCTCGAAAGCGGAGGCGTAGCCCATGTAGCGGGCCTCCTCGGTCAGGTGCAGATCCGGGCCGGCCAGCTGGCGCTCGAACCACTCGCGAAACTCGCGGTGGGTGGGCGGGGCCAAATGACGCGGCATCTTGAACAGCTCGGCGAAGCGTAGGTAGTCCTGCCACAGCGCTTCGCGTTGCTCGTTGGTCAGCGGGCGCACAAGCCTGTCGTAGAACCATTCGGCCGAGTCTGCGATGACGGCAACTGTCCACAGCATCAGCTCAGGGTCGAAGGCCGAGTAGGGCGTACCCGTCGGGTAGTGTGGGCCGGCGTCCTCTGGAAGCTCGCCAACCACGCGCTCGTGCATGCCGTCGACGATCTCCAGGACGCGATCGGCCTGTTCGCGACTACCAAAGAAGACCGCCTCGAACATGCCTCCCGTATGCGTAATGCGCTTGAACGGCGTGCGCTTGTTACGGGTGTGTTCGCTTGTGCCGACGTAGTTGAGCGGCTTGACTGCGCCGACGCAGAGCGCGCGCTGACCGTACATCAGCCCGACCGCCTTCTCTTCGTGGACCATCCGAAGCATTGAGCTTCCGCGTGGGAAGTAGCCGTCGTCGGAAGCGGGGATGTGCATCGTGCTAGTACGGGCCTGGGTCACGCGCGGATGCTACCGGACTGGCTGGCCGGCCAAACTTACATCTCCCCCACATACGCGCCCTGAGCCTCGAATGGGGCACGCAGCAGCGTGGCCCAGCCCTCGATTTCCGGCCGCAGCGCCTCTACGACTGCGCCTGTGTGCTCGTAGAAACACCACATCAGGACGGTGGGCCCGGCGCCGGAGATCGTCGCGCCCAGCGCGCCGAAATCTGCTGCTTGCTGGGCGAGCGCGTAGGAGCGTGGGAACAGGTGCGAGCGCCTTTGCTCGTGCAGGCTGTCGTGTAGGCCGCGCGCGACCAGATCCCAATCGCCGCGCGCGAGACCCAGAGTGAGCAGCGCGGCGTGGGCCACGTTGAAGACCGCCTGCTCGATCGGGACCTGCTCGGGCAGGGCGCCGCGCGCCTCGCTGGTACGCACAGCCTGCTCGGGCACGACCGCGAGCGCCTCCAACCCGGTGGGCGGCTCGAAGCGCACCGCTTGGCCGTCTGCGCAAATGACAAAGCCACCGTAGAGCGCTGCGGCGACGTTGTCGGGGTGACCCTCGATCGCCGTCGCGCACTCCAGCAGGTCCACGTCCAGCTCGAACAGGTGGTCGGCGGCGAGCAGGCCCGCCACGATCGCCGAGGCGCTCGAGCCGAGACCGCCCGTCAGCGGGATCTCCGAGTTGATGCGGAAAGTGAAATCGTCCGCCGGGTGCAGGCTCTCGAAGGCACGCACACAGAGATTGTCCCTGTCGCGCGAAACGTCGAGGTCGGTCTCGACGGCGAAGCTGCCGGTCTCCGCCACCTCCAACTCCAGGTGCAGGCCGATTGCGGCAGCAAGACAGTCGAAACCGGGGCCGAGGTTGGCGGAGGACGCCGGCACGCGCACGACGCGCCTGCGAATCAACCGAGGACCGCCTCTTCGATCGCCCCGATATCGGGGGCACAGGGGATCACCGCGCCGCCATTGTGTTCGATCGCGGTCTGCGGGTCCTTGATGCCGCGGCCGGTGAGCACGCACACGACCTGCTCCGCGCCGTCAGCGCCGTACTTGAGCAGGCCGGCGACCGACGCCGCCGACGCGGGCTCGCAGAACATGCCTTCCTTGGAGGCGAGCAGACGGTAGGCGGCGAGTATCTCGTGGTCTGACACTGCGCGAATCGCGCCACCGGACTCGCTCACGGCGACGAGCGCGTCATCGCCGCGCACGGGATGGCCGATGCGGATCGCGCTTGCGACGGTTTCGGGATGCTCGAACGCTTCGCCGCGCACCAGTGGCGAAGCGCCCTCGGCTTGGAAACCGAACAACCTCGGCGTCGCTCCCATCTCGCGGAAACCGCGCCAATAGGAGGTTATGTTGCCGGCGTTGCCGACCGGGATGCAGAGCGCTTCGAGCTGCCCTTCGAGGTCCTCGTGAATCTCGAAAGCTGCCGTCTTCTGGCCTTCGATGCGAAATTCGTTGACCGAGTTGACGAGCACGATCGGGTCCTTCTCGACGAGCTCGCGCACCAGTTTCAGAGCCTGGTCGAAGTTGCCGGCCAGGGAGATCACACGCGCGCCGTGCATCAAAGTCTGGGCCATCTTGCCTTCGGCGATCTTTCCCTCGGGGACGATCACGGCACAGGTGATGCCCGCGCGCGCGGCGTATGCGGCCGCGCTGCCGGCGGTGTTGCCTGTGGAAGCGCAGATCACGGCCTTGGCGCCGTCGCGCACGGCCGCTGATACGGCACAGGTCATGCCGCGGTCCTTGAACGAGCCCGTGGGATTGGCTCCCTCTAGCTTGAGGCGTACGCTGGCACCCACCATCTCCGAGAGCACGGGCGCGCGCAGCAGCGGCGTCGAGCCCTCCTGCAGGCTGACGATCGGATCGTCCTCGGCGAAGGGCAGGCGATCGCGGTAGCGCTCGATCAGCGGCACATGACTCTTGCCCATGGAAATCGTGTTGCTCACATGAACTCCTCTTCGATGACACGAATAGCGCGCGGTGTTGAGCGTAGGAAGTCGAGCGCGGCGATGCGTTTCAGAGCCTCACGCAGGCGCGATTCGGCCAACGGATGAATGACCATCACGAGCCGAGCGTGCTCGCCCAGGCCGTGCTGGGCGACGGACTTGATCGAGGCGCCCTGCTCGCCGAGCAACTGGGCGATCGAGGCGAGCGTGCCAGGTGTGTCGGCAACCTCCATGTGGATGTAGAAGCCACTCTCGACGTCCTGCACCAACGGCAGCGGATCGAGCGGTGCGGAGGGCGCGCCCAGCGGGAGCATCGCGCTGACGAGATCGCCGAGCACGGCGCTCGCCGTCTGGCGTCCCCCGGCGCCCGGCCCGGACATCGTGATCTCGGTGATCGCCTCAGACTCGACCGTGACCGCGTTGAAGGGGCCGTTGACCGAAGCCAGAGGGTGGCCGGAGTAAAGGAAGGCTGGATGCACGCGCACTGACAGACCGCCGTCGCGGCGCTCGGCCGTGCCAATCAGCTTCAAGCCGAGCCCCAGCTCGCGCGCGTACTGCAGGTCGTCTGTTTGCAGTTGCTCGATGCCCTCATAAGGGACCTGGTCGAGGTGGACCGGCGTGCCGAAGGCGAGCCGCGCGAGGATCGCCATCTTGGCCGCGGCGTCGCGTCCGCTTACGTCGTCGCCTGGGTCGGCCTCGGCATAGCCCTGGCGTTGGGCCTCGGCGAGGGCCTGCTCGTAGGAGGAGCCATGTGTCATCTCACTCAAGATGAAGTTGGTGGTGCCGTTGACGATCCCGTGGATGCGCTCGACGTGCGCGCCGGCGAGCGACTCGCACAGCACGCGGATGACTGGGACGACGCCTGCCACGGCAGCCTCGAAGCGCAACTGCACACCGCTTGCGCGCGCCGCGTCGAACAGTTCCTCACAGTGCTGAGAGAGCAGCTGCTTGTTCGCTGTGACGACGTGCTTGCCTGCCTGTAGTGCGGTGAGCACGTACTCGCGCGCGGGTTCGATCCCACCGATCAGCTCGACGATCAAGTCGGAGGACTCGAGGATCTGGGTGAAGTCGCCTTTGCTGGTGGTGAGCGCCTCGCCCAGTACCGGCAAGCGTCCGGTGAGCTTCTCGATGTGGGGAGCACGCTCTACCAGCAACGTGGCGAAGGCCGAGCCGACGGTCCCGAAGCCGAGCAGACCCACATTGAACGGCGCGGAGGCTTCGGCGACGCGATCTGGGGAAGCCACCGGGCGCACAGAGGTCATCGCTGAGTGCTCAGACGACATCGCGGGCCGTGAGATCCTCGAAGCGTTCACGCCTGACCACGACGCGGGCGTCGCCGTCCTTGCAGAACACGACCGGCGGACGCGGCACACCGTTGTAGTTGCTGGCCATCGCAAAGCCATAGGCGCCAGTGGCGGGCGTCACGATCACGTCTCCCGGCCTTGGGTCCTCGAGCAGCGCCTCGCGCACGATCACATCGCCGGACTCGCAGTGCTTGCCGGCCAGCACGCAGCTGACGGCGCTCGCGGGATCGGCGAGTCGATCGGCGACGTGCGCTTCGTAGGCGGCGTCGTAGAGCATCGGACGCAGGTTGTCAGACATTCCACCGTCTACCGCCACCCAGGTCGAGACGTTGTGCTTGACGCTCTCCACCGTGTAGAGCGTGACGCCGGCGTTGGCGGTAAGCGCGCGCCCCGGCTCGACCAATATGCGCTTGCCAGGATCGATCCCGGCCTCGTGCGCGGCTCCGAGAACCGCCCCCACCCATTCCTCGATCTCAGGCGGATGCTGGCTCTCGGCGTATGCGACTCCGAGCCCGCCACCGAGATCGTAGACGGAGAACCCGCCCACGCCGTCGCCGATCTTCGCGAGCGCCTCGGCCTCGCGACGGTAGGGCTCCAGCTCGAGTAGCTGCGAGCCGATGTGGGCGTGGATGCCCTTTAGCTCGAGCCCATTGACCGCCCGCACGCGCTCGATCGCGGCAGGGATGTCCGCCATCGAGAAGCCGAACTTCGAGTCGGCCTGACCCGTGGAGATCTTCTCGTGCGTATCGCCGCGCACATCCGGAGTCGCCCGGATGAGCACACTCTGTGTGCCATTTGCCAGCCTTGCCAAACGATCGACCTCGTCGAAGTTGTCGACCACGATCAGTCCGATCCGGTGCTCCAGAGCCATACGCAGCTCCGCCTCAGACTTGGCGTTGCCGTGCATCAGTATCCGCTCGGGCGAGAACCCCGCGTTCAAGGCAAGATGAAGCTCGCCGCCGGAGGCTACGTCGCACCACAGGCCCTCTTCGGCAAACAGGCTCAGCACCGCCGTACACGGGAACGCCTTGGATGCAAAGACCACGTGGAAGTCTTCGTGGCCGGCCGCGGAGCCCGCCTGCACGAACGCACGCGCACGCGCTCGTAGATCGTCCTCGGCGACGACATACGCGGGCGTACCGAATTCCCGCGAAAGCTCGATCGTGTCGCACCCCCCCACCTCGACTCGGCCGCGCTCGTTGAGACGACTGCCCAGTGGGAAGACATGCGAAAGAGTGGTTCCCGTAGCCATGCGTTGGATTATGGCGGCTTGCAGGGGACGGAACTCGGCGCAGCTAAGCAGTGCTACCGCGCGTACGCGCGGGGTGGCCCGAAACGGATACGCCACGACCCCTGCCCGGCGCCGCCCAACCCCCGCCACGAGCCAAGGCCCACAGCAGCACGACACCGACCGCCATAAGCACGATGCTCTCCAACTGCGGCCCCGTCAAGCCGGCGAAGATCTCCTTGTTGCGCCGCACGAACTCCACAAGCAGCCGCTCGAGACCGCTGAGCACCAGGTACAGCCCGAAGATCACTCCTGGCCGCACACGATCGCGTAGCTGCCACAAGGCATAGGCAAGCAGGCACATCGAGACGGTCTCGTAGATCGGTGTCGGCTGCACGGTCACTCCCGGCGGTGTGGGCACCGTGCCATGCGGATAGCCCATTGCCCAGGGCAATTTCGAGCGGATGCCGTAATCGCCGTCACCCGAGACCTGGCAGCCGATCCGTCCGATCCCGTAGCCAAGCGCCAGCACCGTGGCACACATGTCGACAGTGAGCAGGTTGAGCGTGTCGCGCCAGCGCATCCAAGCCACCACGGCGATCGCGCCGCCGATCGCGCCGCCATACCAGACCAAGCCCGAGCCAGAGAAGATATGCCCAAGCAGGTCGTGCTTGACTTCGCCGTAGTTCTGCACGATGAAGTAGCCGCGCGCTCCGAGCAGCCCACCGATGAGTGCGGCGAACACGATCTCATACGCCCAGTCGACCGGCTTGCCGAGCTCGCGCAGGCGACGCGCGACGATCGCGCCGCAGGCCAGGAAACAGATCGCGAACGTGACACCGAATGTCTTGATCGAGATGCCGAAGATGAGGACTTCCGGCTTCACAGCGCCCTGGTTCGTCTCGGCGTCGGCGACTTCGGCATTCGCGGACTCTACAATCAATCCAGATGGCAAAGCGAAGCTCAGAGTTCGGCAAAGACGGCGGCCTGCAGGTACGCATGCTGTTCACGATGTTCCTGCTGGGACTCGTCTACGTGGTGTTCGTTGGCGCCTTGATCGCCGCCGGCGCCGCCGCCGGCTTCATTGTCGTGATCGCGCTGTTCATGCTGGCGATGCAGTTCTTCACCTCGGACAAGATTGCGCTCTCGACGCTTGGCGCCAAAGAGGTCACTCCCGAGGAACAGCCGGAGCTGCATGGGATCATCGAGCGACTGTGCGTGCAGGCGGACCTGCCCAAGCCACGCGTATGCGTGATGGACACGGCGATGCCCAACGCGTTCGCGATGGGTCGTTCACAGAAGAAGGCAACCGTGTGCGCGACCAGCGGCATCCTGCGGATGCTCGACACCGCCGAGCTGGAAGGGGTGATCGGCCACGAGCTGACGCACGTGATCAACCGCGACGTGATGGTGATGACGCTGGCCAGCTTCTTCGCGACGTTGGCGGCGCTGATCGCTCAGTTCTCACTGTTCTTCGGGGGCGGCTTTGGCGGCGGGTATGGACGCAACCAGGAAGAGGAGGAGGGCGTCTTGCTTGTGCTGGTCGTCTCGGTGCTCGTCTATGCGATCTCCTTCCTGCTTCTGCAAGCGCTCTCGCGCTACCGCGAGTTCGCGGCCGACCGTGGCTCGGCGGTGCTCACGGGCCGTCCCAGCGCGCTGGCCTCGGCGCTTGTGAAGATCAGCGGCACGATCGAACGCATCCCGAGTCAAGACTTGCGACAGGCCGAAGGCATGAGCGCCTTCTTTATCGTGCCCGCGCGTACCAAGCAGTCGCTCATGAACCTCTTCTCCGACCACCCCTCGCTCGAGAAGCGCCTGGACGCGCTCAGCCGGCTGGAGTCCCAGCTGCAGAGCGCCGCTTAGAAGACGTGGGGCTCAAAGACATCCTGACGGGCCGCCACGAGGTCAAGGGCCCGGCTCCAGACCGCCTGTTTGCAATCTCCACTGCCTACATCGCACTGCAGACCGAGCACAACATCGAGCCTGCCGGCGCCGCGGCGATCGTGTTCCAGGCACTGCAGACCAGCGAGTTCGAAGGTGTCATCAAGGAAATGGAAGAAGTCGTCGTGGCCACCGGCGGTGAGAGCGGTACCAAGGTGCACACCCAGGACGACAGTTTTGGCTACCGCTGGATGGTGCTGCGCGGCAGCTCCGTGGAAGACCTGGCGGTCGGCATTAACGCGGTGTCCAGCTCGATCGAGACCGCCGGCCACGGCGAGCGGCTGCTGTGCTCTGTGTTCGCCTTCAAGGACGCCAAGGCCCACCCTGTCTACTTCATCTACAACTACAAGCGCGGCTTCTGGTACCCGTTCGTGCCGGCTACAGGCGTCAGCTCTTCAAGCTCGACCCAGGCCGGCGAACGCTCCACCGAGCGCGAGCTGCAGCTGAAGGCACAGATGGCCTCAGAACTGCCGATCGAGCCGGAACTCGAGCGGTGGTTCCCTTTGTGGGGAATTCCGATTTGAGCTATGTCCCCCGCGCGCGCGGGGGGACATGACCATCTCGCAATCGCCCGTCCCCGGCTACGCCAGGCGTCAGTCTGGGATCAGACCCTCGCCTGTGAACTCTGAGCGAGCCTCGGCAAGCGTGGTGTCGCTGGGCGGCAGGATCACGTCGGAGGTCTCGATCTCCTCGTCTCGCACCAGCGTGCCATTGGTACGCACGAAGGCGAGCAGCTCGCCGAGCGATCGCGAGAATGCAGCCTCGTCGTCGGCGTCAACGGCGGCGTGGGCGACACCGGCAAGTTGGTCGAGCTGGTCGTGCAGAGCGTCGTCGAGGCGGTACTGGTCCTCACCTGAGATGCGCACGATCATGCCGACTGCTCCTTGCTGGGATCGGCCACGGCAGGTTCACCATCGACCGGCTCGTCCTCGGCGCCCGCCGGTAGCTGACCCGCACCGGCACCTGCATCTCCCGTGCCCAGCTCACCCTTGAGCTTCGCCAGGTCATCGTCAACAGCGGACTTGCTGGAAAGCGATTTGAGCTGGCGGTCGATGTCGTCTTCGCCCGGGCCTAGCGCGGTGATGTCGTCGAACGTGCCAGCCGCTTCGAGCTCCTGCACCGCGTCAGCGCGAGCCTTCATGTTTTCGGTCTTGTCGACGGCGCGCTGCATTGCAAGGCCCACATCTGCCATCTGCTCGCCGACCCCGGTGGCTGCTTCGGAGATCTTGACCTGCGCTTCGGCGGCGGAGTACTGGGCCTTGATGACCTCCTTCTTGGTGCGGAAGGATTCGATCTTGGCGCGCAGCTTCTGCTCGGAGTCGGTCAGCTTCTGCTGCTGATCTTCAAGTTCGGTCACCTGCGTGTCGAGCCCCTGCAGCTCGGTCTGAGCGATGTTCTTGCGTTCGAGCGCTACGCGCGCGAGATCTTCCTTGCCCGAGGAGACCGCCTGGCGGGCCTGCGTGTCGAGCTTGACGACCTGTTGCTGGAGCGAGGTCTCCTGCAACTGCAAACGCTTCTTGGCGGTCACCACGTCAGCGATGCCCTTCTTGACGTTCTGCAGCTGTTCGACCTGCTTCTGATAGCTGTAGTCAAGCGTCTCGGCGGGGTCTTCGGCGCGATCCAAGAGCTTGGAGACCTTGGCCTTCACGACGGTTGACATGCGCCCGGTCAAACCGGCCATATGATCCTCCTATTGGAGCGGGTAAGTGAGGCTACAAGCGTAGCCGACGACACCTACAGGCCGGTGGGGTGGCGAACCGTGAAGCCAGGATTGCCGGGCCGCAGCGGACGCCAGCGTGGACCGTCCTGGTTTGAGGGATCGTCGACGGGGCTCGTGTCCAAGCGCAGACCGGCGACCGTCATGTAGGCGTGACCGCCGTTGGCGAAGATCGTCACCCACGTGCCGATACCGCCGGAGTCCCAGCCCATGAATTCGCTTGAGTCCATCGGCGTGGTGATCAAGTTGGCCCCATGAAGCGCGTAGGAGACGGTGCCGGAGCAGTCGTAGCCGGGCGAGACGAAGGAGGCGTGACCGCCACCGTAGATGTAGGGCAGGCCGATGATCTGGTTGCCGGCCCAGATGATTTCCTGGACGGCGGGCGGCGCGGACATCGGGGCCGCGGCGAGGCCGTTCACGACACGAGCGATGCTACCGGGGACAAGCAGCTCGGGCTTGGTGTCGGCGGCAACGCCGACCACGCTTCCACCGGTCGACGAGGTCATTTCGCTCGGCGACTGAGGGGCAACGTAGGGAACGACCTGACC
>DATHMQ010000121.1:0-17015 GCA_035486935.1 Solirubrobacteraceae bacterium
CGAGACCGATGCTGACCACGCATAGGCCGGCCGCCAGCAGTGTCTCGGCCACGATCAGGGCCAGCGAGGTGACGATGATCTGGAAGGCGAGCAGCGCCTCGAAGCCGAGCACTGCCCAGTAGCGGCGTTGGTACATGCCCCATGCCAGCAAGAACAGTGCGCCGGCGAGAAACAGACCGCCCGGCAGCGAGCCGCCGTGGCGACTGAGGTCGTGGACTGTAGCCACGCTTAGGCACACACCGATGGCCACTACCGTTGCCACGACGACGGCTACGAGCAGCGGCGTGGGTCGCTCGTGCTCGCCGAGTGGTTGCAGCGCGTCGGGTACGTCCAACTTGCCGATGCCCCCCGCGCGCGCGGGGGGCATCGCGTTTTTGCGAGACTCCACCCGCCTGCTCTCGCCCCCGCCGGACTCGGCCGCGACGGCGGGGTCGGGCGACTCCACCCGTATTCCCTCGCTAGCGTCGTCCATTGCCATTCAACAGCGGTCGCAGCTCGAGGGCGCCGCGCAGCGTGAGCGCTGCCTGCTCGGGGTCGCGTGCGTCGCAGATCGCGCGCAGCACACACACACGGCCCGCGCCGGCGTCGAGCACGGACACGATGTTCTCGCTGTCGATCCCGCCGATCGCGAAGAACGGGACGTGAGCATGGGCGGAGGCGTAGCTGACGAGCTCGGGGCCGACCGGCGGGCGGCCCAGCTTGGTCGGGGTCGCGTGCACCGGGCCGACGCCGATGTAGTCCACGTATGGCGTCCCCTCCGGCGTCAGCGCTACGGCGGCGTCGATCTCGCTCGGGGCGTGCGTTGAGAGGCCGACGAGCATGTCTGGGCCGACGACCTTGCGGGCCTCGGCAACCGGCATGTCCTGCTGGCCGATGTGCACGCCGTCTGCCCGCACCATCGCGGCGATGTCTGGGCGGTCGTTGAGGATGAATAGCGCGCCCGCTGCGTCGCAGGCATCCGCGGCGACACTCGCCGCTTCGGCCAGGAACTCGTCCTCCAAGTGCTTCTCTCGCAGTTGCACCACATCGACGCCGCCCGCGATCGCCTCGGCCAGGAATTCGCTCAGGTCGCGATCGCCGGGCATGCAGTCGCATACGAGGTACAGGCGTGCGGCGGCCAGGCGCGCTCGGCGCTGCTCGCCATCGGGGTCCGGCACGGGCCGCAGGTGGGCCATCGCACGCCAGTCTGACACCTCTGAGGGGTCTAGCATCAGGGCAATGGGAGAAGACAGCTGCTCCACGGTCGACTTGGCGGTTCTCGGCGGCGGCATCGTAGGGCTGTCGGTAGCCTGGCGTGCTCGCCTACTCGGCATGTCGGTCCTGCTTTTGGAGCGCGACGAGCTTGGCAGCGGCGCGACGCATGTGGCGGCCGGGATGTTGGCGCCGGTGGCCGAGGTGGAGTTCGGCGAGGCGGGCCGGCGAGTGCTCGAGCTCGGTGTGCGTTCGGCCGGCCTGTGGCCCGACTTCGCTGCGGAGCTCGAGCAAGCTTCAGGCATCGACGTTGGGCTGCGTCGCGTGGGCACGCTGGTCGTGGCGCGCGACGAGGACGAGGCGCGCGAGCTGGAGCGCCAACTGGCCTTCCGCGAGTCGCTGGGGCTGCGGGCGCTGCGCCTGCGTGCAAGCGAGGCGCGCGAACGCGAGCCCGCGCTTGCGCCGACGGTGCGCCTTGCCCTGGAAGCCCCCGACGACCACAGCGTCGACCCGCGTCGTGTCGTGGCCGCGCTGCGTCGTGCTTGCGAGCTCGAGGGCGTGCTGCTCGGCGACCACCGGCATGTGCACGGTCTGGAGCTGGACGCCGATGCCAAGCGTGTCGTTGGGGTACGGGTGTCGCGGCAGTGGGCGGGCGATGTGGAGGAGATCGGCAGCGCGGGTGGCGATGTTTTGGAGGATGGGGCGTGCGAATCGATCTACGCGCGCGATGTGGTGGTGGCCATGGGCGCCTGGAGCGGGGGCTTGGCCGGTTTGCCAGAGGGGGCCGGTGTGCCCGTGCGTCCCGTCAAGGGTCAGATCATGCGCCTGCGCGATCCCGCCGGGCCGGGCCTTTTGCAGCGGGTTCTGCGCTTTGAGGGCGGCTATCTCGTCCCGCGCGGCGACGGTCGCTACGTGCTGGGCGCGACGATGGAAGAGCGCGGGTTCGAGCCTTTCGCGACCGCTGGCGGGGTATATGAGCTGTTGCGCGACGGTCGCGAACTGGTGCCGGGTATAAGCGAGCTGCGGATTGAGGAGCTGGGTGTGGGTTACCGACCGGGCACGCCAGATAATGCCCCTGTGATCGGGCCTGGAGCGCTTGAGGGGTTGACGTGGGCAACTGGCCACCATCGCAACGGCATCCTGCTCGCTCCCCTGACCGCTGAGCTTGTGACTCGGTCGTTGCTGGGTGACGAGACAAGGCACGAACCAATTTCCTCTTCATGATCTACCTCAACGGCAATCCGCACGATGACGTTGGCGAGCAGACCGTCGCGAGTCTGTTGCGCGTGCTCGACCTCGAGCCGGATGCTCGTGGCATCGCGGTGGCGGTCGATGGTGAGGTCGTGCCGCGGGTGGGCTGGAGCACGGTTGCGATCCCGGATGGGGCACGCGTCGAGGTGCTGACCGCGATGCAGGGAGGATGATCGGGGCATGGCCGATTCCACGACGCGACCATCCGCGGAGCAAGAGCTTGGCGAGTTGGAGAACGGGCGCGCCTCGATCGCGTCTGAGGACTCGCTCGTGCCGGATCGGACCGCGTCCGACTTGCCAGTGCCTGACTCGCGCCCGCAGGCGTCCGCGTCTGGCTCGCGCACACTTGCACCTGCGTCCGACTCACGCACATCTGCGCCAACCGCGTCCGACCCGCTCACGATCGCCGGGCGCATACTGCGCTCGCGACTGCTGCTCGGCACCGGCGGCTTTCCCTCGTTGGAGCTGCTTGCCGAGTCGATCCGCGCCAGCGGCTCGGAACTGGTCACGGTGGCGCTGCGGCGGATCGATCCGGCGGCCGAGGGCTCGCTGCTCGACGTGCTCGAGCGCGAGGGCGTTGAGCTGCTGCCGAACACCGCGGGCTGTTTCACCGCCCGTGACGCGGTGTTGACCGCCAAGCTGGCGCGCGAGGCGTTTGCGACCGACTGGATAAAGCTCGAGGTCATCGGCGACGAGGACACGCTGTTGCCCGATGCCCCCGAGTTGCTGAAGGCGGCGGAGCTACTGGTGGACGATGGCTTCGTCGTGCTCCCCTACACAACCGACGATCCCGTGTTGGCCAGGCGTCTCGTCGACGTCGGCTGCGCGGCGGTGATGCCTCTGGGTGCCCCGATCGGCAGTGGCATGGGCATCCGCAATCCGTACAACATCAGCTTGATTCGCGAAGCCGTTGACGTGCCGGTGGTGCTCGACGCCGGTGTGGGCACGGCCTCGGACGCGACGCTTGCGATGGAGCTTGGCTGCGACGCGGTGATGGTGGCGAGCGCCGTCTCGCGCGCGCAGGCCCCGGTGGCGATGGCCACGGCGATGCGCCACGCGGTCCACGCCGGGCGATTGGCGCATGGGGCGGGGCGGATTCCGCGACGTACCTATGCGACGGCGTCGAGCCCGCAAGCGGGAATCGCGGACTTCTCCTCTCCAGCCTGAGTCGATTCGGGTGAGGATCTCCTCCTCACCGGTCTGAGCGGTCTCGGGCGTCGTTCTCAAATGTCGATGCCCCGCACGCGCGCGCGGGGCATCGCGCTTTTCGCTATTCCACGACTTCGATCGTGCCGTTCATCGTGGTCGGGTAGGCCGTGCACTCGTAGTGGATCGTGCCGGGCTTGTCGAGCTTCAGTTCGAATGTCCCGCCTTCGGCGGCAAGCTCGCCGGAGTCGAACGTGTAGGGCCCGCCCTCGCTCTTGACGTTGCACTTTTCCGTGTTGTTGTTGATCCACTTCAGCGTGCTCCCGACCTTCGCCTTGAGCGTGTCGGGTTCGATCGCGAATTCGTGGTAGGTGATCGTGACGACGCCGCTCTGCACGGGCGCGTTCGCCGGCGGGCTGGCATAGTTGATCTTGCCGGGCACCGTCAGCCCCCCTTTGACGGTGCTGCCTTTGGAGGCCGTCGCGGCGGTTGTGGCGGTCGTACTTTTCGATTCGCTCGAGCCGCAGCCGGCGACGAGCAGCCCCGTCGCACAGACGATCGCGACCGGCCCCATAAACTGACGGACTATGCCTCCCCACTTCCTCACAGGCGCCGAGCTTAGCGCGGCCGAGCTCGACGCGTTGCTGGACCGCGCGATCGAGCTGAAGGCGGCTCCGTTGGCCTCGCGTGCGCTGGCCGGCCGCGGTGTGGCCCTGATCTTCGAGAAGCCCTCGACACGCACACGGGTCTCCTTCGAGATGGGCGTACACGAGTTGGGCGGCCACGCGGTCGTGCTGCGCTCAGAAGAGATGCAGCTCGCGCGCGGTGAGTCGCTGCGCGACACCGCCCTCGTGCTCTCGCGCCAGGTGGCGGCGGTGGGCATGCGCACCGGACCCGACACGCTGTTGGAGGAGCTCGCCGAGTATGCGGACGTTCCCGTTTTCAACATGCTCACCGCCCTGCACCACCCATGCCAGGCTCTGGCCGACCTGATGACCGCGCGCGAGGCATTCGGTGCGCTCGCAGAACTGCGCATGGCTTACGTGGGCGACGGCACCAACGTCGCCCGTTCGCTGGCGATCCTCGGCACGTTGGCGGGCATGGACGTCGCGGTCGCGTCTCCCGCCGGCTACTCGCTCGAGGAGGATCTGTCGCTGCCACCCGGCGCGGAGGGTTCGCTGACGCTGTACCGCGATCCCCGTGAGGCGGCAAATGGAGCTCACGTGGTGTACACCGACGTATGGGTCAGCATGAGCGACGACGAGCACAGCGCTAAGCAACGCCGCGGCGCGCTCGCTCCCTATCGCATCGACGACGCCCTGCTGGACCTCGCCGCTCCCGACGTGATCGCCCTGCACTGTCTGCCTGCACATCCAGGCGAGGAGATCAGCGCCGAGGTGCTCTACGGCTCTCGCCAGCGCATCTGGGATCAAGCCGAGAACCGCCGCCATGCGCAGAAGGCGCTGCTCGAGCTTTTGGTCGAGCGCCCGTCGCTATGAGCACGTCGGCCGGGCGCTAGGCATGAGTTCGGGCTCTCAGACGGACGGTGCGAGCCCCAACGCGGGTGGCACGCTTTCCCAAGCGGAGGGCACGAGTATCCAGGCCGGCGCCAAGCTTGCTGCCAACGGCCTTGATGCGCATCTGCCGGTTGCGGGCGACTCGCAAGTGTCGTTCAAGCGCCCAGAGCGGGGCGAGGAGATCGAGCTTCAGATCGACTCGCTCGCTCACGGGGGCGAGGGCGTTGGGCGACTCGGCGATGGCGGCTACGTCGTGTTCGTCTCCGGAGCTCTCCCCGGCGATCGCGTGCGCGCGGTCGTTGTCAAGCGCAAGCGCAGCTACGCCCACGCGCGCATGGTGGAGGTTTTGCAGGAGAGCCCGGAGCGCATCGCGCCGACGGCGGATCATCCGGGTGTGGCTTGGCAGGTGCTGCCCTATGAGCGCCAACTACAGATCAAGCAAGAACAGGTCGACGATGCCCTGCGGCGCATCGGCAAGCTCGACGGGTTCGAGCTGGAGGGGATCGTGTCTGCGGTATCGCAATGGCGCTATCGCAACAAGCTTGAGTATTCCTGGGGTACCGGTCATTCTTTCGGTACCGAAATATCCCCCTCCACATCGGAAATTGCTGGGGAATCTGGGACAGAGGTTTTGGTGTGTGGTTTCCACGCTCCCGGAGGCTGGAAGCGAGTCGACCCGATCGAGGATTGCCTGCTTGCCTCAGAGCTCGGCAACAAGGCACGCGAGGTTGCGCTCGACTGGGCGCGCTCTCAGGGCCTGCGCGCCTGGGATCGCCGCCGCGAGAGCCTCGACTCGCCGGTACCGCTGTTGCGCAACCTCGTCGTACGCGAAGGCCGTCGCAGCGGCAAGCTGCAGATCCGTCTAGTCAGCACCGACGGCGAGCTGGACGCCCCCTCGCTCGCCGCTGCGTTGGTCGCCGAGTTGGGCCCCGGCGCCGGGGATGGCCCCGATGCTGAGAATGGGCTCGATGCGGGGGATGGTTCTGGCGCCGGGAATGGCTCAGATGCCGGCAGGGGCGAGGGGGGAATCAGTGGCGTGTTGTGGACACGCTCATCTTCGCTCGCGGAGACGACGATGGGCGGCGAGACCGAGCTGGTCTGGGGCGACGCCGAGTTGCCCGAGCGCCTCGGCGAGCTGGACCTGCGCATCTCCTCGGAAGCGTTCTTTCAGACCAACACCGAGATGGCCGAGGTGCTGTACGGGGTCGTCACCGAGTACGCGGCGCTCGAGGGCTGGGAGCGGGTGTACGACCTTTACTCTGGGATCGGCACGATCGCGCTCACGCTCGCCCCACGCGCCGGCGAGTTGTGGGGGATCGAGATAATCGAGCAGGCGGTTGCCGATGCGATCGCCGCCGCCAAGCGCAACGACGTGACCAACGCTCACTTCTTCGCCGGCGACGCGCGCCTGGCCTTGCCCGAGCTGATCGAGCGCGCCGGCAAGCCGGATGTCGTGGTCGTCGACCCGCCACGGGCCGGCCTCTCCCAGAAGGTTGTGCGCCGCATCATCGACGCCTCGCCCAAGCGCATCGTCTACGTCTCCTGCAACCCGACAACGCTGGCGCCCAATGCCGCCCAACTTGTCGAGGCGGGCTGGCGTCTGGTCAAGGTACGCCCGGTGGACATGTTCCCGCAGACGCCACATATCGAGTGTGTGGCGTTGTTGGAGCGAACATGAGTCGATCCGTACCTGCGGCGACTGCCGACCTCGGCATGCGTCCGGCGACTGCCGCGGACGTCGAGCGCCTGAAGACGGTGCTGGCTGAAGCGTTCCTCGACGATCCCGTTTTCGGCTGGTTGATGCCAAAGGACGGCAGGCGGTTTGGGCAATTGCGGCGCTATTTCGGCCTCGATCTGGGCCACTACGTATTGCCGCACGGGCGCGTGTGGACGACAAACGATCTCACCGCCGCGGCGCTGACATTGCCGCCCGGCAAGTGGCGTGTGCCGCCGCGTACCACTCTGTTGCACGGCAGCGCTTTCGGGCTCCGCCTGCCCAGGGCGGCAAGGATGGGGATGACGATGGAGTGGCGTCACGCGCGCGAAATCCGTGGTCCCCACTATTACGTCCGCGACATCGGCGTGCACCCGGGCATGCAGGGCAAGGGCCTTGGCAGCGCGCTGATGCAACCGACGCTCGACCGCTGCGACCACGAGGGCCTGCCCGCCTATATCGAGGCCTCGAGCGAACGTAGCGCTGCGCTGTACGAGCGCCTCGGTTTCAAACACGTCAAAGAGCTGCGCGTCGGCGGCAGCCCGCCGCTGTGGCTCATGATCCGCTCGCCACAACCCACGCGCTAGGGTGCGCCAGATGCGCGCAGCGACGATCCGCGATGGAGAGATCCTCGTCGAGGAGCACCCCGACCCGGAGCCCGGGGCCGGCGAGGTGCTCGTGCGCGTGCGTGCCGCCGGGCTCAACGGCGCCGACATGATGCAGCGGCGCGGCCTCTACCCGGCGCCCCCCGGCTCGCCGCAGGATATCCCGGGGATGGAGCTGGCCGGCGAGGTGCAGGCGCTCGGTCCAAGCGCCGTCCCACGCTTTGAAGTGGGCGATCGCGTGATGGCGATCGTCGGCGGCGGCGGGCAGGCCGAGTTGGCGGTCGTACACGAACGTCAGCTCATGCCCGTGCCGGCGGCGCTCGATTGGCCGGCAGCCGGCGGCCTGCCGGAGACGTTCACGACCGCCCACGACGCGCTCTTCACCCAGGCTGGCTTGCGCCCCGGCGAGCGCTTGCTCGTGCACGGCGGCGCCGGTGGCGTCGGCACGTCTGCGATCCAGCTCGCGAAAGCCACGGGCGCGCGCGTCACGGCGACCGTGCGCCGCACCGAGTCGCGCGCGGGGGTGGCCGCGCTGGGCGCCGAGGTCATCGCGCCTGAGGGCTTTTCCGAGCACGGCCCGTTCGATGTGATTCTCGAGCTCGTCGGTGCGCCCAACCTGCCCGAGAACATGAAGGCGCTTGCCACCGGTGGGCGCATCTGCGTGATCGGCGTCTCGGCCGGTGTCAAGGCCGAGCTGAACCTGCTCGCGCTGATGGGCAAGCGCGCCCGTATTCACGGCTCCACTTTGCGCGCACGCTCGCTTGAGGAGAAGGCTCTGGCTGCTCGTCGCTTGGAGCGGGAAGTGCTGCCTTTGTTCGAAGCGGAAGCGGGAAGTGGCGGCTCGGCAAAGCCGGCGATGGGCGGCCCCTCAAAGCCGACGGGTGACGCCTCGAAACCGCCGCTGTTCGTGCCTATCGCAGAAACTTTCCCGCTAGAAGGTGTAGCAGCCGCTTACGATCATTTCGCCGCGGGCGGCAAGCTCGGCAAGCTCGTCATCACTGTCTGATCGCGCACGCTTGCGAGTTCATTCATCAGCTAAGTTGCCTGAGATCCTCCAGATCCTGTGGTCTTCCGGCAGCTCGCTTCATAGCCAGCAAATGCTCCAAACCACAAACGCGGATGGTTAGGCCGTCGATCTCGCTTTCGATTGCCTGAGGGTTGAGCTCTGCATAGAGATCCTCAACATCGACTCCGCTGAGCCACTGCATGATGTCTAGCCGTCCAGCCTTGGTGAGGAGACAGAAATTACCACCCTCGGCGAGACCGGTTGCGCGCGTCGGATCCGCGGGTAGCTCCTCTCGACTGAAATCCTCCGTGTCGAGAATGGTTGCCTCAACTTCGCGCAACATCCTGGCAAGTCTGTCGAGATTGTCCGCACTCGGGCGCGGAACGATGTCCAGGTCCTTTGTGACCCGGATGAAGCCGTGGGCATTGACGGCGAACCCACCGACGATGATGTGGTCGATCCCGTGCTCATCGAGCAACCTCAGCAATGGGAATGGATCAAGTACCTCTGACATCACTGAAGGCTTCAGAAAACCGATTTGCGAAGCGGGCCAGTGCGGCGGCCTCTTCCAGGTTCGCAGCTGTCCCGCGAGCACGATCTAGCTCTACCTGTGCCTTTTGTGCACGCTCGTTACGAGCGATCTCCGCCGGGGTCCACGGACCTTTCGGCCTCGGCTTGGGGCTGGTTGCCATGGTCGGATTGTAGCCGCGTCCGTCGGCTGAAAGTTCGGGTGTGACGCCTTCACAAGCGCGCGGTTGAGCAGGGTGTTCCCGCCGTCTAATACGGCGGCTGCGCCGCGTGCCACTCCCCAAGCGCACGGAAGGCCGCCCAGAAAGCGCGCTTGGAGTCCTGCTCGTCGAGTGATTCGTCGATGTTCGGCACGTACAGCGCGTCGGTTGTTGGCGTGAGCTGCTGGATCTCGCCCAGGCGTGGCTCGAGCGGGCGCGCGAGCGGGATGTCCAGTTCGTTCAGTGCCGCCAATGCGTCGGGGCCCATGACCACGACGATCCGCGGTTGCACGATCGCCATCTCCTGCACGACGCGGGCCATGCACTCAGGATCGGCCATCGATGCGTCGGCGAGCGGGCACTTCACGCACAAGGTCCCGTAAACGGCCAGCGGATCGATTGACAGCCGCTTGAAGGACTTCATCAGCGCGCCGCCCGAGCGTCCGTAGAAGGCGACGCCCTCCTCGATCTCGGAAGGCAGGGGAGCGTGCTTGAGCAGCATGATGTCCGCCTGCGGGTGCCCGGAGCCGAGCACCGGCATTAGCTGGCCGCGCGGGCAATGGGGGCAGCTCTGCAGTTCGCGCGTCAGCGCATTTAGCTCCCTGATTGCCCGCTCGAGGTACTTCTCGCGGATCTCGTCATCTGTAGCGGGCATCGACGCGGAAGGATTAGACGGCGGACCGTGTTGTCCTTGCGCCTGCATTGCTACTTGCGCCGGGCTCGCCGGCCCGTTTCCTGCCCAGGAGCTCTCATGTTCTGTCCCTGGACGGTCATGTCGCGCCTCCGCTGCCCCGTGTAGCGCGTCGCACGCGCCGGTCGCGGCTGGCTCGCCTGGCCGACGCCGGGGTCGCCTTCGTCTGCAGAAACTTCAGCGCCTGCACGTAGATGAGGCTCGAAGGCTTGGTTGTGATCTCGGCGTCCCTCAATGACTGCAAGAACTCCTGCGGGCCGTCGAAGTCGCGCATGCGGATGCGCACCGAACCGAGTCCCTGGGCTACGTGCGAGTCCGAGCCTGCCCCAGCGACGATTCTGTACTTGGCCGCGAAGCGGACCGCCTCCTCGTTGAACGCGCCGATCGCCACCCGTGGGTTGAAGACCTCGATTGCGTCGATGTCGGCGAGGATCGCCGGCAGGTGCTCGTAGTCGGGCACGGCGTGCATGCGGTCGAAGGGATGGGGTACGTAGACCAGCCCACCTTGGCGCTTGATCTCGGCGACCGTCTCGGCCATGGTCAACCCACGGGGAATCTTCTCCTCGATGAACAGGCCGATCACCTCGCCTTGCTCGGCGGTCTTGACCTCCTCGCCCACGATCACCTTCACGCCGGCCGCCTTGGCCTTCTCGCGCGCCTCCAAAGCGCCGGAGATCTCGTTGTGGTCGGTGACCGCGATGGCCCCCAGGCCGACCTCTTTGGCCGTCGCCAAGAGGACCTCGACCGGCGTTTCGCAGTCGCCGGAATGGTCGGTGTGCATGTGCAAATCCACGTCGATAAGCCGGCGCCGCGCCAGGCGCCGGCGCAGGACCTGGTCGCCGCCTGGGTCATGACGACGGGCGGCCAGTTCGCGATAGATCGACTCCACGTTCGTGACGAGACCAGCCAAGTCATCGTGCGGGAACGCCCCTCCATCCCCATCATCCTCAGCCTCGATTGAGCTATCGGCGATGATTCGGTAGTCGGCCGGGAAATAACGCGCCATCAAGTCGGCGGTATCGGTGCGACTCGCGATGCGCGCATCCAGGCGCCCGAAGAAGCCCTCCACGAAGCGGCGCGCAACCGTCGTCGACAGAAGCCGCTCGGTGGGCGCGTGAAACGAGCCGACGTTGAGTGCACGGGAATAGCGCAGGGCGGTGCTCGAAGCACTGGGCGCAAACGGCTCGTGCACGTGCACGAAGTCGAGTGGCGTCCTGCCCAGCAATTCCTCCAAGGTGCGCGCCACATCGACCGGCAGCGCGCGCGTGCGCCGGCCCGTGGAGCTGGGCACGTCCAGTACCTCGCCGATGGCGAGCACGCGCGGTACCCCTTTGTTGGTCTCCTGCAACAGGCTCTCCGGCCTTGACTTCGCTGCGCGCAGTTCGCGGCGCGATTCGCGCACCCGCTCGGGCGAGCGCGAGGGCGCGAGGATCAGCACGCTGTGACCGTGCTCGGACAGCTCACTCGCGAGGCGCACGATGTGGGCGTTGACCTCGTTGTCCTGTGCCTCCCAGGGATAGGGGGAGACATGAGCTATCGAGAACGTGGAGGGGGCGCTCACCCCCACATTATGCTCGCCCATCTGGCCTTCCATGCCCGTCCCGGTGCAGGACGGGCATGGTGGCGGGAGATCAGGACTTGGCGACGGCCCTGCTTGGTGTGGCGCTCCCGCGCGGTGCGGCGGGCTTACGTGACGCGGTGCGCACCTTGGGCCGGGTGGCCGCCTGCCGCGTGTGCTTGGCGATGAACTTCTCCGTCTCCTCGCGCGCCAGGTTGTCCGGCCGTTGATTGTGCGGGCTCTTCATCAGGTAGCTGGAGGGACCGTCGAGCTGGCCGCCGACGCCGTTGTTCAGCGCAAGCTTGCAGCAGCGCACCGCGTCGATCACGATGCCGGCGGAGTTGGGCGAGTCCCAAACCTCGAGCTTCATCTCGACGTTCAGCGGCACGTCGCCAAAGGCCTGCCCCTCTACGCGGATGTGCGCCCACTTGCGGTCGGTCAGCCACGGCACATAATCGGAGGGTCCGATGTATACGTCCTCGGGCGGCAGCTGCTCGTCCATGATCGAGGTGACCGCGTTGGTCTTGGAGATCTTCTTGGACTCCAGTCGCTCGCGCTCGAGCATGTTGTAAAAGTCCATGTTGCCGCCGACGTTCAGCTGCGAGGTGCGCAGCATCTTCACGCCGCGGTCGGCAAACAGGCGCGCGAGCGTGCGGTGCACGATCGTCGCGCCCACCTGTGACTTGATGTCGTCGCCGACGATCGGCAGTTTTGCCTTCTTGAAGCGCTTGTCCCAGTAGTCCTCGCGGGCGATGAAAACAGGGATGCAGTTCACGAAGCCGCAGCCGGCCTCCAGTACCTGCTCGACGTACCACTTGGTCGCGTCCTCGCTGCCGACCGGCAGGTAGGACACGACCACGTCGGTGTGCGTCTCCTTGAGGATGCTCACGATGTCAGCGGTCTCGCCGGGAGCCTTTTTGATCTTCTGCTTGAGGTACTTGCCGAGGCCGTCGTGGGTCATGCCGCGGTGGACGTTCACGCCAAGTTTCTTAGGCACCTTCGCGAACTTCATCGTGTTGTTCTGCCCGGCCCAGATCGCCTGTCCGAGATCCTTGCCAACCTTGGTTGAGTCGATGTCGAAGGCGGCCGTAAATTCGATGTCGCTGATGTGGTAGCCGCCAAGGTCGACGTGCATCAGCCCGGGCACGAGCTCGTTCGGGTTGGCGTCTCTGTAGTAGTGCACGCCTTGCACGAATGCCGAGGCGCAGTTGCCCACGCCGATGATCGCGACGCGGACCTTGTCCTGCTGGTAGCGCGCCTTGCCGTTTGTGGAGGCAGCACCGTTGCTCTGTTGAATGCTCATCTAGTTGCTCAGTCCTTTGTGGAGGTCGGGGAGACTACCCCGGTACGGGTTTTAGGTGACAGACAAAGCGCGCTTGACGTGCCAGACGCGCTGGGCGACGGTGATCACACTCAGCGCCGCCAACACGTAGACGGCCGGAGCCAGCAGGCTGAAGTGCCCGAGCGAGGCGCCCTTGCCGAAGATCAAGCCGATCGAGAGGATCACGACTCGCACAGGGCGTGTGGCGATCCCGACCTTGCACTCCACTCCAAGCGCCTCCGCGCGGGCGCGGGTGTAGGAGACCATCAGCGATGCCAGTACCGCCACGACCACTGCGGCAGCGGCTCCGGAGCGTCCTTCCCGCGCGAAGTCCGCCGCCACGGCGGTCAGCACGATCCCCTCCTCGATGCGGTCGAGCGTGGAGTCCAGAAACGCTCCGAAGGGCGTGCCCTTGCCCGACATGCGCGAGTAACGCCCGTCGAGCGTGTCCATCACCGAGCCGACGATGAACGCGATCCCGCCGAGGAAGTACAGCCGCTCCCAAACGAGCACGGCGGCCACCAGATTCAACGCCAGTCCGGTCAGCGAGATCGCGTTGGGCGTCAGCCGCGACTCGATCAGCCGCTCGCGGACCAGTTCCCGCCGCTGGGGCCCGGTCAGCGGCGCGCGTCCGCTGCGGCGCGTGCGACCGCTGCCGCCGGCGCGTCCACGCCGGCGTAGCGTTGGTTGCCTATGCGAGGGTGGGGATGGCGACATCTAGGAAAGTGAGGGGCCTATGCGTGGGATACGGCATCTAGGAAAGTGAGGGGCCTATGCGTGGGATACGGCATCTAGGAAAAGTGAGGGCCTAGGCTAGAGCGACATGCAACTAAATGGTTGCATGTCATCAGCGACTTGGACATGGACTGTGGCGTTGCACCCTACCCGGCCCCCGCCGGCTCCGGGCCAAAGCGCCAGGCCGTCGGTCTCATCCGTGCCAGGCGTCGTGCCCCAAGCGCCGAGATGCCTGCGGTCAGCGCCCCGAGCAGCGCATCGGTGATGAAGTGGTTGGCGGTGGCGATGATCACGAAGGCGATCAGCAGCGGATACAGCCGCCACAGCACTGACGCGACACGAGTGCGCGACAGCGAGGCCAGGGGCCAGCCGATCATCAGCGCGAACGCGACGTGCATCGATGGCACCGCCGCATAGGGGTTGAACAGCGCGTTCATCGAGGCGCTGGCGTGCGAGACGTGCACGCCGGTCAGATCCGACACCGAGTCGATGAAGCCCCACTCGGGCAGGAAGCGCGGCGGCGCTGTCGGGAACACCGCATATCCCACCAAAGCAATCAGCATGGCGATCGCGAACATGTTGCGCACGAAGTAGAACGAGCGGTTGTGGCGTACATACAGGTAGATCAGCGCCGCAAGCGTGATCGAGGTCTGCGCGTTCACGTACAGCCAGCTCGAGAAGTCCATCAGCAGATGGCTGCTGGATGCCCAGGCCTGGATGCTCGGCTCGACGAACACGTGCAGCGAGCGCTCCACTCCGATCAGGTCGCGCGCGTGCCGGAAAGCGGTTGTGGTGTCTCCGGAGACAAGCCCGCGCACGAGGCTGTACGCGCCGTAAGCCAAGCCGACAAGCGCGATCTGGCGCAGCAGATCGAGCCAGCCGTTCGGCATCACGCGTGCTTGCAGGTTTCGCCAGGAAATGCGCGATGCCCGCGATGCCCGCGATGCCTCCGGGACTCCCGACGATGTGGGAACTTGCGAGGTCTCCAAGGCCTCGCCTGCCGCCGGTGTCGCCGACCGAGTCTCGGTCAGTGGGCTACTCACGGACACGTCCTCAGCCGAGCGAACATCGGAGAAGCCTAGCCCATCACCCGGTAGAGACGCCAGTGTTCAGAGTGCCACAGCTCTCGCAAATACGGCAATCCGTGGGCGAGGAGCCGGCCCTCCAAGCTGCCGGCTTTGTCAAGCGGAGCATCTGGCAGCGCCACATATGCCACCCGGTTTTCCGCGAGCCAGCCGCGATAGGCCGCCGGGCTCAGTGTCCTGCGGTAGAAGACCGCCGCATAGCGGGTGTCGAGCTGGCGCTCCCATCCGCGCGCTAGCTCCACGCCGTCGTGGCCGGCCAGGTACGCGGATTCCCAGTGTGCCGCCGTCATCGGCACCTCTACGATGGTTGGCCTCCCGTGACTCAACCCTCGCAACTCTGCGAGTACAGGCGCGTAGTAGGAGGCATGCACCGACGGGTCGCCGGAGATCGAGCTGTAATCGCGGATCGGTGTCGCCAGCTGCCAATAGAGCAGTAGGGGGGCGAGCGCGAGCAGAACCACACGCTGCTTTTCCCACAGCACTCCCGCGAGCAGCGGCGCGGCAAGCAGCGGTCCGAGTCGGGCAGCGTTACCGCCCACGGGCGTGTGGATCGCATACGCGCCGATCAGCGCAAGCGCGTACAGGACGGCCGCGACGCGCAGCACGCGCCGGCCCCGCGGGGTCAGCGGTCCTTGTGGCAACAGCAAGGCGATCAGCAGCACACCGGCGAGGGCCGGCCAGAAGGCGGACGCGGCAAACGGCTCGTAGCCGCCGTCGGGGTAGGCGGCGCTCAGCGCCAAGGCCGGGATCAGCGCGGCCGCGCACAGTGCCACGCCACGACGTCTGTCGGTGACCGCGTAAGCCAATCCAGCAAGCCCGAGGAACGCTCCTGCGACGGGACTCGCGATGCCTGTGAGCACTGCGAGCGCCAGCGCCGCCGGTAGCGCCCCGCGCATCAGCGCCAGCACCGAGGCGAGCCCGATCGCGAAGCCGAGGTCATACGGCACGCGCCCGGAGAGCAATCCCACGCAGAAGCCGAGCGCGAACCACGCAGCGGCAAGGCGCGCTGCCGCCGTGCCGAATACGCACTGTGCGATCAGCGCGAAGAGGGCGCAGGCGGCGATCGCCGACAGCGCGAGCAGCAGACGTACTCCCAGCAGCGCTCCAAGTGCCGGCGAGAGCAACGAATAGCCTGGTAGCCAGTAGCCGTGTGCCGCATACCAGCCCGTGTCCCAAGTGGTGAGTCCCACGCGCGCAAACAGGTCGCTGCGGTACGTGGCCGCGGCCAGGTCGCCCGCGGGCGGCGCCAGGATCAGGTAGGCCAGCGCGAGCGGGACGGCCACGGCCAGCGCAAGCGTCAAAGGGGCAGCCGGCAGGCGCCTCGTCTGTTCAGGCGGCATTCATGAACTCGACGACCCGCTCTATCGCGTCGGGGCGATCCAGCCACCACCAGTGCCCGGCGTCCGCAAGCTCGATCAGTTGGCTCCCGGGCAATGCTTGCGCGTAGGCGCGGGCGAAGCGCTCCGGTATGTAGGGGTCTTGCATGCCCCACAGCACGAGCGAGGGCATCTGCAGCAAGCCAAGGCGCTCGCCGGCGCGCTCGAGCTCCTGGCTCGGAGAGCTGCGGTACAGCCGCAGGATCGCACGTTGCGTGCCCTGGTCGAAGTGCTTCATCACCGAGTCGATCCATGCGCCGGGCAAGGGGCCGGGTGTGACGTTCGCCTCGCGTGTCGAGCGCTCGAGCACCCGCCGTATGGTCGCGCCCATGGCGATCTCTCCCAGCAGCGGGGTGCGCCACATACGCGCGGTTCGGTGCCACTCATATCCGGGTAGCAGCGGCACCGCGTTACATACGACGAGCCGCTCGACGCGCTCGGGATGAGCCTGGGCGAACGCGAGTCCCACGGCGCCCCAGTCGTGCACGAGCATGCGCACACGCTCGACCCCGAGCATGTCGAGAAAGCGCTCGATGAAGCCCGCGTACTCCTCGATCGTGTACTGCAGGTAGCCGGGCTTGCCGGAGCGCCCAAAGCCGGGTAGGTCTGGAGCCAGCCCGCCCGTGCGTTCGAGGAATCCCTTGTCGTACAGCGGTGCCTGCACCCAATCGTCTGCGCTGCGCTTGTGCCTCCACCAGCGCCGCCAGCGCGGTCGGCTCCCATGGTGCTCGCGAGGCGCAATCCAGTCCTCGGAGCTACTAGGCACTCCGTGCAGGTAGAGCGCCGGCGCAACGGCCGGGTTCGGCGACGGTGCGCTGCGCCAGAACACAGGCAACCCGCCGATTTCGCCACTGTTCTCCTGGACCGCGGGCACCTCGCGAGGATATAGGGGCGCTGGGTTCGGCTGGCACCGCATGGTCCGGCGGGTGCGTTGGCGGAGCCCGGAAGACAAGCGACCTTTATGAACAGGGACTTGACAATCTACCAGTTGTGGTTTAGATTGGCGCGCGTCTTCAATGTGCTCGCAGGCGAGGGGATGAAGGTCATTGTGTGTGAGCGCAGCGGCGCCGTTCAGGCGGCGTCTGCATGTC
>DATHMQ010000122.1:0-2991 GCA_035486935.1 Solirubrobacteraceae bacterium
ACCGGGGGACTTGACGCTCACCGCCGTCCACCCTCCAGGCGCTTCGCGCACGCAGCCTTGTCCGTGCACAAACGTCCAGTAGCGCGTGTAATGCAAGCGAACGAGGGAGCGCCCTGCCGCGACAAAGCGCAACGCGAACGAGTCGTGGCCCAGCCCAGTCAGCACGGCGGGCGCCGAGGCGATCGGCATGGGATCGAGCACCTTGAACACGCGCCAATGCCTGCTCGAGAACACTTCGCGCAAGTAGGGCAATCCTTTACGAATCAGCGCCGCCTCTTCGTCGCTTGACCCATCCAAGCGCACGTCCGGCAACGCAACGTAGCTGACCGCCAGATTCTTCAACCAAGCACGGTAAGCGGAAGCGGTGAGTGTCCCGCCGAAGAACAACGGGTCGTACTTGGTGTCGAGCTGACGCTCCCAGCCGCGCGCCAAGGAAAAGCGCTGCGCGAGAAAGGCCGCCTCCCAGTGGGAGTGGGTAAAGGGCACCTCCACTCGCACGAGCGAGCCACCGTGGGCGTCGAGGAAACGTTCGAGCGGAACGTAATAGGCGGCGCTCGTCGAAGGGTCGCCGATCACCTCGGCGCCCTCGCGCACCGGCCCCCAGGCAGTCCAAACGACGATTACTCCGACGGCAAGCACGATGCTTGCCAACGGACGACCGGGACGGCTGAAGCCATCGCGCCCCAGAACACAAAACGCAAGCGGCCCAGCCAGGATCACCGCATAGCGAGCAATGTTGCTGCCCATCGGCGTCGGCGCGATCGAGAGAAAGGTCACGGCCAAATAGATCAGCGCGCCGATCCGCAACAGCCGCTCCTCCCAGGGCACCGCGTAGAGGAAGGCCAAGGTCACAGCGACCGTCGCGATTATCGAGCTGGCCGCAAACGGCTCCCAACCACCCTCGGGAAACAGGGTCTCGAACGGCAGTACGACGACGAGCACGGGCAACACCAGCGTGAGCCCTGCGAGCGCACGACGGCTGACGAACATGTGCGTAGCGCCTGCCAACGCAAGCAGCAACCCAGCGACGGGGCTCGTTGCTGTACACAGCACCGTGAGCACGACCGCAAGCCAAGGACGTTCGCGCACGAGCGCGAGCACGGCGAGCACGGCGAACGTGACGCCAAGCGCAAACGTCACGCGCCCGATCCAGAGGTCGCCGGCGGCTGCCAGCGCAAAGCAGGCGGCCCCCCAGCGCGCGCGCGGCCCGTACTCGCCAAGCGCTATCCGCTCGAACGCAAAAGTAGAGACGAGCACTGCAAGTGCGCCTGCGAGGCGAATCCCGAGCAGCAGGGCAAGCCAAGGGAACACCAGGCTGTAGCCCGGCAGATGGTGCCCGGCATACCAGTTGTCATCCCAAATCGTGAAACCAAAGCGTTCGAACAGCGTCGCGCGATAGGTCTGCGCGGCGAAGTCCGGTGAGCGCGGCGCAAGCAGCAACCAGCTGCCGACGAGCACGATCGCCGTGACCATCGCCGGCGAGATGCGCACATTCGCAAAAAACGACCTACGCGGCGAGGACCCCAACCGAGGCTGCCCTCCGGCAAGTGCTTGACTATCCACCGAACCCAAGCGGCCCAGTATGGCGACGCCGTCCACCGCGCGAGACGGACTGAATCGTAAGCGGCAAGAAACCGCCGAGGGGCTTGCCGCGCGAGGCAAATCAAACCGTACGCTGTCGACCTAATCTCGCGAGCCGATAAGTTGGCTGAGGCTCGGCGTGCTACCCCGCCGAGCCTCAGCACGCACGCGAGTCGATCTCAAATGGACGAGTCGCGCGCTTGTACTCGTATGAACAGTTGGCCACCGCGGAAGTCGCGTTGCGCATCGCAAACGCCGGTAGCCGATAATCAGCGCCGATGACCGCCTCTACCAAGTGCGCCCGCCGGGGACTGGCGCTCGCGCTGCTTGCCCTCGCGACATTCGCATCCGGCTGTGGCACCGTCCACCCACAGTCACTCGGCGGCGCAGCTCTGGCCGAAGCGCAGACGTTCCCCTACTTCAAGCTCTATTGGGCGGGCCCAAGCTTCGCCGGCCACCCGCTGGCCGCCACCGACGGCCTGAAGAGCTACAGCGCCGGGATCGGCGACAGCGTCTACTACGGCGACTGCGTCAGCGGCAAGGGTCTGCTCGGTGGCGGCGGCAGCTGCCTGCTCCCGCTGCAGGTCTCGACCGTGATCTACTCGCTTCACTCCAACGCACCGCTCGGCCCACAGCGCAACATGCCGATCAGGGGCGTACCGGCGACCGTCTACAACGAAGAACGCTCGATCGAGCTCTACAGCGGCCGCGTGGCGATCGACATCTACTCGGACACGCTCGCCCACGCGCTGCTCGCGGCTGAGGAGCTACAGCCGCTGAACGCACCGGGGTCGGCCGGTAAGCTGCCGCCGCCCGTCTACTGTCCAGGACTCTCAGGCCCCGTCTCGCCCCAATTGACCGCCATCATGAACGCTCTCCCTGCCCATCCCTGCCAGAAGGCACGGGCTGCCCTCGCCGCCAGCCAGCGTCTGTCGGAATCGCCTTAGCCTCTGTCAGGCTGCCACTACCTGGCGTCTTCCAGGTGGCGCCAACACGCCGACTCAGGAGCGACCCTTCGGCAGTCAGTTATGAGCCGGCACGTCGGATGCCGCTCCCACCGGCTCCCCGATCTCACGGCGCAGGCCGAAAAAGGCGGCTGAGCCGATCAGGGCGGGGAGCCACAGCGAGATCGCCCGGTAGGTGACCACCGCCGCCACGACCACTGAGACCGGCCGAACGTGAAACAACACAAGCATTCCGATCAGCCCCCCTTCGACAGCCACAAGGCCCGCCGGTATCGGGATCGAGTTAGCCAGCTGGCCGACGAGATAGGCCATCGCCACGACCCAGAAGGTCGGCGATTGACCGTAAGCAAGTAGGCACACGTAAAGCACGAGCGTGTCGAACAGCCAGTAGCCGATCGCGCCAAGCAGGCGCCAATCGTGGCGGGCGATCACTCGCAGCGCGCCG
>DATHMQ010000123.1:0-20683 GCA_035486935.1 Solirubrobacteraceae bacterium
TCGTCTGGCTCAGGCGCCTGCGCCTCGGCAGCCGCATGTTGGTCAGGTGCGTCCACTCCGCCGGCTTGAGGCGAGAGGTCGGCAACGTTGTCGCTGTCGATCGCGGCCAGCGCCTGGTGGGAGTCGAGGCCGCAGTAGCGCGAACCGGGCAGCGATGCGTTCGGGCAACGGCGACCGTTGGAGAGGATCGCAGCGCAACGTCCCTGCAGCTCCTCCTCCTCGTAGCCGTGCTCGGCCTCCTCGGCGGCGAACTCGGTCTCCGAGCGGATGTCCACACGCCAACCTGTGAGGCGTGCCGCAAGCCGGGCGTTCTGGCCCTCGCGGCCGATCGCGAGCGAGAGCTGATCGTCGGGCACGATGACCGTGGCCTGCTTTGCCTCGTCGTCGACCAAGACCTCTCGCACGCGAGCGGGCGAGAGCGCCTTTGCCACAAAACGGGCGGGCTCGTCGTTGAAGGGGATGATGTCGATCTTCTCGCCGCGTAGCTCGGAGACGACCATCCGCACTCGCGAGCCGCGCGGGCCGACGCATGCGCCGACCGGGTCGACGCCGTCGGCGTGGGAGACGACGGCGATCTTCGAGCGGTAGCCGGGCTCGCGCGCGACATTGGCGATCTCGACCAGACCGTCGGCGATCTCGGGGACCTCGAGCTCGAACAGCTTCTTGATCAGCTCCGGGTCGCGCCTGGAGACGATGATCGACGGTCCCTTGGTAGAAGGCGAGACCTCCTTGATGACCGCCTTGATGCGCTGCGAATGGTCATAGCGCTCGCCGTCGACCTGCTCTGACTTCGGCAGTAGCGCCTCGACACGCTCGCGCAACTGCACGAGTGTGTAGCGCGAATCGGACTGCTGCACGATGCCTGTGATCAGCTCGCCGACGCGGTCGCGGTACTCCTCGAACATCATGTCCCGCTCGGCCTCGCGGATGCGCTGCAGGATCACCTGCTTTGCGGTCTGTGCGGCGATGCGGCCGAAGTCCTCCGGGGTGACGTCGCGCTCGTCTATCTGGTCGCGATACTGGGCGAACTTGGCCGGGTCGATTTCCGGCTCCTCCGGTTCGCGCAACTCGCCGGTCTCGGGGTCGACGACCGTACCCTCGTCGATCGTCTCGACGATCAGGTGCGCCTCCAGGCGCTCGGGGATGATCAGTTCGATGACGCGGAAGTCGGCCGTCTCGCGGTCCATTTCGACACGCGCGTACTTGGCCGATCCCGGCTGCTTCTTGTAGGCGGACAGCAGCGCGTCCTCCAGGGCGATCATCAACTTCTCGGGCTCGATGCCCTTCTCGCGCGCCAGCGCATGCATCGCTTCCAGGATCTCGCGTGACATAGGTTTTCTCTCCTACTCCTCGACGAGGTTCGAACGACGGATCTCCGAATAGGGGATCGCGATGACGCCCCCGTCGGCGGCCAGTGTTATCTCGCTGTCGGTGACTCCGACGAGCTCTCCGGTGAAGCTCTTGGCCCGACGCTCGGCTTCGGCCGAGTCGGCTGTCGGGATCGTGCGCGGCTCGCGTGTCCTCACACGGGCGCGGCGGCCGACATAACGGCGGAAGTGGGTGGGCTTGGTCAACGGCCGTTCTGTACCCGGCGAGGAGACCTCGAGCGAATAGCGCTCGCGTAGGTCGGCGAGCAGCAGCGTGACGCGCTCGCACAGAGCGAGCGTGACGCCGTCGGGGTGGTCGATGAACACGCGCAAGGTGCCGTTTGGCAGCAACTCGGCGAGCAGAACCTCGACAGCGGGCTCGCTGTCTGCCAAGCGCTCCTCTATCTCAGACTGCAGTGCTGACATCGACTTGGTGGCCTTCTCTTCGGGTATGAGGCGTAAAAAAAAGCGGGCGGGCGCCCACTCTCGGTACTGCAGCCGTCGCATGGGCGACGACTCGAAAGCTGTCAGCCGAGAATAGCATCGGGTCTTCTACATGGTTGAAGCGGAGGTCCTCACCGGCGCCGGCGGCGACCCTGCTCACGACTTCGCGGCGTCACGGCGCGCACGGTCACGATAGAGACGGTAGTCGGCTCGGCTGGGCCGCATCGAGCAGGCAACAGCGAGCGGCTGGCACGCCTCGCTGTGGCGTCCCAGCAGCTGCATCGAGCGACCCAAGCAGAAAAGGGCATAGTCGTTGGTCGGCGCGGCGACGGCGATTGCCTGGAACTCCTCGACCGCGCGCTCGTAGTGCTGGGCGTGGAACAGTGCGCGCCCAAGCGCCTCGCGGATCGAGGTCTTGGAGGGCTCCAGCTCGCGCGCACGCGTCAGCGGCAGGATCGCTGCCATGTGGTCGCCGTGATCGAGCAGGTCGCATCCACGCCGGTAGAGTTCGTAGACGCTGTCCATGCGTCTACTTTAACCGCGAGCGCTTGTCCTCTTCAAGCGCCCTTGCGCAGACGCTCGACCGTATCGAGGATCCGCTCGGCGACGATCTCCTTGGCGGCACGCGGGACGCACTCGTCTTCGTCGGCGGTGAGGATCGTCACTTCGTTGGCTGTCGAATCGAAGCCGATGTCCGCACGCGAGATGTCGTTGAAGACCACCGCGTCGGCGCCCTTGGCGGCGAGCTTTGCGCGCGCGTGCTCCAGTCCCTCGGCTCCGTGCTCCGCGGCGAAGGCAACGAGCGTCTGGCCGGGCCGGCGCCGGCCGGAGAGTCCGCGGAACACGTCGGGCGTCGGTTCGAGCTCGATCGTCAGATGTGAGCGGCCCCCCTTCTTGATCTTGCCGTCCTCTGGCGATGCCGGACGGAAGTCGGCGACGGCCGCCGCCATCAGCAGAACATCGCATGCCGGGAACTCTCGCTCGCAGGTCTGCTCTAGCTCGGCGGCGCTGTGCACGCGATGGACAGTGACCCCCGCCGGCTCCTGGAGCCCGACGTTGGCTGCCACAAGCGTCACCTCGGCTCCACGTCTTCGTGCTGTCGCTGCGAGCGCGAAGCCCATACGCCCGGATGAGCTGTTGCCGATGTAGCGCACGCTGTCGATCGGCTCGCGGGTGCCGCCGGCGGTTACGAGCACACGCAGTCCACTCCACTCACTGCGATCGGCCGGCCCGCTTGCTGAGCGATCGCCTGCCGGGGGTTCGGTGTCTTCAGAAACGGCATGCCCCGCGCGCGCGTGCGGGGCATCGCCTTTCAGAAGCTCCTCACACACGTCGAGCAGTCGCCGCGGCTCGGCCAGCCGCCCGACCCCTCGCTCGCCGAGTGAGGCGAGGCGCCCGACATCGGGCTCGACGATGTGCACGCCGCGTGCGCGCAGCAGCTCGATATTGGCCTGCGTCGCCGGGTGCTCGTACATGTGGTTGTTCATTGCTGGCGCAAGCACCACGGGACAGGTGGCGGCGAGCGCGCAACTGGTCAGCAGGTTGTCGGCGAGGCCGCCGGCAAGCTTTGCCAGCGTGTTCGCCGACGCGGGCGCGATCAAGTAGATGTCGGCGTTTGCGACCAGCTGCAGATGACTGAGCGGCTGGTGGGCCGGTGGCTCCTGGCCTGGAAAGGCACCGCGTGCCGGGTCGTGCTCGAACTCGTCGGTGAGCACCGGCGCACCCGTGAGCGCCGCGAAGGACGCCTCCCCCACGAAGCGCTGGCTGGTGGGCGTCTGCACGACGCGCAGCGAGTGGCCCGCGCCGCTTGCAAGCCTTGTGAACTCGAGCGCCTTGTAGGCGGCGATGCCGCCACTGACGCCGAGCAATATCCGTGCCATGTTGACTTCTTAGGCGCCGCGCTCGCTCATCACAAGCGCTGGTCGAACGCTTGCGGGCCCAGCGACTACCGATAGTGATACTTGATCTTGCCCGCGGCGACTTCCTCGAGAGCGATCGTGAGGTAGTTCTTGGAGGCGGTCTCGATCATCGGCGGCGGGAATTCCTCGAAGGCTCCCTCGCCGAGGTTGTGGTAATAGCTGTTGATCTGACGAGCACGCTTGGCGGCGACGAGCACGCTCGCGTAGTTGGAGTCGACGTTGTCGAGCAGACGGTCGATACGGGGTGAGGTCATCATGGTGAGCAGGGGACCTTTCGTGGTGGACTTGCAGTGTAGCCGTCACCCTCGCGAATCGACCTACACGAGTCTTCGAGCGAGCGTTCAAGCCATTGTCGGTCGAGCTTTACGGGGTTCGATCCCGGGTTCAACTGCGCGGGTTCGATCCGGGTTCAACTGCGTCTTGGGTCGACCGCATCTAGCCCAACTCGGCAGAGACGATCGCCACCAGTTCATCGAGCGCATCTTCCAGACGGTCGTTGATGACTACATGACCGAACTCGTCGCGCGCGGCCAACTCCTGCTCGGCGACCGCAAGGCGACGCTCGACCTCCTCGCTGGCATCGGTGCCGCGACCGATCAGCCTGGTGCGCAAAGCATCTAGCGACGGTGGGGCGATGAAGACCTGTACTGCCTCGGGCATCGCGGCACGCACCTGGCGGGCACCCTGAACCTCGATCTCGAGCACCACCGGCGCTCCGGCGGCGACACGTTGCTCCAGCTCGCTGCGCAACGTGCCATAACGACGGCCGGCGTAGTCGGCGTGCTCTACGAAGTCACGGTCCCGTACGTGGCGCTCGAACTCCTCGCTCGAGAGGAAGTGGTAGTCGACGCCATCCTGCTCGCCTGGTCGCGGCGAGCGTGTGGTCGCCGACACCGACAGCTCGAGCTGCGGGAGGCGCTCCATCAACCCACGGATAAGCGTTCCCTTCCCCACCCCCGACGGTCCGGTGATCACAAAGACGCATGCCATGCGCGGGACCCTAATGTCGAAAGCGGCGGCGCGCCGTGGTGGGTTCCACGAGAGACCTGCAGTGCCGATGAGCAAGCCAGACGAGGACGCACTGACCGAAATGTGCTTCGCACATGAGGGAGGGAGGACGCAGTATGGCGTAGCTCAGCGGGGCGGCAGGCGCTCAGCGGCGCAGCAGGGAGACCAGCTCGCTGCGCTGGCGGTCAGAAAGGCCGCCGATCGTCTTGCTCGGCGAGATACGACAGTGGGCGAGGATCTTGTTGACCTTGACGCGGCCGTACTTGGGGACGGCGAGCAGCATGTCGAAGACCTTGGCCGTCTCGACGTACTCCGGCGGGTGCAAGAGCAGCGCGTGGATCGAGAGTCGGCCGGCCTTCAGATCGCGCTTGAGCTGTGCGCGCTCGGTGCGGATGAGGTTGGCGCGCGCAAGCGCGTCCATACGTTGATTGAGCGACCGCTCTGGGGCGGCAGACGGCTTGGAGGTCATGGTCGAAGACATCGGGCCCGTCGCGGTTGGCATGGGCGGCGAGTCTACAGACCCGAGCGCCTCGTTCAAGACCAACCCGGTTAATTCGTATGAAGCTCAGGTTGAGCTTTAGCTACGTCGAGGATGGTGGATGGTGCCGAGGCCCGTTTGCAGGGGTTTTCCGGCCGCTAAAGCTGACCGGTGCTGACATTCAGGAAGACATAGGTGGAGGTTCAGATACCTTGGTAAGCACTGGAAGTGGCCTGCCTATGCGCGAATTGCCGCCTGCGCTGGGTCGAGCACGCAATCCAACTCGGTGGCGATACGTGCGGCGACCGATGGGTCGCGAAAAGTCTCGGTCCCGACCGCCACGAGCCGTGCGCCGACATCGAGGAATTGACGAGCATGGAGAGCGCTCTGCACGCCACCCATCCCGACTACGGGGATCGCGACGCGCTTGACCACCGCCGCTACCTGAGCGAGCGCTACTGGGCGTATCGCGGCACCGGAGAGGCCACCGGTGACCCCGCCGAGCCAGGGGTCCGGCGGGCTGGGGGTCCGTTTGTGCCCATCGGCCGGCGTCAGCGCGGTCGCGCGCAACGTGTTTATCAGCGAAACGGCGTCGGCGCCGCCTTCCTGCGCGGCCAACGCGCAAGCCGAGACGTCGGCGCAATTGGGCGTCAGCTTGACGACAAGCGGCTTGTGCAGCTCTGCTCGGACGGCGCGCAGCACACGCTCCAGTGCGACCGGGTCGGCGCCGATGTCAAGGCCTGTTTGCACATTGGGACAGGAGACGTTCAGCTCTACCGCCGCGATCTCCTGACACGCGTCACACGCTTGCAGTAGCGCCGCGATCTCCTCGGCGGTCGAGCCCATCACGTTGGTGATGAGTGGCACGGGCAGCCGCGCGAGCTCTGGCAGATCCTCTGCGACATAGCGCTCCAGGCCCTTGTTGGGCAGACCGATCGAGTTGACCAGGCCTGCTTGGGCCTCCCACAGGCGCGGCGGCGGATTGCCGGCGCGTGGCGCGAGCGTGATCGTCTTGGAGACGAACGCGGCGAACGGGAACTGCTCATCGAGCGCTTTGCCGAATACGCGACGCGCGGCGATCGCGTCGAAGGTGCCCGAGCCGTTGATCACCGGGTGGGCCAGCTCGATGCCACAGAACTCGACACTCATCCTGGAGCTCCCATGTGATCGGACACCTGCTCGAGTGCGGCGCCGTCCACGACCGGGCCATCGACGCATACGCGCAAATAGCCCGCGCGTGCCGGTACCACGCAGCCGTAGCAGGCGCCGAAGCCGCAGGCCATGCCGGCCTCCAGTGCCAGCTGGGCCGGCACGTCGCGCTCGGTGCACAGTGCACGCACCGCCTCGAGCATGGGCGGTGGACCACATGCGTAGACGGTCGCCTGCGCATCGCGATCGAGCTCGGCGCGCAAAAGCTCGGTGACGCGGCCGTGATGGCCGACGGATCCGTCGTCGCTTGCCAGGACGGCATCCTCGAGCAGGGTAGCGCCTTCGCTATGGGCGCTGTCTCGGAAACCGAGTAGCGTCGCGAGCGGACGATCGGAGCGAAGCCCAACGCTTGTCTGGGACACGTCGTCTGCGTGGGGCTTCCCCTTGAGCTCGTCCTGCCAGATGGCAAGCGGGGCGATGCCGACGCCGCCACCGACGAGCAGCGCGCGGCGCCCCTGCTCAGGTGCTGTGAAGCCCTGACCGAGCGGCCCGAGCAGCCACAGCCCATCGCCCTCCTCGAGCTCGCACAACCGGCGCGTGCCAGGGCCGACGTCCTCCAGCAGGAAGTGGGCCTCGCCGTCCTGAAAGCGCGCGTAGGAGAAGGCTCGTGGCACATAGGGGCGCTCCTCCTCACCTGCTCCCCAGCGTTCGGCGGCTGCGAGCATCGCGAACTGGCCGGCGGCCGGTTCTGGGCCATACGGGTCGGCGGCCTTCAGGACGCAATAGGCGCCGAGCGTCTCATTTGCCGTGACGGTGAGCAGTCGCCGCCCAAAGGGAGCCAGCGCACGACCCGACCCGGCAGGCGATACGTCCGTGGTCATCTTGCTCGGGCTGTCATCGCGATCGGCTGGGCTTGGGCGCATCGACGGCGGACAGGTTCACGCCGCCTGCCTGCCTACCTGCCTGCCCCCCGTCATGGGGGGTGCCCTTCAGGGTGCGCCCCGTCGTGGGGTGTGTCTCGCCAGAGCTGCCGGTACCGCCATGCAGTTCCTGCAGGGACAGCACGTCAGGCTCGCCGAGCTTGATCGCCTGGGCGATCGCGCGCGCGGCCGAGACGGCGGCCGAGAGAGTTGTCAGACATGGGATTCCGTGGGCGATGGCCGAGCGACGGATCTCCCAGCCGTCGCTGCGCGCGCCCGACCCCGTGGGCGTGTTGACGATCATGTTCACCTCGCCTCGCTCGATCCAGTCAACGACGTGTGGGGAGCCCTCACCGATCTTGTTGATCGCCTTGACCGGCACGCCCATGTGCGCGATCGCCTCGGCCGTGCCGCCGGTGGCGAGGATGCGAAAGCCGTTGTCGTGCAAGATCTGCGCGACCGCGAAGACGCCCGGCTTGTCTGAGTCGGTGACCGTGATGAAGACCGTACCGGCGGTTGGCAGTGGCGAGCCGGCGGCCGCCTGGGCCTTGGCGAACGCTGTCGGGAAGTCGCGAGCGATGCCCATCACCTCGCCGGTCGAGCGCATCTCGGGGCCGAGCAGCGAGTCTGCGCCGTCGAAGCGATCGAAGGGCAAGACGGCCTCCTTGACAGAGACGTGCTCACCGAATCCGACGCCCTCGTGCCCGCTTGGCAAAGCGAGATCGGCAATGCGCTCGCCGAGCATGATGCGACAGGCGAGCTTGGCCAACGGCAGGCCGACCGCCTTGGAGACGAATGGAACGGTGCGTGAGGCGCGCGGGTTGGTCTCGATCACGTACAGGCAGCCGTCGTGGATCGCGTACTGCGCGTTCATCAAACCCACGACGCCCACGCCGAGCGCGATGTCGCGCGTGGCGGCTCTGATCTGCTCGAGCATCTCTTCGCCGAGCGAGTGCGGCGGCAAGACACAGGCAGAGTCGCCCGAGTGCACGCCGGCCTCCTCGACGTGCTGCATGATGCCTCCGATCCACACTTCGTGGCCATCGCACAGCGCGTCGACGTCGACCTCGACCGCGTTCTCGAGGAAACGGTCAAGGAAGATCGTGGGTCTGGTCGGCGGGTCGTTGGTGTCGGATGCCTGCTGATTTTGGGGATTTGAAGTTGGTTCCCTGCGAGCGTCCGCGGTCGGTAGCTCTCTCTGGAGGTAGTCGGCGAGTCCGTCGCTCGAGTAGACGATCTCCATTGCTCGTCCGCCGAGCACGTAGGAAGGCCTTACGAGCAGCGGGAACCCGACCTCCTTGGCCTTGGCCAGGGCTTCCTCGACCGAGTGGGCCGTCGCATACGGAGGGGCGTGGTAGCCGAGTCGATCCAACAGCTCACCGAAGCGGCCGCGGTCCTCGGCCAGGTCGATCGCATCGACGCTCGTGCCGAGTAGCGGTACGCCTGCCTCGACCAGACCAGCAGCCAACTTCAGGGGAGTTTGGCCGCCGAACTGGACAATCACGCCCTCGGGTTTCTCAACCTCGATCACGCCGAGCACGTCCTCGAGCGTGAGCGGCTCGAAGTAGAGCCGGTCGGAGGTGTCGTAGTCGGTGGAGACGGTCTCCGGGTTGCAGTTGACGATCACCGCGTCATGACCTGACTCGCGCACGGTCATCGCGGCGTGCACGCAGCAGTAGTCGAACTCGATGCCCTGGCCGATGCGGTTGGGCCCTGCACCGAGGATCATGACCGAGGGGCGCTCGCCTCTGCTCACCTCGTGAGCCGCTTTGCGCTCCCAGCCGGAGTAGTAGTACGGGGTTCGTGCCGGGAACTCGGCGGCACAGGTATCGACCGACTTGAACGAGCGCTCGCCGGCAAAGCTGGCTTGCGGGTCCTTGGCTATCTGCTCCAGCTCGGCCAGGAACCATCGGTCGATCGAGGTGCGCTCGTGGACCTGCGCGATGCCGACATCGCGCGCGAACAACTCGAGGATCGTCTCGTAGCGGTCGGCCGTCGGCGCGATCAGGCCGTCGAGCAGCTCTTGGTCGGTGAGAGCCTCGAGATGCGGTTGCTTGTCGAGCTCGCGCGAGCGCAGCGCCTTGGCAAAGGCTTGAGAGAAGGTGCGCCCGATCGCCATCGCCTCCCCCACCGACTTCATGTGCGTGGAGAGCGTCGGCACCGCGCCCGGGAACTTCTCGAAGGCAAAACGCGGCCACTTGACGACGACATAGTCGATCGTCGGCTCGAAGCTCGCCGGTGTGACGCCGGTGATGTCGTTCGTGATCTCCTCGAGCAGATAGCCGACCGCCAGGCGCGCGGCGATCTTGGCGATCGGAAAGCCCGTGGCCTTGGAGGCGAGCGCCGAGGAGCGCGAGACGCGCGGGTTCATCTCGATGATGAGGATCTCCTCGGTCTCGGGGTTGACCGCGAACTGGACATTGGAGCCGCCGGTCTCCACGCCGACAGCGCGGATCACGGCGATCGCCTGATCGCGCAATTGCTGGTAGAGCGCGTCGGTGAGTGTTTGCTGTGGGGCTACCGTGACCGAGTCGCCGGTGTGCACGCCCATCGGGTCGATGTTCTCGATCGAACAGACGATCACCACGTTGTCGGCTTTGTCGCGCATCACCTCCAACTCGAACTCGCCCCAGCCGATCACGGACTGGTCGATGAGCACCTGACCGATCGGGGAGGCCTCGATGCCGCGGCTGGCGATCAGCTCGAACTCCTCCTCTGTGCGAGCGATGCCTCCCCCTCGTCCGCCGAGTGTGAAGGCTGGGCGCACGATGCAGGGCAGCCCGAGTCGTGGCAGCGCGGCACGTGCCTCATCGAGCGTCGTGGCAATCGCGCTTTCGGGCATCTTCAGGCCTGCCTTTGCCATCGCCTCGGCGAACAACTCGCGATCCTCCGCACACGTGATCGCGTCGTAGTTGGCGCCGATTAGCTCGACCCCGTAGCGCTCCAGCGTGCCGTTGTCGTGCAGCGCCTTTGCCAGGTTCAGTGCCGTCTGTCCGCCGAGCGTCGGCAGCAGCGCATCGGGGCGCTCGCGCTCAATGATCTGCGTGAGTGGGCCGGGCAGCAGTGGCTCGACATAGGTGGCGTCGGCGAACTCCGGGTCGGTCATGATCGTGGCCGGGTTGGAGTTGACCAGCACGACCCTGTAGCCCTCCTCGCGCAAAACCTTGCACGCCTGCACGCCGGAGTAATCGAACTCGGCGGCTTGGCCGATCACGATCGGCCCAGATCCCAAGATCAGGATCGTCTCTATGTCGCTACGACGCGGCAATTCGCTCCAGGAAACGGTCGAACAGGTGCAGCGAGTCGTGCGGGCCGGGGCCCGCCTCTGGGTGGTACTGCACCGCGCCGCCCGGTACGTCCAGCAGTTCGAAGCCCTCGACCGTGCGGTCGTACAGGTTCACGTGCGTCAGTTGGGCGACGCCGAAGTCGGTATCCCAACGCACCGGCTCGTCGCTGTCGAGCGTGCGTGCACCGCCTGGGCCGAGCACGGCGAAGCCATGATTTTGCGAAGTGATCTCCACACGACCCGTCTGCAGGTCCTTGACCGGGTGGTTGGCGCCGCGATGGCCGAAGGGGAGCTTGTAGGTCTGAAGACCCAACGCTCGACACAGCAGTTGGTGGCCGAGGCAGATGCCCCACACCGGCCTCTTGCCGACGATCTCGCGCACCGTGTCGACCACATAGCCGAGGGCCGCCGGATCTCCCGGACCGTTGGCGACGAACACCGCATCGGGATCGTCGGCGAGTAGTTGTTCGGCCGAGGTCGAGCATGGATAGAGCGCCACGCGCGCACCCCGCTCGACCAGATTGCGCACGATCGAGGACTTGATGCCGGTGTCGAGTACCGCGATCAACGGCCCCGCCGCCGCAGCTTGCGAGGGTGCGCCACTTTCCTCTCCGTTGCCTCGAACGCTCATGTCATCGTTAGCTCCCGTCCCCGCTCCATGAACGCTGACGCGGTTGGGGGTGACGACGGAAGCGAGGTCGAGCCCGCTCATCGATGGCTCGGCCGCGATCAACTTCTGTGCTTCGTCCTCGCTCACGTGCCGGGGGAAGATCCCCCCGCGCATCGCGCCGGCCTCGCGAATGTGGCGCACGAGCGCGCGTGTGTCGACGCCGCTGATCGCAGGCACTTCGCAATCGGTGAGCCAATCGAGCCAACCTCGCTCTGCCTCTGGGGCGTCCTCTCGGTTGCACGCCTCGCGCATGATCGCGGCGCGAGCCCAGATGCGCTCGGACTCCATCGCGCGCCGGCTGACTCCATAGTTGCCGATGTGGGGATAGGTGAAGGTGATCAACTGGCCGGCGAAGGAAGGATCGCTGACCGACTCCTGGTAGCCGGACATGCCGGTCGTGAACACGACCTCACCCACCGCGTGCGTGTCGGCGGCACACGCCTCGCCGTCGAAGTAGGCGCCATCCTCCAGCAGCACATATGCGGTCGCGTCACTCATGAGGCCTCAGACGATGAGTCTCTGGACTTCCTTGAACTCCGGGGTGCCTGCTTGCTCGAGCAACTCGAACAGGACGGACTCGACCGTGCTGACGGTTGCTCCTGCGCGCGCCAGACGCTCCAGACCGCGCTCGTAGTCGAGCGTGTGGCGCGAGCCTACGGCGTCGGCTGGCACGTGAACTTCCAGCCCACGCTCGAGCAGGTCGTGGGCAGTCTGGGAGACGCACACGTGAGTCTCTATCCCGCACACGATCGCCTGGGTGCGCCCACCCAGATCGAATCCGTCGGCGCGGACGGCCGAGAAGACGGTCTTCTCAATGCGCGGTTCGTCCTCGAGGTCGAGCTCGGGTGCGGTGTGACCGAGGCCCTTGGGGTACTGCTCGCTGACGATGCGAGGCACCTCCAGAATGCGTGTACCACGTACCAGCTTCGAGCAAGCCTGTGCGACCGCGTCGAAGCTCGCGTATGAGCGAAAGCCCTCCTGCACATCTACCACGACCAACACCGCCTTGTTGCGTTCGAGCAGGCTCACGAACCCACCACCGAAAAGGCTGGCTTGCGATAGGCCACGGCGCCCGCCGCCACCGTCATCAGCACACGTCCGGTGAGACGTCGCCCGGCAAAGCAGCAGTTCTCCGAGCGACTCTCCCAGCCGTGCTCGCCAGCCACCCACTCGACGGAGAGATCGCAGAGCGTGAGGTTCGCCGGCTCGCCTACGGCGATACGCGGAGTCGGCAGATCGAAGAGAGCGGCCCCGGCGGTCATCCGCTGGACAAGCAACGCGAGCCCGATCGTTCCGGGCAGCACAAGCTCGGTGTGAAGTGCGGCGAAGGCCGTCTCGAGGCCCGTCGTACCCATCGGCGCCTGCTCGAAGGGGACCTCCTTTTCATGGGGCGCATGCGGGGCATGGTCGGTTGCGATGCAGTCGATCGTGCCAGAGCGCAAGCCCTCGATCAAGGCGAGTCGATCGGCCTCGCTTGCCAGCGGCGGGTTCATCTTCATGCGCGTGTCCATCGAGCGCACGTGCTCGTCGGTGAGCAGCAGGTGATGGGGAGTGACCTCGGCGCTGACGCGAAAGCCGCGTTCCTTTGCCGCGGCGACAGCGTGCGCCGACGCAGCGCAGCTGAGGTGTTGGAAGTGCACTCGTCCGTCCTCGTATCCGGCCAGCTCGGCGTCGCGGGCGACCATCGTGGACTCGCTCACGCTTGGGATGCCGCCGATTCCGAGCGCTGTGCTGACGGCGCCCTCGTGCATCGAGCCGCCGTGGGAGAGCGAAGGGTCCTCCTCGTGCAGTGTGAGCACCCCGCCACACAAGAGTTGATATTGGAGCGCCTTGCGCAGCACGCCGGCGCTTGCGACCGGACGCCCGTCGTCGGTGAAACCGAGCGCCCCCTCCCCCATCAGCTCGGCCATCTCGGTCAACGCTCCGCCCTCGAGGCCACGCGTGATTGCGGCCAGGAAGCCGACGGGCACACGCGCCTCCCTGGTGGCCGCCTCGCGCAGCGAGCGCAAGAGCGGCGCCGAGTCGATCACGGGGTCTGTGTTGGGCATCGCGATCACCGCGCAGAAGCCGCCGACGGCAGCGGCGCGCGTACCGGTTTCCAAGTCCTCCTTGTGCTCCTGGCCTGGGCTGCGCAGGTGTACGTGCGGATCGACGAAGGCGGGCAACAGGTGCTTGCCCTCGCCTTGGGCCACCTCGGTGTCGCCGTCTGTGCTCAGCTCGCCGGCGGCGGCTATCTCGACGATCTGCCCGGCACGCACGAGCACATCGGCCGGCGCGTCGAGGTCGCTGCGCGGATCGAGCACGTGTGCGCCCCTAATCAGCAGGTTGGCGTCTGCGCTCATGCCGTGCACCAGCGGTGGAGCGGCCTTCATGCGAGCCTCGCCCCACGCGGGGCCTTCATGTTCGGATTGACGTTCACGCCAGTTGTGGTTCGGGGACGGGACGGAATGCGCGCGAGCCCGAGAGCAGCTCGTAGAGGACCGCCATGCGCACGACCACGCCGGCCTCGACCTGTGCGGTGATCAGCGCCTGCGGCGAGTCGGCCACTTCGCCGGAGAGCTCCACGCCGCGGTTGACCGGCCCTGGGTGCATGAGCAATTGCCGCGGAGACAGTCGGCGCGAGTTGATCTGGAAGCAGGCGGCGTACTCGCGCAGCGACGGTACCCACGACTCGTTCATGCGCTCGTGCTGCATGCGCAAGGCGTACACCACATCTGCTTCGCCCAGATCGTCGAGCGTGTAGCGCACTTCGCAGCCGAGTTGCTCGATCCCGCGGGGGATCAGGGTAGGCGGTCCGGCAACCGTCACCTTGGCGCCCATCTGCTGAAAAGCAAGGATGTTCGAGCGTGCGACCCGTGAGTGAGCGACGTCTCCCACGATCCAGATCGACGTTCCGTCGAGCGGGCCGAAGCGGCGCTGCAGCGTGTAGACGTCCAGCAGCGCCTGTGTGGGGTGCTCGTGCTTGCCGTCGCCGGCGTTGACGATCGCCGCGTCGGTCCAACCCGAGACGAGCTCGGCGGCTCCCGCCCACGGGGTGCGGATCACGATCGCGTCGGGCTTGTGCGCGCTCAGCGTCAAAACCGTGTCCTTCAGCGACTCGCCCTTCTCGACGCTCGAGCCGCTGGAGACGAAGTTGACGACGTCTGCGGAGAGGCGCTTGGCGGCCAGCTCGAAGGAGCTGCGCGTGCGCGTGGAAGCCTCGTAGAAGAGGTTGAGCACCATCCGCCCGCGCAAGGCCGGCACCTTCTTGATCTCGCGGTCGGAGACCTCGGCGAAGCGCGAAGCCTGCTGGACGATCCGCTCGATCGTCTCGCGGTCGAGATCCTCGATTGAGAGCAGGTGGTTCATGCGCTGTACCGTGCTCCTCCCCCGCGCGCGGGGATGGCGTTCCTAAGCGGAGCGTTCGCGAGCGGAGGATCCATATGTCGAAGTGCGATATTCCCCGGGCGCTCGCGGGGCATCGCGTTCTTGAGCTGCCGGTTCACGCGCCCATCTCCACCGTCGCACGCCCGATCGCCACCTCGTCGATGCCGTCCAACTCGCGGACACGCACGCTTACATGCTCCTCGCGTGCGGTCGGCAGGTTCTTGCCGACATAGTCAGGGCGGATCGGCAGCTCCCGGTGGCCGCGGTCGGCGAGCACCGCCAACTGCACACGGTCGGGGCGACCGTAGTCGAACAGCGCCTCGATCGCGGCGCGCACGGTACGCCCCGTGAAGAGCACGTCGTCGACGATCACGATCGTGCGCTCGGTCGGGTCGAAGTCGATGTGCGAGGCATGCACGACGGGCGCCTGCGGACGCGAGGCGACGTCGTCGCGGTAGAAGCCGATGTCGAGGTCGCCGAGCGGGACATCTTCTTGCAAGAGGTCGGCCAGCAGCAGTTGCAAGCGCCGGGCGAGGATTGCGCCGCGACGGTGAATGCCGACGAGGGCGACCGTCGAGGGGGCCGGGTTTCGCTCGTCTATCTCGTGGGCGATGCGTACCAGCGCCCGCGCTATCTCGTCCTCGCCGAGGACGATCTTCCCATCTTGCATTCGTTTCCTTCCTGGCCTCACCGGACCGGGTTAAAGGAGCAGCATGGCGACTGTATCAAGCTGCGCGGAAGCGAACTCTGTTTCGATCGGTGCACGTACAACCCGGTCGGCCAGCACATGTGACTATGAAGCTGTTCAGGTCGGTGCATGCACCGACCTGCGGGGCCGCACATGTGCGGCCCCGGACCGGCCCGCATGCGGGCCGGTCTTCCCCGAATATATTCACGATGTGACGGCCGGCTCCGCGGGAGTCTCGGTCGCCCGATCGTGGTTCGCCTGCTCACGCGCACGACGGTCCGACCAGCGGATCAGCTCGGCCGGGCCCTTCTCTGGGAAGGGAATGTCGATCGTGTCGAAGTCGCGTGGCGCCTCCGTCGCGGCGAACACCGAACGGGCCTCTTCACGCAGGTCTCCACCTGGGTAGCGAGTGGAGATGTGCGTCAATGCGAGCAGTCGTACCTGTGCGTCGCGGGCGACTTGGGCCGCTTGGCGCGCGGTTGAATGACCGGTCTGGTGCGCCCGCTCCAGCTCCTCCTCGGCGAACGTGGCCTCGTGTACGAGTAGGTCCGCATCGTGTGCGGCATGCATCAGCATCTCGCAGGGTGAGGTATCCCCAGAAATCACGATCTTGCGACCTTCGCGCGTGGGCCCCATGACCTGCTCTGGGCTCACCCCGGCGACGGTCTCCCCACGCGTGAGCCTGCCGAAGTCGGGCCCCGGCGTGACGCCGAGCTGCTCCGCGAGCTTGGGGTCGAGATGGCCCGGCCTGGAATCCTCGACGATCGCGTAGCCGTAGGCGCTATTGGCACGGTGGCTCACCCGGATGGGCGCCACGGCATAGCCGTCGAACGCCACGTCGTCGTCGGCCTCGAGCTCTGTGAATCGCAGCTCGTACGGGAGCCGGCCGTAGATGAAGCGCGTCTGCTCCATCATCTGGGCAAGCCCTGGAGGCCCGTAGATCGCCAGCGGCTGGTCGCGTTCGCGCAGCGCAAAGGACTTGAGCATCCCTGGCAGGCCAAGCCAATGGTCGGCGTGAAAGTGGGTGATGAAGACGCAACCCACGTCTGTAAGCCCAACGGAGCGCATCAACTGGCGCTGCGTGCCTTCGCCGCAGTCGAACAGCAGCCGGTCGCCCCCGCGACGCATGAGGATCGCGGGCAGCCCGCGGCGGGGGCTTGGCACCGAGCCGCCTGTGCCTGCGAAGAACAGGGAGAGGTCCATGTGCGCAACGGTAGCGATCGTCGCTCGATACGGCGATAAGCTCTGCAGGCCAGGGTGCCATGGACGGTGCCGCTAGCGCCCGTAGCTCAGTGGATAGAGCGCTCGCCTCCGGAGCGGGAAGTCGCAAGTTCGAATCTTGCCGGGCGCGTCTCAGAAACACCTGCAAATAAGCTGGTTTGCTCGACCGGCTCGGGGTCTGCATCGGGCGTCTTGGGACTCAGTGGCCCAAACGATGGCCCAAACCCCTCCGAGTGGGGTCCGTAGAGGGCGTTGCGGGCATCTGCGAGCAGCGCGTCGAAGGCAACTCCGTGATCGCGCTTGCGACGATCGAGGAGCTGCGCGTACACGTCGAGGGTCATCCTGCTTTCGGCGTGGCCGACCTGATGTTGGACGTAGGTCACGTCGAAGTTGGTCGCCAAGAGCATGATCGAGACGTAGGTCCGTCGCAGGGTGTGAGGCGTGACATGTGGGAGCGGTGGCAGGTCGCGCTCGGTCAGGCGCTCATTGGCGAGGTTGACGGCCGGTTCCAAAATGCGTTCGCGGACGTTGCTCTCATCCCAGCGCTTGCCGCTGCGGGTGCAAAAGAAGTGTGTGTCGGGGCCTGTGGGATAGCCATGTCTGATCTTGTCGGCGCGGTAGGCAAGTAGCTCATCGCGCAGGCTGGGCGTGATCTCGACATGGCGGACACCTGTGGGCGTCTTGCTGTCGGCGATCCACAGTCGCGCGCCGTTGGGGTCATGCAGGCGCACATCGCGCTCCAAGATGTCGAGCGTTTCAGCGATCCGGGGACCGGCGTAGCCGAGCATCGCGCACACTGCGCGCCAGCCGATGCGGTCGTTGGTCGCCGTGTAGGTCTTGCCCTGCGCGAGCATTGACATCGACCCGGCGCTCAGCCCGTACTCATGTCGGAGGGCGTATTGCGTCTCCCCTCGCTTCAGGCGAGTCCGGATCTCCACCGCCTGTTCTCGGGTGAGCTTGGCACGCTTGCTCGACCTGGGCGCGGTCTGTAGATAGTGCGCCGCATCGAGCAACACCACGAGCTGGTCGATCTCAAGGAAGGTCCGTGCGGGCTTTGGAACCTTGATCTTGAGGTCGGGGTCGCGGGCGGGATTGTCGTTCCGAACTTTGTCCTTGACTGCCTGGGCGAGTATCTGGCCGAGCAGGCGCATCATCATCTGGATCGAGCGCGGTGAGAGTGGCCTACGCAGCCGCCCGTTCTCATCCTCGGCGCGCGCGCCTGCTGCCGCGATCTTCTTCAGTGCGTCGCTGTCCTTGAACAGCTTGCCGCGAAAGCGCAGACAGTCCACGTTGCTGATTCTCGCCACAGGTGCCCGCCCGAAAGTCGGGAGGATGTACTTCTTGAGACGCCAGAGATAGTCCTCGTAAGTGTTCTCGGCCAGCGGTCCCTCGCCAATCTCACCGACGCGCCTACGCTCAAGCCAGTCGGAGGCGTACTCGTGCATCGTGATCCCGGCGGCGTACTCGTCCTCGTCATGGGCGGGCTCGGGCTCATAGCGCGCAAGCACCTGCTCAATCGGGACGCCGGCGCTCAACTGCGCAAGGATCATCTGAAGCTCGCGGCGTCCCCTAGCCTCTGTCCAACCGTCAACATCACGGCCGAACACGACGGGATAGCGCTCTCCCTTGTGCCGAAACCGGGCACGGACGCTCGATGTTCCGTCCCTGAGCTTCCGCACTTCGACGCTGCCGCTAGCCGGGCGCGGCATCACGCCCTCCTTTCTCGACTCGAAGACGACATGATCCTGTCCGCATCGGACTCATAAGGGATCAACCCAGGCCTCGTCGCTGGTGAGCGCTTCTTGCGCGACCGTCCAGTCCTCCGACGTGCTTCGTCCGATTTCGGCGCAGGCCAAGCGTTCTGCACGCGCTGAAGGTCGAACCGCAATCGACCGCGTGGCCCTCCGAGCCGGATCGCACCAAGGGTGTTGGCGTGCGCGTAAACCCAATCGCGCTCGACGCCAAGCAGCGCCGCGAGTTCGGCGGCATCTACGAATTGCGCCGATGGCCACGTCTGCGTCGCTGCGATCAGGTCGGCTACCTGCCGCGCGATCTGCTCGATGTCGGCTGGGTCGAGCTTCATGGACGCGAGGGCTGACAGAAGCACTTGCCGAGCGACTTGTCGCTGGTGATGTGTGACGTGGACACTGAGGCTTGAAGTTGTGGCATCGGCTCTCTGCCTATAAGCCGAGTACCCTCGCCGCCGAACAAGCCGGTTGGTCTGCCAGTTGTGTGAGGTCATGGTGGCTGTGATCTTCGATGGGATTACGTCTCTACAGCAAAGTTGGGCGCGACCGAAATGAGCGCCACGCCCAGTCCTGCGACGTGGCGCTCTTCAAGGCGTCAGGCGCCGCCCGCGCCCAATTCGTCAGCGCGGCGTGCTGCGCGCGTGGGGAACACAAACTCCCCAAAGCGATGGACGAGTCCCATCCCGGAGAGCCTGCCTACAGCGTCCGCCGCACCGATACGCGTGTGGAGTTCACAGGCAATCTCATCGACGGTCCACGGCCACGGTGAGTCGCAAAGCATGAGGTTCAGAACGCAGAGATCCCGGTTCTCCTCCCTCACGTTGTCCTCGAACTTCTGATCGTCCTCAATGCAATGGTCTGGCATCGGTTCCTCCTTGATCTCGGAGGCTCCGGGAACGGCTCTAACGAGGGGGACGCCCAGCCGGTGTCGGTAGGGTGTCTGACGCCCCGGGAGTTTGCGCTCTCGGTGCCACGGGGGCCGGGCGCTTACACGTCGCGGCCCCCATTCATGTATATGGTGATGAAGCAAGATACCACCGAATGAAACAGAATGGTGCACAATGAAGCAAACCAAACCCGATCTCGTGACATTCAGCGTGCGCCTTGAGCGCGAGACTGCGGAACGACTCCGCAAGATCGCCGACAGCGAACACCGGACCGTCGCGGCCGAGTTGCGCCGCCTGGTTGAGATTCATATCGAGAAGCACGTAGCGGATCGCTGAAGCTCCAGACTCGCGCCCTTCAGCGTTGTCCCTATCCGTCTTCCGAACCGCCAAGGTAGTCATCGGCATACCGCACCGACTCAAGTCCATCCTGCCTCCGACTGCCGCCAACCTGCACGGCCTTCGCTCTACCGTCCCGCACTCTCTTCTCCGTATCTCATCCCACTGAGACCAATCAACAACGCCTATTGGAATCACCTCGATGCACCGACGCTTCCCTTGCTGTCGCCTCTAAGCCGTTCTCTCGTTGTTTGCACTCGACCTTCGCTTGCTGCTGCCCGCTCGCTCCCGCTCCCGCTCTGCACATAGCCTCGCCTGAACATCTGTGATGTGTTGGGTCGAGGAAGGGGGTCCCCGGGTTGGAGCGTTAGCGGAGAGGCGGGGACCCCCTTCCTCGGGCTAGGTGCAGAGCCAAACTTCGGGAGCGAGCGGGCAGCAGCCTGTTCGTTTGGGTGTTCGGCTTATAGACGAACACCCAAACGAACACCCGAGGCGAACAGTCCTAGAGACGTGCGAGAATGACGAGAATGACTAAGACCGAGCTACATGAGCTGGTGGAGCATCTGCCTGAGAACACGCTCGACGGCGCTGCCGTCCTGCTGCGCAGCCTTTCCAGCGGCCGGATCGATCCGGACCAGGCGTGGTTTTGGACCTCGGACTGGCTTTCCGGTGAGTTGGAAGCCGACCGCGAGGCGAGGACTGAGCCGGGCGTCGTCTATGAGGACGCTGACGCCTTCAAGGCCGCGCTACAGGCCGTCCGCAGCGAGTAGTGCCGACCTATCAGGCGCGGCCTCGGTTCCTGCGCGATTTCAAGGGCCTGAGCCGGGAGCAGGCGGCAGCGTGGGACAAAGCACTCGATCTGTTCATAGCGTGCCTTCGGAGTGGGAGATTCGAGCCGGCCTTGCGCGTCAAGAGGGTGCAGGGGTACCCGGGCGTCTGGGAGATGACCTGGGCTCCTAATGGACGCGCCACCTTTGAATATGGCGATGAGATGCAGCCCGGCGAACCACACATCATCTGGCGGCGAGTGGGCACGCACGGGATCTTCCGCCAGCCGTAAAGACGCATTCGAATGTCGCCAACCGCGCTACTCGCAACGCACGTTGACGGTAGTATTTTCGGTGCAACTTCGGTGACGAATCGTTACAGCATCGCCACGAGATCTTTTAGGGCTTCAACGCAGTTGATGCGATAGT
>DATHMQ010000124.1:0-7451 GCA_035486935.1 Solirubrobacteraceae bacterium
GTTGGTGATGTAGGTCTTCTCACCGTTCACCACCCAGCCGCCATCCACGCGCTCGGCGCGGGTGCTAATGGCGGCCACGTCAGAGCCTGCTCCCGGCTCGGTGATGCCAAGTGCCCCGATCTTCTCACCGCGGATCGCCGGCACGAGATAGCGCTGCTTCTGCTCCTCCGTGCCGAACTTCCAGATCGGAGGGGTGGCGATGTTGATGTGTGCACCGATGCCCGCTGCGGTGCCGCCCGAGCCCGTGCGCGCAAGCTCCTCGATCAGCACCGCCTCGTGCAAGTAGTCGCCGCCCTGACCGCCATAGGACTCCGGGTACTTCAGCCCGAGCAGTCCCTGAGCGGCGAGCTTTCCGAAGACCTCGTCGGGGAACCAGCGCTCGTCCTCCCACTGCTGCGCGTGCGGGGCGAGCTCGCGCTCGATGAAGCCGCGGGCGGACTCTCGTAGCTCCTCGTGCTCGTCGGTGAAGGGGGGGTTGGGAGGGCTCATCGGGTCATGCTCGCGTTTGCCGCGTCCTGGGAGAATGCCTGAGATGGACGACACCGCTCAACCGGCTGCGTCGCGCTGGCGCCAAGCGCTCGCGGCGCTCGTGGATGTGACGCTCACAGGTGCGCTCGCGTGGTCGCTGCGAACGCGCATACGCGACGAGCGGCTTCGCTGGTTGCGGCCAGAAGACCCTGAGGCCGTTCGCGCTCGCCAGGCGCTCGCCGAGGAGCTTAAACAGATCAACCTCGCCGACGATCCCAATGCCCGCCGTGCGGCAATGAGGCGTGCCATGGAGAGCCACGCCCCGCCGCCCGTCTATCCCGCGGTGCTGCGGATAATGGGCACTGGGCTCGCAACCGCCTTGATCAACCGCCGTCTGCGTAAGCGTCTCGCCCCTACCAGGCAGGTACGCGTTCGTGGTATCGGGCCTCACAGCCCGTAAGAGCGCCCGATGACGTCGAGCATGATCTCGTCGGTGCCCGCACCGATGCGGTTCAGGCGCGCGTCGCGCCATACGCGCTCGACGCCATACTCCTTCATGTAGCCCGCGCCGCCGTGGATCTGGATGCATTCGTCTGCTACTTCGCAGAGCACGCGTGAGGCGTGGAGCTTGGACATCGAGATCTCGCGCACGGGGTACTCGCCGTTGTTGAAGCGCCAGGCCGTGATGTAGGTCATCTGCCGCGCCGACTCGATTTTGGTGGCCATCTCCGCGAACTTGTGGCGAATCACCTGGAACTTGCCGATTTCGCGGCCGAAAGCCTTGCGCTCATGTGCGTACTGCAGGGTCCTTTCAAAGCACTTCTGTGCGCCCGCCACCATGCCGGCCGCGCCGATCAGGCGCTCGCCCTGCAGCTCCCACATGATGTGGTAGAAGCCCTTGCCCACTTGGCCGAGCACCGCCGTGGCTGGCACGCGCACGTCCTGGAAGGCGAGTAGCGCCGTGTCGGAGGCGTGCATGCCGAGCTTCTCCAGGCGCTTCTCGCGGATCACGCCGGGAGCGTCCATCGGCACGAGGAACAGCGTGAAGCCGTCATAGCCGGCGTCCGTGTCCGTCTTGGTGACTAGCACGATCACGTCAGCGCGGTGGCCGTTGGTGATGTACGTCTTGGAACCGTTGATGATGTAGTCCTCGCCATCTTTGATCGCGCGCGTCTTGATCCCTTTCACATCTGAGCCGGCGTCCGGCTCGGTGATGCCCAGGCACAGGATCTTCTCGCCCTTGATCGCGGGCACCACCCATTCCTGCTTCTGCTCCTCTGAGCCGAACGCGAGGATCGGCGGCATCGCCATGTCGGTGTGCACTGCGACGCCCATCGCCAGGCCGCCGGAGTTGGCATTGGTGATCTCCTCCGCGAGCACCAGGCTCGTGTAGTAGTCACCGCCCTGGCCGCCGTACTGCTCGGGCTTGTCCAGGCCGAGGAAGCCCAGCTCGCCCATGCGCGCAAACACCGAGTCGGGGAATGTCGTCTCCTCCCACTCCTCGGCGTATGGCGCCAGCTCTTTGGTCGCGAAGTTGCGAATCGACTCGCGCAGCTGTTCGTGCTCGTCGGTGAAGATGAAGTGCTTGCGCTGGCTCTTGAAGTCCGGCTTGCGGACGCTCTCAGCGGTGGCGGCCATGTGGGCGGGTCTCCTTAGTCGTTTCGGGTCCGCGCCGAAGCTAGCGCAGTCAGGGTGAAAAGTAAATAGTAGAGCTTGCTACTTTGGGCGGCGCGGTGGTGGGCTCATGCCCCGCGCTATGCCCAAAGCTCGCGTAGTGGCACCGCCGTGAGGCGATCGCCGAAACTGAGAGTGCGCTTGCCGGTGTAGAGCACGACGCCGGTCTTGAAACGCTCGCCCAGCTTCTCGCGCAGGTAGCGGAGTCCCGCTAAGTCCTTGGGTTGAACACTGGCGGCTGTCTTGATCTCGACGCCGGCGACCTCGCCGCTGCCCAACTCTAGGATCACATCGACCTCGCGCTTCTGGTTGTCGCGATAGTGGTAGAGCGAGGCGGGGCTCTCGGTCCACTCGCACTGCCGCGCCAGCTCCATCGCTGCGAATGTCTCGAAGATTGGTCCAGCGATGGCCGTGCCCCGTACGATTCCCTCGGCGTTGACGTTGATCAGGTGGGTTAGCAACCCGGTGTCCGTCATGTAGATCTTCGGGGTCTTCACTAGGCGGCTGCCGAGGTTCACATGCCAAGGCTGTAGGCGCCATACGAGGAAGAGGTCTTCGAGAATGCGAGTGTGCGCGGCCACAGTCTTGTGGTCGATGCCGAGCTCGCCGCTGATCCCGCGTGAGCTTACGAGTGCGGCTGAGCGGGTCGCGAGGATCCGAAGAAGACGCTCGATGCCGTCCGTGTCGCGTACGCTGGCGATGTCCTGGAGATCGCGCCCCAGTATCGTCGACACATAGCTGGTGAAGAAGCGCGCGCGACCGCGAGGGCTCCGGTTCTGAGCGTCCGGGAAGCCACCGGCGACGATCCGCTCGGCATATGCTCCACGTCCGACCTCGGCATCGTCTGTGCGTAGGGCTTCGCCGCCGAACAGACGGTCTACGAACGTCTCGCGTCGTCCCGCCAGCTCTCCCTGCGAGAACGGCCACAGCCGTACGTAGTCCACTCTCCCAGGGAGAGCGTCGGCGATGGTTGGCAGTGTGAGGATGTTGGCCGAGCCGGCGAGGAGGAACTGCCCGCGCCTGTTGTTCGTGTCCAGGCGCTCCTTGATGGCCAGCATCAGATCTGGTGCGCGCTGGACCTCGTCGATCACGGTCGATCCCGACACGCCAGCTATGAACCCAGTTGGATCCTCTTGCGCCGAGAGTCGCGTGGCCTCGTCATCCAGCGTTAGGTACTCAGCCGGATGCTCGCAGTCCGCGATGGCGCGGACAAGTGTGCTTTTTCCCGTCTGTCGTGCACCGAGCAGGCATACGGCCCGTGCTTCCGCGAGAGCCTCGACGACCGCTGGCCTGACGTGTCGTTCGATGAAAGGTGTGGGCACAGTGGGCTACAGGGTATCGTCTTCATCGGACAAATGGGGAATTAATAAACTTACAAATGGGGAATATAGAGTAATGTAAATGGGGAATTAGCGTGATCGTGGTGCGCGAATCGTAGGCGCCTGCGGTGGAAACGCAAAGTAGATAGTAGGACTGCGCACTTCCAGCGAGGCCATCATCCGGCTAGGATGCGCCGGTGCCTGCCGACAAGGTCCTCTACGACGTAGACGAGAGCGGCATCGCGACGATCACGCTCAACGACCCGGACACGCGCAACGCGCTCTCGCCGGAGCTGCTCGGAGGTCTGACAGCGGCGTTCGAGCGCGCCCGCGACGAGCAGGCGGTGCGCTGCGTGGTGCTCGCGTCCTCGCACGAGAAGACGTTCTCATCGGGAGCCAACCTCGGCGGCTTCGGCGCTGACGCGCCCCTCGTTGAAAAGCATTTCGGCTCGGAGCGCTTCGTGGGCCTGTTCAAGCTGATCGGAGAGCTGGGCAAGCCGAGCGTTTGCGTTGCCCGCGGCCACGTGTTGGCCGGCGCGCTCGGGATCGCGCTCGCGTGCGATTTGATCGTGGCTTCCGAGCAGGCGAGCTTCGGCACACCGGAGATCAACATCGGCACGTTCCCGTTCATGATCATGGCGCTCATCTACCGCAACGTGCCGCGCAAGAAGGCCAACGAGCTGTTGCTGCTCGGCGAGCGCTGGAGCGCGCAGGAGGCGCTCGCCGCGAGCATCGTCAACCGCGTGGTGCCCGACGCCGAGCTGGATGCGCTCGTTGCCGACTGGGCGGGCAAGCTGGCGAGTCGCTCGCCTGTGATCATGCGCCTGGGCAAGGAGGCGATGCGCCGACAGCTCGACATGCCGCTGGACGACGCGCTCGACTACCTGCGTGCGCAGCTCACGCTGGCGCTGTCGACAGAGGACCTCGTGGAGGGCGTGACGGCGTTCTTCGAGAAGCGCGATCCACAGTGGAAAGGACGTTGATGGCTGCCACGGAGAAAGCCGCCAAACGCTCGGTGAAAGCGGCGGCGAAGAGTACCCCCGACCCCGCGGCGGCGGTAAAGCAGTCGCTGCTGCGCCCGCTGGTGGAGGAGCTTGCCGAGCGCCGCGCGAAGATCAGGCTGGGCGGCGGCGAGGAGAAGATCGCGGCTCAGCACGAGCGCGAGAAGCTGACCGCACGCGAGCGGATCGCGCTGTTGATCGATACCCAGGAGGGCACAGGCGAGAGCACGTTCGTGGAGCTGGGGATCCACGGCAAACCGCACTTCTCCCAGCGGGCGATGGATGGCGTGGATGCACCCGCGGACGGGGTGATCACCGGCTACGGCAAGATCGACGGGCGTCTGACGGCGGTGGCGGCGTACGACTTCACGGTGATGGCCGGCTCGATGGGCATGACGGGCGAGCTGAAGGTCACCCGCCTGCGCGAGCTGGCGCTGACGAAGCGGATGCCGTTCGTGTGGCTGCTGGACTCGGCGGGAGCGCGGGTACAGGAGGCGGCGGGGGCAATGTTCGCGGGCTCTGGTCACCTGTTCCGCGAGGAGGTGGTGATGAGCGGCGTGATCCCGCAGGTGGCGGCGCTGATGGGGCCGTGTGCGGCCGGCACCGCATACATCCCCGGCCTGGCGGACTTCGTGCCGATGGTCAAGGGTCGCGGCTCGATGGCGCTCGCGGGCCCGCACCTGGTGCGCGCGGCGATCGGCGAGGACGTCACTCAGGAGGAATTGGGTGGCTCGCGCGTGCACTGCCGCAAGTCGGGCGTTGGCGACCTGGAGGTGGCAAACGACGAGGAGTGCATCGAGCGGATCAAGCAGTACCTGTCGTACATGCCGCGCAACTGCGAAGAGCCGGCTCCGATCAGGGCGAGCACGGACCCGATCGACAGGCGCGAGGAGGAGCTGCTGGACGTGCTGCCGGACTCCAACCGCCAGCCGTATGACATGTACGAGGTGATCCGCAGGATCGTCGACGACGGCGAGTGCTTCGACATCAAGGGCCAGTGGGCGAAGACGATCATCACTTGCTTCGCGCGCTTCGGCGGGCGTCCGGCGGGGATCGTGGCCAACCAGCCCAAGCATCTGGGCGGCATCCTCGACAACGACTCCGCCGACAAGGCTGCGCGCTTCGTGAACCTGTGCAACGCGTTCGCGATCCCGCTGGTGTTCATCCAAGATGTGCCTGGCTTCATGGTGGGCACGAAGGTGGAGGCGGAAGGCATCATCCGTCACGGCGCCAAGATGCTCTACGCGGTGGCCAACGCGACGGTGCCGAAGATCACCGTGATCACGCGCAAGGCTTACGGCGCGGGCTATTACGTGATGAACGGCCGCGCTTACGAGCCTGACCTGATCGTCGCGTGGCCGAGCGCCGAGATCAGCGTAATGGGCGCGGAGGGCGTAGTCGAGATCGCGTTTCGCAAACAGGTCGACGCAGCGGAGGACCCGGCGGCGAAGAAGGCGGAGCTGATCGAGGGCTTTCGCAAGATCTTCGACGTGTACGGCGCCGCCGCCAACGACGTCATCGACGACGTGATTGATCCGCGCGAGACCCGCGAGACGATCTGCCGCGGCCTGGAGATGGCGCAGAACAAGAAAATCGAGCGCCCCTGGAAGAGACAAGGAGTAGTGCCCGTATGAGCCTGGATCACCCGGTAGTAATCACCTGCTCGATCTCGGGCGCGATCGCCAACCGCGTGCAGTGCCCGGCGATCCCCTATACCCCCGAGGAGTACGCGGCGGAGGCGCGGCGAATCGTGGACGAGGGTGGTGTGCACATCCACATCCACGCGCGCAAACCAGACGGCACGCCGTCATATGAGATCGAGGACTTCCAGGCGATCACGGATGCGATCCGTGCGGAGGTGGGGGACGCGGCGATCGTCAACTACTCGACCGGCACGATCGGGATACCGGTTGCCAAGCGGGTTGAGTACCTACGCGCATGCCGCCCGGAGGTGGCGGCGCTGAACATGGGCTCGATGAACTACGCGAAGTACTCCAAGTCGAAAAAGCAGTTCGTGTTCAACATGGTGTTCGAGAACCCGTTCGGTGAGATCATCGAGCTGCTGGAGGCGATGAACGAGCTGGGGATCAAACCGGAGCACGAGTGCTTCGACGTCGGCCACGTGGGCAGCCTGGCGCCGCTGATCGACATGGGCGTGCTGAAAACCCCGCTGCACGTGGACTGCGTGATGGGCGTCGTGGGCGGGATCCCACCGACGGCACGCAACCTGGCGGCGATGGTGGACAACATCCCCGAGGGTTCCCACTGGGGCGTGATCGGGATCTCTCGCGACCAGTGGATGCTGGTGTCCGCCGCCCTAACCCTCGGTGGCTCGATCAGGGTGGGCTTGGAGGACAACCTGTACCTGCCGAACGGCGAGATGGCGAAGTCCAACGGTGAGCTGATCGCGAAGGCGCGGCAGATGACCGAGGACATGGGCCGGCGCCCGGCGACCGTGCAGGAGGCCCGCGCGATGCTGGCGGTCCCGCAGCGCGAGGGGAGCCTCGCGTGAGCCTCCCGTTGGAGGGCATCCGCGTGCTCGACCTGTCGCGTCTTCTGCCGGGTGGCTTCTGCTCGATGCTGCTGGCGGACTTCGGCGCTGACGTGGTGAAGGTGGAGGACACGGGGATGGGCGACTACATCCGTTGGTCGCCGCCGTATTACGAGGGCGTGCACGACAGCGCCAAGTCGGCGCTGTTCCTGTCGCTGAATCGCAACAAGCGCTCGATCCGCCTCGATCTGAAGAGCGACGGCGGGCGTGAGGCGCTGCTGGCGTTGGTGCGCGACGCGGACGTGGTGCTCGAGTCCTTCCGCCCGGGTGTGCTGGATCGTCTGGGCGTTGGTTATGAGCGTATGCGCGAGGAGAACCCGGGGATCGTGTACTGCGCGATCAGCGGCTATGGGCAGGACGGCCCCAAACGCGACGCGTCCGGGCACGACATGAACTACCTCGGCCTGGCGGGCCTGCTCGGCCTGACCGGCGAGCGCG
>DATHMQ010000125.1:0-3627 GCA_035486935.1 Solirubrobacteraceae bacterium
CCGAGGGACTCTCGGTAGAGCCGCTGGGCTCGCTGACAGCCTCGCCTTCCATCAAGGCAAGCAAGAGCGGTGAGCGGGCAAGCGCGGCAGCGCCGGATACGAGCACGGCCAAGGAGATCGTGAGCGGTATGCCGCCGAGCGGAGTGGAGCTGAAGTCTTCCCCGAGCAAGAGCGGCGCGAGTATCACCGGCACGATCGTTTGAGTCACAAAGACCACGGGCGCAACTTGGATCGCCGGGCGCATTTGCAGGGCGCTCATCTCGCTGAGCGCCGCCACCGCCGAGGCCCCGGCTGTCGAGAGTCCCCAGGCGACCGCGAACCACAGGCGGCCCCGGGAAAGGTCGTCGGAGAACAGCTTCGTCGCCACACCGCTCCAGGCATAGCCCAGACCGGCAGCAACCATCGTCAGCGATGCAGCCGGTCGGCGTACGCGATTGACCGCATATGGGAGCAGGGTGAGCAGTCCGAGTCCCACGAGCACGACGGTCACGATCAGGTCGTTGCGGTGTCCGGTGCTGCGGTTCGGGGCACAGGCGGCGATACCGACGACGCCGAGCACAATCGCGCCCATCGCGAGGTGCTCGCGCCGGCCGGCACGCTCGCCGAGCATGCGCTCGCCGAAGAACAGCAGCACGAGCAGGCCGACGGCCATCGTCGGCTGCACGATCACGAGCGAGACCAGCAACAGGGCAACGACCTGCAACGGCCAGCCAAGCATCGAAAGTCCCGTTCCCGCCAGCCAGCGTGTACGGCGCAGCAGGTTCAGGGCAAGCGCGGGGTGCAGGTGCTCGGTATGGGGAGTGCGCTTGGCGTCCATCGCCTGCAGCGCGACCCCTAGGCTGTAGAGCGCCGATGCGGCCACGGCCGCCAGGATTCCCAATATGAGATCGACCATGTACCCCAACGATCATCGCAGCAGCGCTCCTCGGATTGCGAGCGCGGGCGCGGCGGTGGCGATGGCGAGTTACGCGCTACCGGCGCTCGCCAGCTCGTGGCCGGCCGGCTTTCCGCGCTCGCCTGCGCCGATCTGGCCTGCGCTGCGCCGCTCGCTCGGGGTCGAGGATCGCACCGCGAGCAAGCGCGGCTGGGCACTCACCTTCGACGATGGCCCGCATGCGCAGGGCACTCCAGCCGTGCTCGACGCGCTGGCGTCCAGCGGCGTAAGCGCCACGTTCTTCCTGGTCGGCGAGCAGGTGCTGCGCAACCCCTCGCTGCCCGGCGAGATCCTTGCCGCCGGACACACGATTGGCCTGCACTGTCACCGCCATCGCAACTTGTTGCGCCTTGCCCCGTGGCAGGTTCGCGACGATCTGAAGCGGGCGCTGGCGGTCGTCGAGGAAGCAAGCGGGGTCTCGCCCGCGTTGTATCGCCCGCCCTACGGAGTGCTCAACGCCAGCGCTCTGCGCTTCGCGCGGCGGGCGGGCTGGCGCACGTTCCTATGGACGCACTGGGGGCGAGACTGGGAGAAGCACGCCACCCCCGAGTCGATCGCCTCGCGCGTGACCGACGGCGTGCAGGAGGGGTCTGTGCTGCTCCTCCACGACGCCGACGACTACAGCGCCTCTGACTCTTGGCGACGCATGGTGCTCGCATTGCCGCGCGTATTCGACGTGCTTGCCGACAGCGGAATCGAATCCGTCGCGCTCTGATCGCGAACGCGGTTCTGGCTTTGCTGCTGGATAACATCGGGTGCTTGCCAGCCACGAGCACAGACGAGCGCGTCCTGGCGCCCCCGACGGCGGACGGCACTGGACCGGTATATGCGGAAACCATTGCGCCCGTGGCGATCAGGCGCCCGCGCTGGTGGGGTGAGCTGCTTGTGATCGCCTGGCTTGCGTGGCTATACGACATTGTCACGAACCTCGCGCCGTTGCGCGAAAAACTGGCGCTCGCGCATGCGCGTGACATCCTGAGCTTCGAGCAGTCGCTGCACATCGCGCCTGAACTGGCCCTGAATCGCTGGCTTGTCGCGCATCACGCACTCGCGACGATCCTCTCCTACTACTACGACAACGCCCATTTCATCGTGACCTTCGGCTTGCTCGGCTGGCTGTGGTGGAAGCGAGCGGACATCTACCGCCCCCTGCGCAGCGCGCTCGTGTTGATCAACGTGATCGGCCTGATCGTGTTCTGGCGCTACCCGGTGGCGCCGCCCAGGATGCTCATCGCCGATGGCTTCACCGATGTCGTCGCCGCTTCGGGCACGGTCGGCTCATGGCACACGGGCAGCCTCGCTGCCGACGCCAATCAACTCGCCGCAATGCCCTCGCTGCACATCGCCTGGGCCGCGTGGTGCAGTCTCGCGATGTGGCGGATCTCCTCGCGTGTCTGGGTGCGGACGCTGGCGCTCGTCTATCCGTGCGTGACGGCGTTTGCGGTGCTGGCAACCGGCAACCACTATGTGCTGGACTTGATCGGAGGCCTCTTGACGTTCGCGCTGGCACTGGCTCTGGTGCGACTGGCGTCCGTGGCGCATGTCACAAAGTTGTTACTAAGTCGCAGAACCGGTAGACTCGCCGCTGCCACCGACGACTTGCTCTGAGGGGAGCAATGAGTCCACCGTCTCACGGCGCGTGGACCTTCTCATCTGTAGGGTGGCTCACCATCGAATATGCCCGACCGACTAGCGACAATGACCGATGTCACCGTTCCCGCGCGCACGAGCGCAGCGTCCGGGAGCGCCGACGCGCGCGCCGACTCGAGCCGCCTGGGCGCGGTGCTGCGCTATCTCGATCTGATCGTAGTGGCGGTCGCGGTGCCCGTCACACTGGTGCTGGGCGCGCCTGTGGTGGGCGTTGTGGTGAGCGCGGCAGCGTGGTTCTTGCAGTACGCGGTCGCTCGGGTCGGGAAAAGCTGGATCGCCAAGCAGGGATCGAATGCACGCTTCGGTCTCAGTCTCCTCGACGGGTTCGGGCGCATCTGGTTGCTCGCGGGCGCGATCGTGCTCGCTGCGCTCATCGGCGGACGCTCAGACGGACTGACCGCCGCACTCATGATCTTCGGTGCCTACTCCGTCGCATTCGTCGTGCGTGTGGTCAGTGGGCGCCCGCAAGGAGCGCAGCGATGAGCGCGGTAGCGGCGGCGGCGCCCGCCGGAGCACCGGCTTCCGGCAAAGAGGGCATGACCCAAGGGCGGAAGGTCCTCTACTCGGTCCTGGGGGTTTGGCTCGGCGGGATCGTGCTGTTCGTGATCTTGTTTGGCGTGACTGCCCACAAGGCCCCGGCGGTCGCCAGTAGCGCCTTCTCTCCGACCGACGAGTTCAAGCTCGACACCTGGTTCAAACTCGGCCCGGTCGCATTCAACAAGGGCGTTCTGTATCTGTTGATCACGGTCGGCCTCACCATCGGGGTGATGTTCTACATCTCAAGGCGCCTGCAACAGCGTCCCGGACGTCTGCAGGTCGCGGTCGAGATGTTCTACAACTTCACCCGCGGCATGTCGAGGGAAAACCTCAACGAAGACATGGAACGCAAGTACTTCCCGCTGATCGCCACGATCTTCGTGTTCATCCTCGTGAGCAACCTGATCGGCTACATCCCGCTGCCGGTCAACTCGGGTGAGACGTTCAGGCTGTTCGGTGTGAACATCCCCTCGTTTCAGATCTACGCGGCCGACACCAATGTCGCG
>DATHMQ010000126.1:0-9546 GCA_035486935.1 Solirubrobacteraceae bacterium
CTGGTGCAGGCGATCGAACACGACGCCATCCAACTCGGGTTGCAGCTGGCCGAGAAGATCCTCGGCGGCACCCGGCAACTGCCCAGCGAGCGCATACTCGAAAGCGTGCAAGGGGCGCTGCGGCGCGTGACAGACCGGCGCAAGATCGCCGTGCTCATCAACCCGGCGGAATTCGAGACGGTGAGTTCAGCCATCGGCGAGCTGGTCGGGACAGGAAGCGGGGTCGAGCTGTGCGACATCCAGCCCGACGAGCGTGTCGCACCCGGCGGGGCAATCGTGCGCACCGCCGAGGGCGAGGTGGACGCAGGCGTGGAGACGCAGCTGGAGCGGGCGCGCGAGGTGGTCGAAGCCTCGCTGGCGACCGAGCGCGCGGCGTGAGCGAACCCTCCGATTTGACCGCCCCCCCGCGCGCGCGGGGGGCATCGCCTTCTCAGAGCTCGCCACCCGGCGCGCTGCTGGCGAGCGCCACACAAGCCGTCCGTGAGGCCGATCTCGCACGGCGCCACGGGTTTGTCAGCAATCTGATCGGCCTGATCATCGAGGTGACCGGGTTGCAGGCGGAGATCGGAGAGGTGTGTCTTATCGATAATCGAATTCCCGCCGAGGTGGTCGGGTTCCGCGACGGGCGTACCCTGTTGATGCCTTTGGGCGAGCTGCACGGAATCGGCCCCGGCACGCGCGTGCTCGCGACCGGAGCCCCGTTCCGGGTCGCAGTCGGGCCCGGCCTGCTCGGTCGCGTCGTCGATGGGCTGGGAGTGCCGCTGGACGAGCTTCCAGCACCAGCAGGAGTCGAGCGCTCCACGATCGCCCCGCCGCCAAGCGCGCTCTCCAGGCCCCGCATCACGGAGCGCGTCGGCCTGGGCGTGCGCACGCTCGATTCGCTCGTGCCCTGCGGGCGCGGGCAGCGACTCGGCATCTTTGCCGGCTCCGGCGTCGGCAAGTCCTCGCTGATGGGCATGATCGCCCGCTCCACGAGCGCTCAGGTGAACGTGATCGCGCTTGTCGGCGAGCGCGGACGCGAGGTGCGCGAGTTCATCGAGCGCGACCTTGGCGACGCCCTGGAGCGTTCCGTCGTCGTCGTCGCCACCTCCGACCAACCCGCGCTGGTGCGTATCAAGGCCGCCTTCACCGCCACGACGATCGCCGAGCACTTCCGCGACCAGGGCCACGACGTACTGCTGATGATGGACTCGGTCACGCGCTTTGCGATGGCCCAGCGCGAGGTGGGCCTGGCGATCGGCGAGCCGCCCGCGACGCGTGGCTACACACCCAGCGTGTTTGCGCTGCTCCCGCGCCTGCTGGAGCGCGCTGGCACCAGCTCCAGCGGTTCGATCACCGGGCTGTACACGGTGCTGGTCGATGGTGACGACATGAACGAGCCGATCGCCGACGCGACGCGCGCGATCCTCGATGGACACGTGGTGCTCACGCGCTCCCTGGCCCATGCCGGGCACTACCCAGCGATCGACGTGCTCGAGAGCGTCTCGCGACTGATCGGCGAGATCGTCACGCCCGAGCTTGCCTTGGCCGGCCAGCGCCTGCGCTCCGCGCTAGCCGTGCTGCGCGAGAAGGAAGACCTCGTCGCAATCGGCGCCTACCAGCCTGGCAGCGATCCTGCGCTTGACACGGCGCTGGCGCATCGCGCCCAGATCGAGGACTTCCTGCGCCAGAGCGTGAACGAGCGCAGCACGCCCGAGCAGGCCGATATGCAACTGCTGGAACTGGCTGCCTCGCTCGCCGGCGAGGCAACGTTCAGCCTTGAGGACATTCCCGATGGCGAGGAAGTGACGGCCGAGCGGATCGACCCGGGCGCCTCAGCCTCGGCGAATGTCGCAGCCGAGGTGCCGGCCATACCGGCGCTCGGGTTGAGCATCTAAAAATCGGCGATGCCCCCCGCGCGCGGGGGGGGTGTGCCCAAATCCGCATACCCATGCACCCGTCGCCCGGCGAGACCCCCACCGCCGCTGTCGCGTCGGCGAGAGCCCTAAAGAAAGGCGCGCCGCGTCCGATAACCGGGCCGTGAACGGAACCGTTTTTCGCTTTCGACTCGAGCGCGTGCGTGCGCTGCGCGAGCGCAAAGAGCAGCAGGCCCAACAGGCGCTGGCACAGGCGATTGCGTCTCGGACCAGCACCGAGGTCGAGCTGCGTGCAACCGAAGCCCATCTGGAGCAGGCGCACTCAGATCACCGCGCCCAGGCTGTCGAAGTCCAGACGCTCAACGCCGACGAACTAGTCGCGCGCCAGGCGTTCCTCGAGCGCATCGAGGCACAGCGTGGAGCCCATGCCCAAGAGCTCAAGCAGCGCGAGGCGACGGTACTCGAGCACGATGCCAGGCTCACCGCCGCCTCGAGCGAGCACGAGATGCTCAAGCGCCTCTCCGAGCGCCACCGCGGCGAGCACGAGCGTGCCGCCGCCAGCCGCGAACAGGGCGCGCTCGACGAGATGACCGCCGCGCGTTTCGGCCGGAGCGAGACATGAACACCGCGATCGCTCCCACTGTCGGCATACCCGAAGACGAGCAGGTAATCGCCCAGCGCGTGCAACAGCTGCAGGGGCTGATCCAACAGACCCGCCAGGTCGGCTCGGGAATAGCCCCGACGAGCGTCACGACCGGCGCATCTACGACAGCCTCACAAGTGCCTGCGGGAGACTTTGCCGCGGCACTGCAGGCCGCGACCGCAGCTGACACCTCATCGCCTACCGCCGCCCAGAGCGAAAGCGTGGCAGGTGCCGCAGGCGACGGCGGCGAATACGACAGCGTGATCGAACAGGCATCCGAGCGCTATGGCATAGATCCAGCGGTGCTGCACGGCCTGATCCAGCAGGAGTCGGGCTTTGACCCGGATGCCCAAAGCAGCGCGGGCGCAAGCGGTCTGACACAGCTGATGCCGGGCACCGCTTCGTCTATGGGTGTCGCAAACCCACTCAACCCGACCGAATCGATCGAAGGCGGAGCACGCTACCTGAGCCAACTGATGAGCCAATTCGGCGGCAACACCGAAGATGCCCTGGCCGCCTACAACGCCGGGCCCGGAGCCGTTCAGCAGTACGGCGGCATACCGCCCTACGCCGAAACACAGAGCTACGTCTCCAAGGTGCTCGGCTACGCCGAAGCCTTCCGTCAGACTCACCCCGCTTCGATCTCGGCCGGGGGCCTGGCATGAACAGCCCAGTCGCACTCGGCATGCCATCGACTTCGCTGCCTTCCCGCTCGCCCTCCAGCGGCGCGAGCCGATCGAGCCCGCCCTCAGGCGCTCCACCCGGAGCCTCGGGTGGAGCCCCGCCTGGGGCTCCACCGGGCGCGCCGTTCCAGAGCGCACTCGCCACACATTGGGCCCGGACCGCCACTGCGGAAGGCCATCCAAAGAACAGCCCGAGGGGTGGTGCCGGCAAGGCTCCGCATCCCTCGCGCACGTCTCTCGCGAGTAACAATCAAGCCAGCACAAGCGGAGCCAGCGCAGCCAGCTGCGGGATAGCGACATCCCCTGCCTCGGAACCTGGGGCCTCGACGCCGGACGCAGCGACAGCAGCCTCAGCAACCACTCTTGCCGGCAACCCCGTGGCAGCCGCGGGAGCCACCCATACCACCGGCACGACGATGCTTGCCGCGCCCGCGACTGCCGCGCTGACATCCATGCTCGAAGCCGGCATCGCGGCCGCCCCTGCGTCAGGGCTTACCTCAGCCTCCGCAGACGCACCAGACTCGACCTCGGCTGCCAGCGTGCTCCCCTCTTCGCAGCCCGCCTCCTCAGCTGCCGGTGTGCTCCCGGCTTCGCTGCCTGCCCCCTCGGCTGCCGGTGCGCTCCCCTCTTCGCTTCCCGCCTCCTCATCATCGGTCGGCGCGGGCGCATCGACACAAGCCACGGCATCGCCCGCCGGCGTAGATGCCTCACCTGCCACTTCCTCGCCGGCAGCCACCTACTCTCCTGGCCATGGGGCCTCACTCCCAACAACTTCCTCGCCCGCGACCGCCAACTTGGGTGCCTCACCGGCAACGACGTCCTCCGGCAGTCATGGTTCTCCGTCCGCGCCGGGATCGACTTCCACCGCACCAACCGCTGGGACTACCGGCGCTCCCGCCGACTCCGCGAGCCCAACCCTCACACCTGCGCCTCCATCGGCCTCCACCGCGGCGGCTCTGCCATCGACGGTTGCACCCGATCCAGGAGGCAAGCCGAACGCATCGGGCCCACAAGGAACCGAACAGCCCAGCACCGCGATGCCCCAAACCACTGTGGTGGACACGACGACCGCACTATCCCTCGACCAGTCGGACTTGAACCCGACTCCGGGGACAAGCGCGCTCAACGCAGCCACACACAGCCAAAGCGCCACCCAAACCACCCCCTCCTCACCGCCCACGCGCACTGCCTCGGCGCCCTTCCAGAATCGGGCAGCGGCTGCGCTGGCGTCAAACGGCAGCGATACACCCAACTCGACGGCAGATCTCACCGGTCGGTCCTTGGCAGTATCCAATCAGGCACAAACGGCAAATGCGCAATCGGCTGCACCAACCGCTGCCGAGGCGCCCGCACAGGCGGCCGCAGCCTCGACCACAGCCCAGGCAAGCCTCGACGCCGGGATGAGCTCCAATCCCGAAGCGAGCGCCGGTGTCGGTGCGAGCCCTGACGGCACAAGCCCACTACCCCTTCCCGGGGTGCCGATGCAGGAGATGATCGACTCGATCGGCGCGACGATCGAGCTCGCCGCCCGCCAAGGTATCGCCAAGGCGCGGATCGAACTTCAGCCCGAAGAGCTCGGTCACATCGGCATTCGTTTGAGTCAGACCAGCGAAGGGTTGCGCGCGCGTGTCACTGCCGATACGCCCGCCGGCGCGCAGGCGCTCAGTCAAGGCCGCTCGGAGCTGCGCCAATCGCTCAGTTCGCTCGGTTTGTCGCTGCTTCAGCTCGATATCGGCTCCTCCGGCCAACCGCAGACCGGCGAACAGGACGGGCGCTTTGCCGCCACTGCCGATGGGTCGACTGCCGTCGGTGCAACCGGTACAGCCGAGGAGAGCGAAGCGCTCGTCGAGTCGCAGGACGACACACGTCCGGCCGGTACCCCCTTGGGCGAAATCGTCGACGTGCTCGCATGAGCGACCACCATCCAACAACCGAAGGTTGTCCTATGAACGAACGAAAGGACGGAAAACCGTGACATCTCCAGTAGCACAAGCCGCCGCCGCCCCTTCCAGCGGGTCGGCGGCGAGTCCCGAAAACCCGAACAGTGTGCTCGGGCAAAACGACTTCCTGAAGCTGATGATCGCTCAGTTGCAGGCACAGAATCCCCTGGAACCGGCCAATGGCAACGAATACGTGACCGAGCTTGCGCAATTCACACAACTCGAGCAGACCACCAACCTTGCGAGCGCCAGCGAGCTCTCGAGCGCCGTTCAGCTGATCGGCCACACCGTCAGCTACAGCGATCCCTCCACCGGTGCAGCGGCTACAGGGAAGGTCGAAAGCGTCCAGTCCACGACATCCGGCCCCACACTCACGATTGAAGGCGTACCTGGTGTGAAGATCGCGAGCGTCAGCGAAGTCAAATGAACCCGATCTCAAACCCAGCGCTGATCCCGCCTGGGGGATTGAGCACCCCGCCGATCCCGCGCGGCGCCCCAGCAACCCCAGCGACCCCGGCGACCCCCGGTGGGGCGCCAACCGCCCCGGGCGCGACCAGACCGGCAGATAACGCCACGCGCAAGGGTGCCGCGAACGCCACCGCCAATCCCGCTCCCAGCCAGTCCTTTGCCGAGGCGCTCGAGCAGGCCGGCGGCTCCCAGTCGCTGCAGTTCTCCCGCCACGCGCTTGCACGCGTGCAACGTCGCGGGATCGAACTCGACTCCGCCACGCTCGGGCGGCTCTCAGAGGGAGTGGGACGCGCGGCAAGCAAGGGCTCGCGCGATTCCCTCGTACTTGTCGACGGCACCGCCTTCGTGGTGTCGGTCAGCAACCGCACGGTCATAACGGCCGTGGGATCCGAACAAATGAAAGACAACGTATTCACCAACATCGACAGCGCCGTCATCGCATAAGCGCGACGGCAACCACGACAACGGCTGGACCTCACAGAGGGGGCCGCGAAAGGAAGGGCAGTCACGATGATGACTGGAATGTATGCCGCGATCAGCGGCCTGGACGCAAACCAGGCGCTGCTGAACGAGACGGCGAACAACCTGGCGAACGTCAACACCGTGGGCTTCAAGGCCTCGAGTGTCACGTTCTCCGAATCGCTGACGCAGGTGATGCGAGGAGCATCCGGACCGACGGCCACCAACGGCGGTTCGAACCCGGTGCAAATCGGGCTTGGCGTGCAGGTCGCCGCCACTCGCAACGAAATGACAGAGGGCTCCTTCCAGACCACCAACAACCCGCTGGACGTCGCGATCGAGGGCAGCGGCTTCCTGCGCGTGGGCGCCGGCACACCGCCGGCCAAGGAACCGTACACGACAGGTTTGCCCGCCAAAGTCAACTACACGCGAGCCGGTGACCTGACGACCAACTCGCAAGGGTTCCTCACCACCGAAGCCGGTGAATATGTGATCGGACGCAATGCTGTGGCTACGGAAACCGAAGCCGGCACCACCTACGCGGCAGGCAAGGAAGAAAGCTTTATCCATATTCCGCCGGGCTCGAGCAACGTGTCGATCGGCCCCGACGGCTCCGTCGCCTACACCGACGAGAACCCCGAATCCAAGACCTACCAGCAGCGGGTCACCGCGGGCTACATATCGCTTGCCACATTCCCCAATGAAGCGGGACTGGAACGTCTCGGCGGCTCGCTGTGGGGGCAAACCGCTAATTCCGGAGCGCCGATCGTTGGCACCCCCAACACCCCGGGCTACGGCTCGACGATCGGCGGGGAGCTCGAGATGTCGAACGTCGATCTTGCTACCGAGATGACCAACATGATCACGGCTGAGCGTGGCTATCAGGCCAACTCGCGTGTAATTTCGACGGCAAACGAAATGCTCGGAACGCTGGTCACGATGGTGCAGTAGACCGCCATCTGCCCACCCGGCGCTCTTCGCAGGCATGGCAAGTGGCCTCGCAAATCTTTACAGCGCGACCAAGGAGGTCGAAGTAGAGCGGACAACTCCGAGGAGCATGGGATGGGACGGCGCGCCTGCGTTGTCCCATCCCATCGCTATTTTTCGACCCCCAAGCAGCCGCTCATGCCTCTTGGCGGGCACACCTGTGTATTCCAAAACGCGCTGCACGCCCACGCCCCCTAAAGTGGGCACTGTGGTCGATACTTAGGTACCTAAGCTTTAGCTACTCGCTCAAAATTTTCTAGGTTTTTCGTGCAGCGCATTTTCTAAGTAAACGCATCTTCTAGATTTTTCGCGCAAGCAAGGGAGGTGGAGATGATCACGCTCAACCGGCTCGGCCACAGCGACGAGCCCTTCCAACTGAATCCGGACATGGTCGTGACCGTCGAATCGACCCCTGACACGGTCATCACGCTCGCCACGGGCGCGAAGGTGGTAGTGGCCGAGACGCCTGAGGAGGTCGCCGCCGCTCTGCACAGCTATCGCGCCGGAGTGCTCAGCGAGGCACTGCGCAACCGCCGCCCACCGCGCCAGCCAAGCTCGCCCGCCGGCGCACGCGAGCCCGGCCGGCTCTCCGCAGTGGAGGACGATCCCGCTTAGCGCATCTCAGCTGTCAAGGATTTTTCCGCAGCGCCGATAGTTGAGCAAATGAAAGCTTCAACGGCCATTGGGATTGGCGCGGCCTTTGGCGCGCTCTTGCTGAGCTCGATGATGGACGGGACGAGTCCAGCGTCCTTCATCAACATTCCGGCGCTGATGATCATCATCGGCGGCACCTTCGGCGTCACGCTGGCCAGCACCGGTATGGACGTCATGAAGCGTGTGCCGAGTCTCTACAAACTCGTCATCTCGGCCGACCCGCCCGACGTGCGCGGGCGACTCGACCAGCTGGTGGGACTGGCCGACCAGGCTCGCCGCGAAGGCCTGCTCGCGCTCGATGCCCAACTGCCCGAGATCGAGGACCCCTTCACCCGCAACGCCCTGCAGCTTGTCGTCGACGGGACCGACCCGGAGATGGTGCACACGATCCTCGAGGCGGAGGTCGACGGCATGGCGGCCCGCCATGCCGTCGGCGCCTCCCCGTTCGAGAAGGCCGGCGGCTTCGCGCCCACAATGGGGATCATCGGCACCGTACTCGGCCTGGTGCACGTCCTTCAGAACCTGGCGGCGCCCTCCACGCTCGGACCGTCGATCTCCGCGGCCTTCATCGCCACGCTGATGGGCGTCGGCTCGGCCAATGTGATCTTCCTGCCGATCGCCAACCGCTTGAAGGCGATCTCCGCCGAAGAGGTCGAGCTGCGCATGATGACCGTCGAGGGAATCCTCTCGATCCAGGCAGGCGACAACCCGCGCCTGGTCTCCGAAAAGCTGATGTCCTACGTGCCGCCGGCCGAGCGCTCAGATGACGACGAGCAGTCGGTCGCGCAACTGGGCATCGAGTCCAAGGCGGCCTGAGCATGGCTCGCGGGCGCGGGCGCCATCGCGGTGGGGCCCATGGCGAGGAGAGCGAGGAGCGCTGGCTTTTGACCTACGCGGACATGATCACGCTGCTGATGGCGTTGTTCATGGTCCTGTTCTCCATCTCCTCGGTCAACATCTCCAAGTACCAGACCCTGCAGCAGTCGTTGAAGGCCGCCTTCTCCGGCAACATCCTTCCGGGCGGCAAGGCGGTCGCCCGGCAGGGCTCGACCGCGAACTCGAGCCAGGTACCCGCAAGCGTCGAACTGCAGGCAATCGAGCCGGTCACCACACAGGGCGCGGCCAGTCTGCAGAACAGCAACGCGCATGGCACGCAGAGCGCCACAGCAGCCGCCCAGCAGGAAACGCCCGCCCAGCGCGAGAACAATGAGTTCGCACAGATCAAGCACGAGCTCGACGCGTATGCCAAGTCGCATGGCTTCAGCTCGAGTGTGCAGACCTCGATCGAACAGCGCGGCCTGGTCATCAAGGTGCTCACAGACGATCTGCTGTTTCCCTCAGGCCAAGCCACGCTCGACGCAAAGTCCTACGCGCTGCTCGGGGAGATCGGCCAGCTGCTGAACATCGACGAAACCCATCCGATCAGCGTCGAAGGCAACACCGACAGCGTCCCGATCCACAGCACCCAGTTCTCGAGCAACTGGGAGCTCTCGACCGCCCGCGCCAGCGCCGTCGTGGAATTCCTGGCCGAACACGGGGTCGCCGAGCACAGACTCACGGCGAGCGGCAACGCCGACCAACAGCCGGTGGCCAGCGACGCCACCGAAGGCGGCCGCGCGCGCAACCGACGCGTGGAGATCGTGATGCGCCGCATCTACGGCGGAGAAGGCGAAAGTCACCCCAGCAGCGAACCATAGGAAACGACCATGCTCAAAAACAAGAAGATCCTGCTCGTCGCGATCGTCCCAATCCTGTTGTTCGGCGGCTACACGATGACCAAGGCCAAGCCAGTCGTCAAGGAGAAGGTCAAGGGCACCATCTACGTGATGCCCCAGTCCTTCCTGCTCAACCTGAGC
>DATHMQ010000127.1:0-10477 GCA_035486935.1 Solirubrobacteraceae bacterium
TCAACGCGATCTTCCTGCCGGTGGTGTTTGTCTCGTTCTACGTGTTCGACAGCAAAAGCGCACCGGCGTTCGTGCGCAACATCGCCGAAGCGCTGCCGCTGAAGCCGCTGATCGACGGCATCTCCGGCGCGATGGTGACCGGCAAGGGGCTGAGCGACAACCTCTCCGCGCTCGCCGTGATCGCGCTGTGGGGCATGTTCGGTGTTTACTTCGCGGTGCGCGGCTTCTCCTGGGAGCAATCGCGCGACTGAAGACTTGGCCCGCGAAGACCTGGCCCGCGAGGACTAGGCCCGCGAGGACTAGGCCCGCGAGCGATATCGAGCGCGATGCACTCTCCCGCGGGCTGGCCGGCGCCTCGTCACCCGGCCGACTGCGCCCACCACTATTCTGATTCGGGCTCCAAACCAACCGCGGAGGAAAGCAGATGAAGCAACTCGCCGAGGACGTCTACATGCTGAAGGGCTTCCCTCCGAACGCGATCAACGTGTACGTCGCGGGCGAGGTGTTGATCGACTCGGCCACCCGCCAAGCCGAGAAACGCATCTTCAAGCAGATCGCCGGGCGGAAACTGACGGCGCACGCGCTCACGCACGTGCACCCCGACCATCAGGGCTGCAGCCACGTCGTCTGCGAGCGTCTAGGCATTCCCTTGTGGGTGGGACAGGACGACGTGCCGGCGATGGAGACCGCCGGCAGCGTCGTCGGCAGAAAGGCGCCCGCATGGCTCAAGCGCGTTCAGGAACGCTATTGGGTGGGCCCTCCCCATCCCGTCTCTCGCGCACTGCGCGAGGGGGACGAGGTGGCTGGGTTCGTCGTGCTCGACACCCCGGGGCACACGCGCGGCGAGGTGTCCTTCTGGCGCGAGTCCGACCGGGTGCTGATCCTTGGCGACGTGCTCAACAACGTGAACCTGATGACCGGCATACCCGGACTGCACGAGCCGCCCGCGCTGTTCAACGTCGACTCCGTGCGCAACCGAGCCTCGATTCGCAGAGTCGCGGCACTACGTCCCGCGCTCGCGCTCTTCGGCCACGGCGCGCCCCTGCGCGACCCTGACAAGCTCGCTGACTTCGCGGCCCAACTTCCGGCGTGAGCGAGAGCATCTTCGTCGGCGACGGCGACCTTTTCGCGCCGACCGAGCACGCGCGCGGACCCTGGGACCCACGTGCGCTGCACGGCGGTGCCCCGGCCGCACTGATCGCGGCCACTTTCGAGCGGATGCAGCCCGGCGCGGAGTTGCCGTTTGCGCGACTCTCCTTCGAGTTCCTGCGCCCCGTGCCGATGGCGCCGCTGAAGCTGAGCACGCGTGTCTCACGACCCGGAAAGCGTGTGCAGGCGCTCGAGGCGGAGCTGAGCGCCGAGGACGTGACGGTGTGTCGCGCGAGTGCGCTGCGTCTCGTGCCGACGCCCGAAGAGTTGCCGGAGCTGGCGCTGGCGCAGGTCGAGGCGGCGCGCCCACGTGCAATTGCACCACCATCCGATGGCGAGCTGGTCCACTTCGCGCTCGACGACATGGAGCGCAAGAGCTTTGCCGCGACCGCGATGGAGATGCGCTTCCTGCGCGGTAAGCCATTGGTCGGCGGCTTGCCCGAGCACGACGTGGCGCACCAATCTGAGATCCGGGGACAAGAGGTCACCGACGCTGACATTTCAGAGCAGAGCGCGGCTGGGCATGTGCCAAGTGGTGCAGCGACGGTTTGGATGCGCCTCCGCCACCCCCTGTTGCCGGACGAGCCGCTCACCTCGCTTGCGCGCGTTGCCGCGACGTCGGACTTCGGCAACGGTGTCGCGACGGTGTTGCCATTCGAGGAGTACCTGTTCATCAACGCCGACCTGACGATCTCCCTTGACCGTCGCCCCGTGGGCGAGTGGGTCGCGCTGGATGCGCGCACGTTGCTGCATCCCAATGGGATTGGCTGGTCTGAGAGCGTGCTACATGACGAGCTCGGCCCTGTCGGTCGGGCGACCCAGGCGCTCGTGGTACAGCCGCGCTAGCGAGCGTCAGCCGCCCGCTGGACCGTTCGACGGCGAGGCGATCTCGAACTCCGGCAGATTGTTGCCCTCCTCCAGCTCGGCCAGCTCGCCCTCCCGTTCCTGCAGATAGGCGCGCAATGCCTTCTCCAGGCCCTTGCCACGGCGAAAGCCCTCGAACATCTCGTGCACGGGCAGCTCAGGATCGTCAAGGCGGCTGACAATCCCCTTCAGCTCCTCATAGCCCTGCTCGAAAGTGATCCGCTCGGGTCCTCCCCGACCGGCGCGCAACTCCTTCTCGTCGGTCGGCTCGAACATGATCGCCTGCGACTGTGCGACGTCGCTCATGGGTACTCTCCTCGTTTGATTTCGGTGATCGTGGCGCTGACCTCGCCGTCGGCAAAGCTCAACGAAAGCTCCTCGACCGGATGCAGCTCGGCGACACTCTTGACTGGTGCGCCATCTGCGTCGGTGGCCATCACCCATCCGCACCGACGAAAGTCCTTCGCATCGATGACCGCACCGAGGGCCGCCACGCGTTCTGCTTGACGTGCCAGCAGGCGCTCGGCGGCGGGACCCATCCTGCTCGCATCGCGATCGACGGCCTGACGCTGGGTGATAACACGCCGGCGCAGTTCGCGGATCGCTTCGGCTGAACGGCGATCCAGAGCCGCGATCAAATCCAAGCGCTTGCGCGTGACGCGCGTGCGCGAGCTGTGCAGCAGCTCCCCCATCCGCTCCACCATCGCACGTGGACGGTCGAACACGCGCGCGAGCGCCATACGGTGGCGATCGAACTCCTCCAGTAGTTCAACGGCCGAATGGCGTATCGCAAGCTCAGCCGCCTTCGCCGGAACGGGCGCGTAGGCGGCCGCCACGTGATCGCAGTTGGGGCGGTCCTTGGTGTGGCCGATGCTCGTTATCACCGGCACCGCGCAGGCGAAGATCGCCCGGCACAGGCGTTCGTCATCGAAGGCCAGCAGGTCGGCGGTCGAGCCGCCGCCGCGTGCGAGCACGATCGCATCGACACCTTCGACGGCCTGCAGGCGTCCGAGCGCATCGATCACTGAACCGACGGCGTGCACACCCTGAACAGAGGCAGCACAGAAGACAATGTCCTGTGGCGGAAAACGTAGACGCAGTGCCTGGATCACGTCGATGTTGGCGTCATTGCGAGCGGCGATCACACCCACTCGCCGCGGGAATGCCAGCAGCGGCTTGCGCCTGTCGGGATCGCACAGCCCGTCCGCTCGTAGGCGCTGCAACGTCTCAGCGCGACGACGCAGCAACTCGCCCTCGCCCGTAGGGCGAACGCGGTCGACGATCAGCTTGGTGGCGCCGCGGGGGGCATAGAAGTCCACGCGCTCGTAATGCGCTTGGACCAGGTCGCCCTGGGCCGGCAGTGGGCTGCAGCGCGCGACACGGCCCTTCCAGATGCAAGCGTCCAGGCTTGCGGACTCGTCGGCCAGCGTCAGATAGACATGTCCCGAGGAGCGGTGCACACTGATCGAGCTGACCTCCCCCTCGATCCAACCGTCGCCCAGCGCTCGCAGCGCCCCGCCGATGCGACCGGCGACCTGGGCAACCGGCAGGGCGCTCTCTGTCTGAGTGTCGGTCGCGCTATCCACAGCCGCTCAACGTTAAACGTCGAACCGGCGCGAACTCCCGTCTTCAGGCCGGCTTACCGGGGAACGGGTCGGCGAGCGACGCCAGCACGTGGTCCGGGTCGGCAGCCTCCAGTTCCGTGACGTCATAGCGTCCACTCGCGACCCCGACCGACACCGCACCCACTCCCTCGGCAGCGGCGATGTCGAGCGGCGTGTCGCCGACGACGAACACCTGGCTGAGATCGAGTGCATGGCCCAGCAGCTTCTCTCCACGCTCTACCGCTGCACGCGTCAGCGCAACGCGGTCCTCGGAATCCGAGCCGTAGCCGCCGACGAGGAAAAAATGGTTCAGTTGGCCGCGTCCCAGCTTGGCGTGAGCCGCGGCTTCCAGCCCACCCGTCGTCAAGCCGAGGGCGATGCCGGCCTCGGCGAGCTCTTCGAGCAGGCTCTGTACGCCCTCGAGCACGCGGTAGTCCTCTGAAGAGGCCACAAAATCGGGGAGTACGGCCTGGTAGCTGGCCATCAGCCGCGTGAGCTCGTCGCTCGTCGGTTCGCGTTCCATCACCTCCTTGAACGTGGCGCGCCCGATCGCCGGATCGGTCATCCCCGCCGTTGAGTGTTCGGCGATGTCGACCTTCGTGTCGAACAGTCGCTCGAACGCCCACGCCCAGCTGCGAGCACCGGCGCCGCCCGTGTCGATCAGGGTCCCGTCGATGTCGAACAGGATCAGCTTCGCGTGGGTCATCGGCTCATTCTCCTACCTCGAAGGGTCCCAGCGGCCAGCCAGGTAGTTGCGTGTGCAAGCATCTGTTATAACTCTGCGCAAGCACGCGGCGCCATCGTTGCGTGCGGGCCACCATCGAAACCAACTGAAGGAGTTCCAATGTCCGACACCGCTACCGCCACCTCGCCCGCCGGCACCACATCGCTGCCCACCGGAACATGGAAAGTCGATCCGATCCACTCGAGCGTCGAGTTTCACGTCAAGCATCTCGGCATCGCAACCGTCAAGGGGCAGTTCAAAGCGTTCGAGGGCACACTCGAGGTCAGCGACTCCGGCGTACGTGCATACGGAACCGTCGAGGTCGCAAGCGTCGACACGCGCGAGCCCCAGCGCGACGACCACCTGCGCTCCGCCGACTTCTTCGAGGTCGAGAGCTTTCCGCAGATCACTTTCGAGTCGACCGCGATCCGCCCGCTCGGCGGGGACGAGTTCGAGATCGACGCGAACCTGACGATTCACGGCGTCACCAATAGCGTGACGCTGAAGGCCGAGTTCGAGGGTGCCGAGACCGACCCACAGGGCAACGACCGCGTCGGCGTATCGGCCAGCACCCAGATCAGCCGTGGGGATTACGGCATGAAGTTCAACGCCGCGCTCGGTTCGGGCAACGTGGTGGTCAGCGACAAGGTCAAGATCCTTGTCGAGGTGAGCGCGGTCAAGCAGGGGTAATCAGCGAACGATGACGTCGCCCAACGCCTCGTCCACAGCGGCGAGCGTTGGGCCGTCGAGCGTTATGCCTGAGGCGGACGCGTTCGCGCGTACCTGCTCGGGCCTGCTCGCGCCCACGATCGCAGAGGCTAGGTTCGATTGGCGCAGCACCCAAGCGAGCGCCAGCTGGGGCATCGTCAAACCGGCCTCCTCGGCGACCGGCCGCAAGCGTTGTACCGCTTCGAGCACGGGGTCCTGCATCAGCTGGCCGATGAAGTCGCTCATGCTGTCGCTGGCGGCTCGCGAGTCCGCCGGCGGCTGCTCGCCGGGGCGGTACTTACCGGTGAGCACTCCCTGGCCCAGCGGCGACCACACGATCTGGGAGATGTGCTCGCGCTCGCACAACGGGATCACCTCTGCCTCCGGCGCGCGCCACAGCATCGAGTACTGGGGTTGACTCGATACCCATCGGGTTACGCCGGGCAGCGCAAGCGACTCCTCGATCTTCTCGACCGGCCACTCGCTGAAGCCGATGTGACGGGCCTTGCCGGCCTCGACCACTTCGGTAAGTGCCTGCATAGTCTCCTGAAGCGGCGTGTCCTCGTCGTAGCGATGGCATTGATAGAGGTCGACGTAGTCGGTGCGCAAACGCTCCAGGGACGCGTCGATCTGCTTGTGGATCTGTGCCGCCGAGAGGCCCCTGTCGGTGTCGGACATCTGGAAGTAGACCTTGGTCGCGAGCACATAGGAGGAGCGGTCATAGCCCGACAGCACCTCACCGAGTAGCGACTCGGCAGCGCCGCGTCCGTAGACGTTGGCGGTGTCGATGAAGTTGATGCCCTCCTCGAAGGCGGTGCGCACGCACGCCTCCGCCTGCTCGCGCGCCACCCCGCCGGAGTAGGTCAGCCACGAGCCGAGGCTGATCTCTGAGACCTCGATGCCGCTGGAGCCGAGCTTGCGGTAGTTCACGCAGAGCAGATTACCCGCTGTGCTCGATCAGTACCGCGCAGTGCGACCGCTCGACGGCGGCGGCGAGCGTCACAGCGAAGCGAGGTATGTGGACGGTTGGCTCAGTCCATACCCAAGGGGCCGCTTGCCGACCCGCTCAGGAACTGCCGCACAAATGGGTTCTCCGAGGAGAACATCCGCTCCGCATCGCCCGCTTCGACGATCCGCCCACGCCACAGCAACGCAATGTATTCGCCGATCTGGCGCGCCGAGGCGATGTTGTGAGTGACGACGATATAGGTGCCGCCGTGGAGCTCGTGCATCTCCTGGATCAGTTCGCACAAGAGCGCGGTGCGCACCGGGTCGAGACCGGAGTCGGGCTCGTCGAAGATCACGATGTCCGGTTCGGTCACGAGCGCGCGCGCGAAGCCGGCGCGCTTGCGCATCCCACCGGAGAGCTGCGAGGGAGAGTCGTCCATCGCGTCGGCGAGACCCACGTCGGCCAGACGCTGGCGCACCCGCTCGCCGATCTGGCCTTCGGACATGTCTGTGTGCTGGCGCAAGGGAAAGGCCACGTTGTCGAACACCGACATCGAACCGAACAGGGCGCCGTCCTGGAAGAGCACGCCGATCCTGCGGCGCAACTCCAGCAGCTTCGGCATCGTCAGCGTCGGAACCGAGTTGCCGAGCACCTGAACGTCGCCCGAGTCGGGGAACATCAGTCCGATCAGGTGCTTGATGAGCACGCTCTTGCCGGTACCCGAAGGACCGAGCACGACCGTGATCATGTCATCGGGGATCGCGACGTTCAGGCCGTTGAGGACCGGAATACCGGCCAGGCGCTTGACCACATCGAAGCAACGGATCGACCACTCGCGGTCGGTTGCCTCCCCGGCGAGGTCGAGGTCGCCGGCCCCGGAGTGGTACTGAAACTCCTCGCTGTCCCCTTCGACGCCAAGGGCTGCGTCGGAGCCAATAGCCTCCTCGCTCTCCCCGTGAGTGCTCCCCTCGCTCTCCACTGCACAGATAGTAGTGATCTGCAAGGACTCAGGTCAACCCACGCACGGCAGTGACCGCATACACGTCGCGGTACCGGCCCATACACATGGCCTTGACACACGGAGGCCATTGGGTCTACTATCGGTGCCGGGAGGTAAGGAGATGTTCCACCACAGGCACTCCGTCGCGGAGCCCGAGGCAGTTGCGGACACCTCTGCGGGAGCGCAGCTCGCGATCGTGACGCGCAGCGGGGGGGACCCGCGCAGGCGCCTGCTCGAGGCGATGATCGAGACAGTGGCGCTGCGCGGCTATGACCGCACGACCGTAAGCCGTGTGCTGTCGAGCGCGGGCCTCGAAGAGGCGACATTCAGCGAGCATTTCTACGACAAGCACGATTGCTTCATGCAGGCCGCGGATGACCTGCTGGGTCGTGTAGAACGTGGCGCGCTGGCGCAGTTCCAGCAAGCGGCACCATGGTCTGAACGTGTGCGACTGGCGCTCCAGAGCCTGCTCTGTGCGCTCTCGCGTAACCCGGCCGGAGCGCGTGTTGCGCTCGTTGAGATGCTCGGCGCGGGTCCTGAGGCCTGCGAGCGCCAGCGCTCCGTGCTTGCCCTGTTCGCGACCCTGATCGAGGAGGGCCGCTTGCAATCGGCGGATACCTCCGCACTGCCCGCTCAGACCTCTGAGGCGATCGTCGGTGGGATCGCCTCGATCGTGCAGCGCCGCATCCTGCAGGGAGACACCGCAGGGCTCCCAGAACTGCATGCCGATCTCACCTACTTCACGCTGCTGCCATATCTAGATCACGAGCGCGCGCTGAGCGTCGCTCGAGCCTCCGCGCCCTGAATCTCTTCAGAGAGAGCTCGAGCCCAGCCGAAGCCCAATCGAGCCACCACGATGGGCTACTGGCAGCGGCGCCTACTTCGACGGCGTGGCGTGCGGGAACTGGCTTGTCTGCCCGTTGAACGTGAAGGGTGCTTGCTGGCTGCAGGCAGGCGCCGGGATCACGTTCGTAGAGTTTTCAGGGTTGTTCGCGACAGGCGTGTAGAGAGGACTGCCGGTGGGATGACCGCTCTTTCTACTGCCCGGTACCAGGCCCACCAGCTGTTCGATGATTTCTTCGCTGATCGTACCCAGCGGTGGCCCACTCAACGAAGGAGCGGAGTTGGCGCAGGAGGCGCTGCTGAACACCTGCAGGCCGGTGGCTAGCGAGTTGAAAGCGCCAGGCTGCGGGTAGGCGTTGGCACGGTTGGTGCCGATCCGCTGCTGGTAGACGCCGAGGCCTTCGGGCGTCATCACCTGCATCACCTTGAGGAAATGCTGTTGAGGACCTCCGGGAAGATTCGTGTTTTTGCTATGAGTCTGGGTCGAGGCCGCTCCATTGGCAAACAGCGCCTGCAGCTCGGGTACATAGTCGCTCGCATATTGGAAGAAGGGATTGAAGTTGTGCAGCACCGGGCTAAATGCGGCAAGCATCGGCACGATCAGTTCGGTCACCTTTTTGACGTCTGGCAGGCCTGTCTTGGCAGCCTTGGCCAGTGGGCCTAGGTTTGTCAGCAGGGCGTTGAATGGCGGCGTGAAGGGCTTGACAGCCTCCAGCAGTGGTGTCAGTTTTTCCTCGAAGGGGCGTATCGCGTTGTAAAGCGGAACGGTGTTGGTCGCGAAGGCGTCGAGGCTACGCAGCGCCGTCTGGGAATTACGCTCGAATGCTGGCAGCAGTCGCCAGGTTTCGGCAAACTCATTGCTGGCTGCGGCGAACGCGTGGAAGGCGCGCTCGCCGTTTGAGGTCAAGCTGCGGAACTGGCCCTCGCGCGCAGTCAGGGCGTCAAACACAACACCTGTGTTGTGGATGCTCGCCGTCAGCGCCCCCTCCTGGGAGTTGGCCACGGTGACGAGCTTGTTGGCGTCTTCCACGAACGGTTGGATGATCGCGAAAGACGAGTTGATCTCTTCGCCGCGACCCCCGAGACCTTCGGCCAGCGACTGCATCCACACCTGGAAAGCCGCACGCGTTTGCGGATTGAATGCGGAGAGGATGTCGTCGAGCGTCACCGACGGTTCGACTTGGGCCTCGGGCAATTCCCCGCCGTCCGGCAGCGAGTGGGAGTCTGTGCCCTCGGGCTTGAGCTGCACATAGGTCTCTCCCAACAGCGTCTTCTGGCGCAGGATGGCGCGCATGTTGGCAGGGATCGGCGCATATTTGCTGGCGATTTCCAACTGTGCGTGCGCCAAGCCGTCCTTGTTGTACTTGAGGCTGATCACGTGACCGACGTTGACGCCGCTGATGCGCACGTCGGACTGTTCGGCGAGCGCCAGCGTGCGCTGGAAAGCGATCGTGAAGCGATAGCCCTTCGGCTTGAGCGGCACGGGGCCGCCAAATGACTCCCACAGGAACAGCAGCAGCCCAAAGCAACTCAGCGCGAACAGCACGATCACAAGGATGTTGGCAAGCGTGGGAGCGCGCTTCTGCATCTCAGTGACCTCCCTCGCTCGACGCCAAACGCGCGAAGGCACTGTGTTGGGAACCAAGCAAATTCATGGTGAAGCCCTTACTTGAACCGGAATGCGCTTTGACACGTGCAGCCGCTGCCGTGCTAACCGGTGCCTTCAAGCCCTGAGCAACGCATTCCGCTTCCGTCGGCGGGTTGAACAGAGCCACGAGCAACTTCACCGTCGTATTCACTTCGCCGGCTCCCTGGAGCAGCGTCAGAAGTTCGCAGTTGAGATAAGCCACCGTGCGCCCGACCGGGCCATGAGCATCGGCTGTGCTGAGCACGCTGTTGAGGTCGTGGGTGCCCCAGTCGAGGAAGAACAGGAAACCCCCCTGGTTGGGCCCGGGGTTGTAGGCGAACTCGTTGAAGAGTTCGTTGAATACCGAGAAGCTCTTTTCCAGCCCCGGGAAAGCTTCGCTGAGTTCCTCGAGCGAAGGATTGAGCTGGTTGAGGACCGGCAGGATCTCCCGCGCCTCGGGACGGATCTCGTTCTTGATGATCGGCGTGCTCTGCTTGAACAGCGAACGTGTGGCTTCCTGGGCCGGCTGGAGCGATTCGGCGAATGGTTGGAGCTTGGTCAAGGTCGAGCCGGTCACTGCAGCGGCTCTCGACAGCTTGCCGAGACCGCTCTTGGTCTTGGCAAGCGTGCTCGGCAGCAGATGCAGCGTCCGCTGGAAGCTCTGGTCCTCCTCAGCGAACACCTGGAAGACGGCATTGGCGGCGTCAATCGCCTGTGAGATTTCGGTGTCCTTGTCGCCGAGCGCGCTGACGAACAGCTGGAAATTGTGGATCGAGTGTTCGATGTTCTTGTGGCGTAGCTTCAGCTGCGCGGTGATCTTGCGCGAGTAGAGCGAGATCGGGTCGAAGCGCTTGAATGTGGCGGAGAGATTCTCGGAGTTGCCCTTCAGGCCTTCACCCGCACCGTCGATCAGCTCCTGCAGGTACTCGCGCGTTTCACCGTCGAGCGCAGCGAGGAATTCCTCGAAGTTCACGTCTGGTGCGGTTTGCGACTGAGGAATGGTGTAGCC
>DATHMQ010000128.1:0-23808 GCA_035486935.1 Solirubrobacteraceae bacterium
GACGGCTGCGTCGCCGACGTGCTCGTGGACGGGAAATCGTGCTTGCGTCGTGCCCAGACCGCGCCGCGCGAGCCGGTCGCCAAGCGTGGCTCGGGCGATGCCTTCCTCGCCGGCTACGTGGCCGCGCGCTACGAGGGTCGCGCTCCCGACCAGTGTCTGCGCTTCGGCGTCGCCTGTGGGGCGGAGTCGACGGGACGGCTCGGCGCCGGCCTGATCGACCCCAAGGAAGCTCGGCGCCTGCTGGGCGAGGTCGAGGTTGGGGCGGTGGAGCTGCCAGTCGAAGTGAGCTGAGCACCGATGGGCGGCGCCTGGCGGCGTCCTACCGATCGGAGATCTATGGGATCTCCGATCGGCCAGCACGTGTGCTCAGCACACTTCGCTCACTGCGTCCTTGCCAGGCTTGCCCTCGACGCTCAGACGGCTGCCGCTAACCGCCGGCTACATCGCGGCGCAGGAACACCAGGTATCCGGAGATCAGGGCCGGCACTGCGTACAGCGCGCAGACCCACAGCGAGTGTGTGACCGGCGCCCAGTCGGTCGGGGTGCGCAACAGGCCATGCCAGCCCTGGAACTGTTCGGTGAGCAGGTAGGGCTTGATGCCTTCGAGGCCCGGTATGCCGGCCACGATGTACAGCAGGATCACAAAGCCGATCGTGCCGACCACTGCCGCGGTGCTGTTGCGCGTCGCCGTCGACAGCAGCACCCCGATGCTGGCCACCGCGAACAGCGGAATCAGGTAACAGCCGTTGGCGGCGAACACGAGCAGCAATCCTTCGGCGGCCGAGACGACGCTTCCCGAGAGGGTGACGATCGGGTGAAAGCCCCACGAGGCGACGCCGGCGATCGTGGCCACCGTTGCCGAGAGGAAGACGGCGAACGCGCCGTAGCTCAGCGCGACGAGTGCCTTGGCCGCAAACACCTGACCGCGGTCGACCGAGCGTGTGAGGATCGTCTTCAGCGTGCCGTTGCCGTCCTCGGCGGCGACGATGTCGCCGGCCACCAGCGCGGCGATCAGCGGCAGCATGAAATAGGCCTGGAACTCGAGCATCAGCACAGGGGTAGCCAAGCCCGATTGTGTGATCTGAGTGGCGATGATGCTTTCGCCGCCGTGGCCGTGATGCTGGTGCAGGTTCTGCACGACCACGAAGATCAGCGGCAGCAGCACAGCCAAGCCGAGACCCAGGTAGGTGCGCTTCTGAGAGACGAGCTTGCGCAGCTCCCAGCGATAGATGACGAGCGTCGAAGGACGGCGTGCGCGGGTCGTTGCGGAGGTCGCCGGCAGCGGAGGGGAGGCTGCGACGCTGCTCATGGCCCGCTTGCAATTCCGCGGGAGAGCACACGAGCCGCGCTCTGACCGTCCTCATGCGCATCTGACTGTGTGTCTTGGTTTCCGCCGTCGCCGTTCTCGGTCAGCCGGAAGAACAGGTCCTCGAGCGTTGCCAGCTCTGGTGTGAGCGCGAGGATGCCGACGCCGGCCTGTCCGAGCGCCAGCGAAAGCGTGCCCACCTGCTGCTCGTCGGCCTGAAAGCTCAGACCGTGCTCACCGGTTACCGCATGCTGCACACCGGGCTGCTCGCGCACGACGCCGAGCGCGCGTGCTTCGTCGGTTGTGCGCAGCCTGTAGCCCGCTCCGCCCTGGCGGCGCAGATCGGCCAGCGCGCCCTCGTAGACCACTTTTCCGCGATCGACGATCGCCACGCGATCGCACAGTTCCTGCACCTCCGGCAGCTGGTGGCTCGAGAGCAGCACCGTTATGCCTTCTCCGGCAAGGCGGCGGATCAACGCGCGCATATCGCGCATCCCGGCCGGGTCGAGGCCTGTTGCGGGCTCGTCGAGGATCAACAGGCGCGGGCGTCGCAGCAGCGCCGCCGCGATTCCCAGGCGCTGGCGCATGCCGTGCGAGTAGCCGCCCACCTTGTGCTTGCCTCTGGGCTCGAGCTCCACGACCTCGAGCACCTCCTCGACGCGCTCGCTTGCACCGTCGCCGTCCAGTGCCGCGAGCAGCTGGAGGTTCTTGCGACCCGTCATGTACGGGTAGAAGCGCGGCGCCTCGACGAAGCCGGCGACGCCCTCGAGCGCCCGTGCGCCCTCGCGCATCGGGTCGCGCCCGAACAGCTCGACCACACCCGCTGTTGGCGTGATCAGGCCGAGCGTCATGCGCAACGTCGTCGTCTTGCCAGCGCCGTTGGGGCCGAGAAACCCGTACACGTCGCCCGCCTGCACGTTCAGGTCGATGTGGTCGACCGCCAGAACGTCGTTGTAGCGCTTGAGTAGGCCGCGCGCCTTGACGGGCTGAGCCGCGGCGTCGGTCACTTAGACGCCTCGGGCGAACGCCTCGATCGATGCCGGTGTGACCGAGCCGGCGAGCAGGTAGCGCACGCCCGCGCGCTCGAATGTCAACAGCGTCCCGAGCTGAGTTGGCAGCTCGCTGGCGCTGGTGCCGTCGATGCTCACCTTCGGCAGGTCTTCCAGCTCAGAGGATGTCGATTCCGTCGTGCCGGCCTTGACCGGACTTTCGAGCAGCACGATCGCGCCGAGGCCCTTGCCGCTGGTGCTCACGTGCGGCTTTTCCCCTGGCGAGGGGGACCCGGAGGCGCCCGAGTCGTGCTTCGTCGGGAGTGTGACTTCCTCGACCTTGGCGTTCGCGGGCGGGGTGAAGTCGAGTGTCGAGCTTTCGACGGGACCGTAGGAGATTTCGGTGGCGGCCAGTTCGATCACCGGGTCAGAGCTGTTGACGGAGTAGATGGCGGTGCGCAGCGGTACTCCGGTGGTGGCGTCCCAAGAGAGCTCGGCGCCACCGATCAAGCTGCCGTTTTCGCGAGGCGAAACCCTCACGGTGTAAGCGGCCTGTCCCGCTACGTCGGTTGGAGTGGCGGAGGAGATGTTGGCGTGCTTGCCGGCTTTAGTTAGCCCTTCTTCGATTTCGCTGACCGTGGGTGTACCGTGCGGGTTCGTGCCAGTCGAAGAATGAGAGCTGTCCCCCGAGGAACTGTCCGAGCTGGCTTCGTCAGAGGCGCCGCTTGAGCACGTTGGGGGGCACGCCGATCCGGGCGCTGGGTGGCTCGCGGTACCGGACGCGTTTTCCTGTTGTGGCGTGTAGCGGTAGAGCGTGTTCGTGGACGCGTCGTACAACTCGGCGGTCTTGCCGTCCCACAGGATCTGTGTGTCGCCTTGTTCGGACTGCAGTTCCAGGCGAGCCTGTCCGTTCGAGCCGATCCAGAGGCGGCCCGCGGCTCCGGTGAGCAGTGGACTTGAACTGATCTGCCCTGCTTCGCCGCCGCTGTTTGCAAGGTTGGCGCCTTCCAGCAAGTGGTTGGTGAATTGAATGCGCGCGCTAACGCCGTCCACCTTCGGCGCTGACAGCGCGTCATGGACGGCGTCTGCAAGCGGCTTCGCCGGTGGCGTGGGACCGGTGCCGACGGCCAGGGCGAGCGCGGTCGCACCGATTCCTACGGCCACGACGACGCCGCACAACAGGAGTAGACGAGAGAGGGGGAGGCGGCGCAGGATGTTCACGTAGGCACGTCCAGTTGTTCGAGACTCGAGACTTGCCTTCAGCGTAGCGCCCAACCTAGGCCTTCCCTAAAGGCATATGAAGAGAGCTCTCATCGAAGGCATCTGTGTGACCGGCGGGCCTGTGGCTCGATTTTGCCGCGCCGAGCGGCTCATCGCGCTCGACCGTCCCAGTCGGCCACGATGAGGAGCACTCCGAGCCGGGTGCTCATGTATCGTGCCGACCCGATGATCTACGCAGTCATTGCTTTCTGGGTCCTGGTCGGCCTCGGTGTGTTCTTCGTCGCCATGCGGCGAGGCGGGTCCGGTGGGGAGGGCGACACCCAGAGCACCGAGTCGAAGGCAAGCCAGCGGGCCGTGTTCTTCGGTGTAGCGCTCGCATTCGCGTTCGGGCTGGTCGTGCCGGTGATCGTGCTGACCGACAACGGAAACAACAAGGCCAGCGAGGCGGTCGGTGGGGTAAAGCTCAACGCCCAGGAGCAACACGGCCGCGTACTCTTCTCCGATACTTGTGCGTTCTGTCACACGCTCTCGGGGACGAACTCCGTGGGTCGGACCGGTCCCAATCTCGACATCAGACTCGGCTCGGAGATACCGACCGAAGCCGGCCGTAGGGCGCTGGTGTTGAACGCGATCGCCGAAGGTCGCGCCCGTGGCAACGGCAACATGCCGGCGCAGCTCTACCAGGGCAAGGAAGCCGAAGCGGTAGCGGATTTCGTCGCGGCCGTCGCCGGGCACTAGAAGCGCCTGGCATCGGAAGCTTCTCGCAAAGTCGGTGAGTCGATTCCGGTGGCTTTCGCGGCCGCCGGGGCCGCTGTTAGCATCGCCGCCGATGCCACGAGCTTCCGAGGCCCGTGCTTGGTGGGCCGACGTCGAGGATGTGCGCGAGCGGATCGAGCGCCGCAGGGATGGCGAGCGCCGCGCGGCCACCGTCGCCGGTGGGCGCGCTGCTCCCGCGACACGTCGTGGCGTGCGCGAAATCCGTCCTGGCCAGCGCTTGATGCTCGTCGAGCGAGCGGCGCCGCCGCGCGACTCGCACCGGCGTCCACGGCGTCCCATGGTGCGGCGGGTGGGTCCACGCCCCGACATGATCGCCGCCTGGGCGGCTGCGCTCGGTTTCCTGCTGGTGGCCGTGGCAATCTTGAGCGCCCACTAGCCACTTCTTTTAGAACGTCTTTCAAATGAGCTCTGCAGCGGGGCCGTTCATGGGGTCATGCAAGCTGGGTGTATGACTCATCTTTTGAATGATCCGTCCAACACCCCCTTTTGCGAAGGCTTAGATGAAAAGTTAGGTACCAAAATAAATACCCCAGCACCACATAAAGGGGGTATCGAGCGTGTAGGTCATTTGAAAAGACCTTCTTAGCCAACCGTCCAAGGCGGGCCTTGTGCCCATCCACTACGCTGCGCCACTGATGCCCGAGATCGAGCAGCCCAAAAATCGCGAGGACGTAAAGGCGCTTGTCGCCGAGCGTGACATTCGCTTCATCCGCTTCTGGTTCACCGACATCCTCGGTCAGCTCAAGTCGTTCTCGATCAACGTCGAAGAGCTCGACGACGCCTTCGAGGCCGGCATGGGCTTCGACGGCTCCTCGATCACAGGCTTCAACGCGATCGAGGAGTCCGACATGATCGCGCTGCCCGATCCGAGCACCTTCGCCGTGCTGCCTTGGCGCCCCGAAGAGCAGGGGGTGGGGCGCATGTTCTGTGACGTGCTCACGCCCGAGCGCACGCCCTACGAGGGCGACCCCCGGCATGTGTTGCGCCGTGCGCTGCAGCGTGCGCAGGCGATGGGCTTCGACACCTTCAATGTCGGTCCCGAGCTCGAGTACTTCCTGTTCAAAGACAGCAAATCCACCGAGGTGCTCGACGAAGGCGGCTACTTCGACCTGACCACGCTCGACGCCGGCACCGACGTGCGCCGTGAGACCGTGCTCGCGCTCGAGCAGTTGGGCATCCACGTCGAGTACACCCACCACGAGGTCGGCCCCTCCCAGCACGAGATCGACATGCGCTACGCGCCGGCGCTGAAGATGGCCGACGACTGCATGACCTACCGCATCACCGTCAAGGAGTACGCGGTCAAGTATGGGTGGCACGCGACGTTCATGCCCAAGCCGCTGTTCGGCGAGAATGGCTCCGGGATGCATACGCACCAGTCGCTCTTTGCGGACGGCAAGAACGCGTTCTACGACGCTGAGGACCAGTACTTCCTCTCCGATGTCGGCAAGGCCTTCATCGCCGGTCAGCTCAAGCACGCACGCGAGATCTGCTCGATCTTCGCCCAGTGGGTCAACTCCTACAAGCGGCTCGTGCCCGGATACGAGGCGCCGGTTTACGCCGCCTGGTCGCGACGCAACCGCTCGGCGCTGGTGCGCGTGCCGCTGTACCACCCTGGCAAGGAGCAGGCCACGCGTATGGAGCTGCGCTGTCCCGACCCGGCCTGCAACCCATACCTGACCTTCGCTGTGCTCCTGCAGGCGGGGCTCGAGGGGATCGAGAAGGGCTATGAGCTGCCCGACCCGATGGAGAAGAACCTCTACCACCTGACCGCCGAGGAGCGCAGGCGCCTCGGCATCGAGCAGCTGCCGGAGTCGCTCGGCGAGGCGATCGAGATCACGGCGGAGTCGGAGCTGATGCTGCGCACGCTGGGCGAGCACACGTTCAACCGCTACATCGAGATCAAGCGCCAGGAGTGGGAGGACTACCGCGTGCAGGTCACGCAGTGGGAGCTGGACCGCTACTTGGCGATCCTCTAGGACGTGTCCCAAACCCGTGGTACTTCCCTCCGACGGTGCCGCGACCTTTGAAACGCGCTCCCAGCCGCCGTCTGTAACAGTCGCTAGGATGCCGCATCGTGCGCTTGCGGCTTCTTCCCACGACGGGCTCTGTGCTCGTCCTCGCGCTGGGGGCGCTCGCCGGCTGCGGCAGCTCCTCGAGCAGCAACAACATCGCCTCCAAGAGCGCGACTGAGATCCTCACTGAAAGCAAGGCCGCGGCAGACAGCGCCAGCTCCGTTCACGTCTCGGGGTCGATCAAGACCGGCGCCACGCCCGTCACGATCGATCTGAGCCTCGCGGCCGGCAAGGGGGCGCGCGGCGAAATTTCCGAGAACGGGGCCAGTTTCAAGCTGATCCTGGTCGGGGGAACGGCCTATATCAGCGGCAGCCCGGCCTTCTATCGCAGCCTCGGCGGGGCCGCAGCGGCGCAACTACTCGACGGCAAGTGGCTGAAGGCCTCGGCGACGAGCGGTGAATTTGCCTCATTCAACTCGCTCGGCAACATGCGTCAGCTGATCGACACCACGCTTGCCGCCCATGGAACGTTGACGAAAGGCGCCACAAGTACCGTCAACGGGCAGCAGGTGATCGCCGTCACCGACACCAACAAGACCGGCACTCTGTACGTGGCCACGAGCGGCAAGCCCTATCCGGTGGCGATCACCAAGGGCGGCTCGGAAAACGGCAAGATCGCCTTCAGCGACTGGAATCAGCCGGTTACGATCACGGCGCCCGCGAACGCGGTGGATCTGTCAGAACTCAAGGCGCTGGCCGGGCACTGAGAGGGGCCGAGCCGGGAACCGCGCAGGCGATCGGGCGCGGCGGTGCCAGACGCCAGTGCATCGCCTGCAGCAGGTGCCCGAAGGACGTCGGGTGCCGTGGGGCGATCGTGTGCAGCAGCGCTATGACGCTCGCACCGTGGCGCTCGTAGCGCTCCTCGCCCGTCAATTGCGCGAGACGCAGCAGTCCCATCGCGGCGCTCGAACCACCGGCCGGGATCGGCGAGTCCTCCAGCTCCTTGCGCCTGGCGATCAACTGTTCGCCGTCGGCCGCTGTCGAGAAGAAGCCGCCGTTCTCAGGGTCTGAGAAGCGCTCGATCAACTGGTCGGCGAGCGTTGTGGCCTCGGTCAGCCAGCGCTCCTCGCAGGTTGTCTCGAACAAGGCGATCAGCGCTTCCAGCAGAAAGGCGTAGTCCTCCAGATAAGCGCCTATCTTCGCTTGGCCGTCGTTGTAGGAGCGCAGCAGGCGGCCATGCTCATCGCGTAGATCTCGCAGCACGAACTCTGCGCATTGGGTGGCGGCGTCCAAGAAGCTCGCGGTGGTGCTCTGGGTGTCCGCGGGGTTCGCCGTAATGCTCTGGATATGGTCGTCGAGGTCATGATCCTTCCGCTCCCCGCCGCTTGGATTGCCTGTGCCGAATGCGCCTGCCTCGGCGAGTGTCGTGATCATCAGTGCGTTCCAACTCGTCAGGCGCTTGTCGTCGAGCCCGGGCCTGGTTCGTTGGGTCCGCGCTTGAAGCAGCCGCTCGCGAATCCGCTCACACGTTGGCGCGTCGGGGCGCGGGCCGCGATCCTCGAGCACGTTCAGGCCGGGTTTGGGGTGGTGCGGATCGACGAAATTGCCTTCCTCGGTCGCACCGATCCAGCGGATCGCCAAGTCCGCGTCCTCACCGAGGACATCTTCGAGCTCGACTGTCGTCCATACGTAGAAGCTTCCCTCGGCCCCGTCGGAATCCGCGTCGAGCGCGCTGTAGAAGCCTCCCTCAGGGCCTCGCATCTCGCGCAGTGCCCATTCCAGGGTGTCGTGGCACACCTCTAGTAGGCCCACATCTCCCGACAGCTGAAAGCCATGCAGGTAGGTGCGCGCCAGCAGAGCGTTGTCGTAGAGCATCTTCTCGAAGTGCGGCACCGTCCAGGTCTGGTCGACCGCATAGCGGTGAAAGCCGCCGCCGATCTGGTCGTGGATGCCGCCGCCGGCCATGCTGCGCAAGGTGTACAGCGACATTTCGTGCTCCCCCCGGGCCATCAGGAACTCGAGGACCGAGGCTTGCGGGAACTTCGGCGCTCCGCCGAAGCCGCCGTTCACCGTGTCGAAGGACGCTCTCAGCCTTTGCACGGCGTTGTCGAGCGAGCCCTCGTCGAAGGTCTCCTCGGCCGCTCGCAGCAACGCGCCGCCGGCGAGCCGCTCGCGCAGTTGCTCACCGCTTGCCCTGATCTCCGCACCGTGCTCGCCCCACGCCTCGGACACCGCAAGTAGCACCTGCGTGAAAGACGGCATCCCCGGGCGATCCTGTGGCGGAAAATATGTGCCGCCGTAGAACGGCAGACCCTCCGGGGTCAAGAACACGTTCAGCGGCCAGCCGCCGTGGCCTGTCATGCCCTGCACCGCCTCCATGTACAACGCGTCGACGTCGGGGCGCTCCTCGCGATCGACCTTCACGCACACGAAGCTCTGGTTCATCAACTGGGCGGTGCGCTCGTCCTCGAAGGACTCACGCTCCATCACGTGACACCAGTGGCAGGAGGAGTAGCCGATCGAAACGAGCAGCGGCACGTCGCGCTCTCGCGCCAGTTCAAGCGCGCCTGGGCCCCACGGCAACCAGTCCACCGGGTTGTTCGCGTGCTGGCGCAGGTAGGGAGAACTCTCGGCTGCGAGCGCGTTGGCCATCGCTTCAGCGGGTGTGAGCCAGAGCCGGCGCGGGGAAGCTCAGGTTCATCGCCGGCCAGCTTGTCTGTGCGCTGTCGGCCCGACTGGCGCGGGCTAGCTTCACCTTTGAGAGGTCGACGTCGAAGCGACGGCCGCCAAGCGTGCCGCTGACGTGTACGTTCGCACCGATGCGAATCGTTCCGCGGGCGGCCTGAGAGCCTTCGACGCGTAGGTTGGTTGCCAGCAGATGGCCGTCCTTGATCGGGAAGCTGCCGGTCAGCTGCACGCCGCCCACGAAAGACAGGCCGTGCAATTGAAGCGCTGAGGAGGTGATCTGCGCAAAGCCACCGCGCAAGCCGCCGAAGCTCGACCCGCTCGGTAGTTCCTGGTCGGCTTGGAGCGTTGCCCCGACCACCTGTCGTTCGAGGTCGACGATCGTGTCCAGCGCCACCGCGAGCGTGCTGCCCGCACGGCCCGGAACTCCGCCCACAGCTTTTACGAGTGAGAGCTTCCTCGGGGTGATCGGCGTGGGTGGGAACGGGTCTTGTGTGGCCGTGCACGGTTGTACGACTCCACCTGAGAAGAAGGCGGTGACGGCCGCCTGAGAACAGCCGCTGAAATCGGTGCCCAACACCGAGTGGCCGGTATAGGGGACCACGACCAGCTGAGATCCGGGAATCCGCGCCGCGATCGCCTGCGCTCCCGAGCTCGGCGTGCGCAGGTCCTGGGCTCCGGAAAGGATCAGCGTTGGCACGTTCGGCAGCGGGGCTATGGCCGGGGGCGCCGGCGCCACGTTCGGCCAATGCGCGCATCCGGGCAGTACGCTGTCGGCCCAGGCGACGCTCGCATCGAACGGGTAATAGTCCGATTGAGGCAGGGTGTGCAGCGTGTTCAACGCTTCGGCCACTCGCGTGCTCGCCGGCGCCGCACGCTGCCAAGGGAAGAGCTCCTCTTCGCAGGTGGTGTCGACGAACAGCGCTTCGTCGATTCCGTCGGAGCTGGCCAGCGGCGTACCCGGAACGTTTGGGACCAGCCCCTCCGAGAGCAGGTTCAGGCGCAGCAGTGGAGCCGGATCGCCGTGCAGCGCCGATTGCACCGAGGACGGCAGCAGCGCACGCAGAGCTGGGTTCAAGTCGCCGGCTCCGATCAGGTTGAGCAGGTCCACGTTGGACATGCTCGAGCGGTGGCGGTGGCCGGAGCCGTCGTATACATAGCCGTTCAGCGCATGCCTCTGTAGGGCCGCCGCCAGGCGTGCGACATCGCCGAGTGGGTTGGAGGTGATGCCGGCGCAAGCGTGTGCCGAGCACAGCTCTTCGAATACCGGCTTCATCGCCTGGAACATCCCCACCGAGAAGGGGTCGTCTCGTTCCGGCGGCACGACCGAGTCGAGCACCAGCGATTCGATGTTCTGGGGGTAGCGTTCGGCGTACTCGAGCGCCACCTTGGTGCCATAGGAGACGCCGAACAGCACGAGCTTTTCGTAGCCGGCTGCTTGGCGGAGTGCCTCGATGTCGGCCACCGATTCCTGGGTCGTATAGGAACCGCGGGCGGCGCCGATCTGAAGGGCACAGCGTTCAAAGGCCTGCCCGATCGCTCCGAAGACTTCGGCGGAGCTTTCAAGCGCCGGACAGGCAAGCGGGCCGGAGTTGCCCGTGCCGCGCTGGTCGAACACGAGCAGGTCGCGCGAGCCGAGCGCGGGCGCCATCTCCTTGGCCATCCCCGCGGCCAGCGGCAGCGCCGCCTGGCCTGGGCCCCCGGCCAGCCCGATCACGGCGGTATGGGTTGGCACAGCGCCGGCTTGCAGGCGCTCGACGTTCAGGCCCACAGTGCCGGTCGCGGTGCCATTGCGGGCGAGCGGTACGGTCAGCGTCGCGCAGGTGAATCCGGCCGCAGTCGCGCCCGAGCAGGGCGTGAACGTCAACGCCTGTGCCGGTGTGACCTGCGTCGCGGCGATGACGATCGAGAGCAGCGGCGCGCTGAGCGCAAGTGTCAAGATCCGCCGCGGCACAGGGACAGACGTTAGCGGTAGATCCGTAAGCGTCCGTGAATGGGAGCGGCTGTGCACGGCCATGGCCAGGCCGGGCTGGTCAGGGTGTTGGTCCACCTCGGCGGCTCAGGCGCCGCCTGAATCTTGTGGCGAGGCTTCAGCTGAGCACGTAGCGCAACAATGCCGCGGTGTCGGCCGAGCGCAGCGCTGTGTATCTCTGAGGTGTTGCCGCCAAGTCGGCCAAGCGCGACTCGACCGTGAGCATCGAGGCACCGTGCTCGACTTCGGCGGCTCCGGCGGTTGTGAGATGGACGTGCTTGCCGGCGAGCATGCCGGCAAGTGTTCCGTGCGCAATGGTGAGCGTCCCATGCGCTGCCGCCGAGCCACCGATGCTCAGCTTGGCAACGCTGGAGGAGACATTGCCGGATACGGTGACGCCGGGCACGTAGGAATAGCCGCGCAGCAGTTGCGTCTCGCCCGAGATTCCGCACCAGCCCGCAAGCAAACCGCCGGCTCGTGCCGAGGGGCCTTGTAGCGATTCTCCGCTTGCCTCTGAGAGCAGCGTGAGGAGTAGTTGGCGATCGCAGTCCGCAAGCGTCAAGACTGCCGCGTCGATGGTCAGGCCCGCCTTGCCATGGTTTCCCCGCGCGAGCGGGACGGCGTTCAGGCTCCGTGGCGGCAGCGGTGTCGGCAACTCCAGGGCGGGTGGTGTCCGGTCTTTGCACTGTCTGACCGGCTTGCCCTCGAACAGCGCCTGCAGTGCGTTGTGCGCGCAGGGAGTCGGGTCCGCGCCGAGCACGGAATGACCCGTGTTGGGTACGACCAGCAGTTGCGCGTCAGGTATCTGGGCCGCCACCTCGCGTGCATTCGCGGTGGGGGTGCGTAGATCGTCGGCGCCGCTCAGGATCAATGTCGGCACGTTCGGGAACGGCGCTTCGTCGACTTCGGGTCCTGCCGAGGCAAACGGCCACGAGGCGCAGGGGACCACGTCGCTCAACGCGAGCGCGTTGGCAGGGGTGAATGGCGCGAAGGCGTTTGCCGACTGTGTGCGCAGGGTGGAGAGGGCTTCGCGCAGGCGCGTCTTCGGACTCGACGAGCGATTCCACGGGAACACGCTCTCTTCGCAGATCGTCGAGTAGTACAGCGGTGTGTCGAAGCCCTCGCTCAGGCTTTCTTCGCCTTCGCCTTCTTCGCCATTGTCCGCACGCGCGAGTAGTCGCACGAGCGCGGCTGTGTTGCCATCCACCGCCGAGCGGACGGCGGCCGGGAATTCGGCGCGCAGGATCGGATCGAAGTCGCCCTCCATCAAGATGCCGAGCAGGTCGTTTGCGTAAATGCGTACTGGTTCGGAGTGGCCTCGGGCGTTGATGAAGCGGCCATTCAGCGAGCCGCCGCCCATCCGCTTCACGAGCTGCGCGAGATCGGCCACGGGTTCAGGTGTGATGTGCGTACATGCCCCTGTCGAGCAAAGTTGGTGAAGGATCCGACCGACGGCGGTAAACGTGGGTTCCTCGAATGCGTCCCGCCCGGAAGTGGGTACGACCGAGTCGAGCACGAGCGCTTCGACGTGACTTGGGTACTCCTGGGCGTAGCGCTCGGCGACCTTCGTGCCGTAGCTCGTCCCATATAGCACGAGCTTTTCGTAGCCGCCTGCCTGGCGGATGGCCTCAATGTCGGCGACCGTGTCTGCGGTTGTGTACAGGCCTCGTGTCTGTCCGATTTGACCCGCGCAGATCGACACCGCGAGCGGCGTGATCCCTCCTTTGAGATGTTCGAAAGCCGCGCAGGAGAGCGGGTGGGAGAGGCCCGTGCCACGCTGGTCGAACACGATCAAATCGCGCGTCGAGACGACCGGACCGAGGATCTGGGTGAAGTCGCTCATGAACGGGATTGCCGATTGGCCGGGTCCGCCGGCAAGCGCTATCACAGCGGTCTTGGCGTTGCCCACCGGGGAGAGGTGGCGGCGCATCGCCAGCGTGATCGTTCCCGGGATCGCTCCGCTCGGGTCGACCGGCACCGTCAGATGGGCGCACGCGACTTCGTTGGTGCCCGCGCACGGCTTCCATTCGATCTGGGCCTGTGCGATAGAGGACAACAGTGCTGCGCATGTAACCGTCGCCAGGAATACGCTTACGAATATCCAGGCTCCTCGTCTCACAGTCGGAATCTAGCGCACTGTCAACGGAGCTAGCGCCGACACCCGTCAGCACCGAAAGCTGGGCATGCGACTCGTCGCGGGCGCGGTATCAGGACAAGAGAGCGATAGGCTCACACGCGATGACATCCGATCGCGAAACGATCGACGCGCCGGCCGCGCCAGCTGCAATCGGTCCGTACTCGCACGCGGTGCGCGCTGGTTCTCTGTTGTTCTGCTCCGGGCAGATCCCGCTCGACCCTGTCAGCGGTGATCTGGTCGGAGCAAGCGCTGCTGAGCAAGCGCATCAGTGTCTCAAGAATCTGACAGCGGTCTGCGAGGCCGCAGGTGCGTCACTGGCAGACGCGGTGCGTCTCACGGTCTATATGACCGACCTCTCAGCGTTCGCCGAGGTGGGGGAGGTCTACGCGACGTTCTTTCCAGACGCGCCGCCGGCACGCGTGGCGGTTGGCGTTGCAGCCTTGCCACGAGGAGCCCAGGTCGAGATCGACGCAGTCGTCAGTCTCGCAACTCCGCCCGCTTGACCTTGCCGCTCGCCGTCTTGGGCAATTCATCCACGAATTCCACGATCCGCGGGTACTTGTAGGGGGCCGTCTCGCGCTTGACATGCTCCTGCAGTTCCGTAGCCAGCTCGGGGGAGGGAGTTTGCCCGTCGCGCAGTACGACGACCGCGCGCACGATTGCGCCACGCTCTTCGTCGGGTGCAGCCACGGCGGCCGCCTCCGCGACCGCGGGATGTGCCACGAGCGCCGACTCCACCTCGAACGGGCCGATTCGGTAGCCGGCCGAGATGATCACATCGTCGGCACGTCCCTCGAAGTGCAGATACCCGTCGTCGTCTTCGCGCACCCGATCGCCTGTGTGCCAGCTGCCGCCGTCGCGGCGGTCCTGCACGGTCCAACTCCCGTCTGGCTTGTGCTGCACGTCCTCTCCGAGGTACCCAAGGAAGAACGTAGGCACGCTCTGAGGATCAGCCACGAGCTCGCCGTCGATCACGCCCAAGCGCGTGTCAGGCAGTGCCTGCCCCATCGAGCCGGGACGGGCACGCACGCCAATTCCCATACCCGTCATCTGCCCAGTCTCGGTCTGCCCATAGCCGTCGCGGATGTCAAGCCCTGTGGCTTGACGCCAGAGAGCCAGAACCTCGGGGTTGAGCGCCTCGCCGGCCGCAACCATCCCCTTCAGGCTCGGCAACGCACGCAGTTCCGCACGCTTGGCGATCACGCGGTACTCGGTGGGAGCCATGCAAAGCACGCTCACCTGTTCTCGCTCGATTATCTCGAGACGCTCGTGTGGATCGAAGCGTGCATCGTGTAGCAACGCTGGCGCACCCATCAGCCAGGGTGCCATGAACACGTTGCGAGCCGACTTGCTCCAGCCGCTGGCTGCTGTGCACCAAACCAGCTCGCCCTGTTTTGCGCCGAGCCAATGCTCGGCTTGGACACGCTGCCCGTAGAGGTAGCGCTGGCCGTGGACGACGGCCTTCGGTTCGCCGGCGGTACCGCTCGTGAACGTGATCAGCGCCGGGTCTGTGGCGGCGAGCTGGGCGTGGGGGGGTGGTGTCTCGAAATCGCATGCCCCCCGTGCGCGCGGGGGTGGCCCCGTTTTCGAAGTACCAGTACGGGGTGTTGTGTCGTCGGCAAGCTCGGTGTCGGGGCGTGTCCCGGCATGCGATGCCCCCCGCGCGCGCAGGGGCATCGCCGTTTGCGAAGCACCCACACTGTGTGTCTCCTCGTCTCCGACCCACATCACGGGGCAGTCGGGTGCAGCGGCTTCGATCTGCTCACGGTTGCGCTCGTCGGCCACGATCAGCGACGGGCACGCGACGCTCAAGCGCAAACGCAGGTCCTTGGCGCGCAGCTGCTCGGTGCAGGGCAGCACAACCGCCCCGATGCGAAAGCACGCCATCATCGCGAACACCCACTCGGGGCGATTGCCGATCAGCGTCATCGCGACGTCTCCGCGCCGCAGCCCGTGCCGTACAAACGCGCCCGCCATCGCCGCGCTGCGCTGCTCGACATCGCCAAAGCTCCACTCGCGCCGAACGCCGTCGTGAGCCAACTCGACCAGCGCGAGCCGGTCCAGCGGCTGGGTTTGCAAGAGGTCGAATGCGAAGTTCACGCGCTCGCAGTCTGCCAGGCTGGATCGATTGGCCGGTGTGCGAGCCAGTTTGTCTCGCCACGCCCAGGTATCCTGCAGGGACGCCCCGATTCCCGACCTTGGAGCCGCACGAATGGCCGTAGCCCCAGCCCCTTACACCGAGAAGACCGACGAGCAGAAGGCGATCACCGAGATGGTGCATCAGTTCGCCGACGAGCAGATCCTCCCCAACGCCGAGCACTACGACCACGAGGACCTGTTCCCCGAGCCGATCGTCGAGCAGATGAAGGAGCTCGGCCTGTTCGGCGTCACGATCCCCGAGGAGTACGGGGGCATGGGCCTCGACCTGACGACCTACGCGATGATCGTTGAGGAGCTCTCGCGCGGCTGGATCTCGATCTCGGGCGTGATCAACACCCACTTCATCGGCTCCTACCTGCTGATGAAGTTCGGCAGCGAGGAGCAGAAGCAGAAGTACCTGCCACGCATGGCCACGGGCGAGATCCGCGCCGCCTTCTCGTTGTCTGAGCCCGAGCTCGGCTCCGACGTGCAGGCGATCAAGACCGCCGCCAAGAAGGGCGATGACGGCAAGTACGAGATCAACGGCCAGAAGATGTGGGTCACCAACGGACTGAGGTCCGACCTCGTGTTCGTGCTCGTCAAGACAGACCCCGATGCCCAGCCGCGTCACAAGGGCTTCACCTGTTTCATCGCCGAGAAGGAGGGTGGAGTCTCTGAGAACACGGGCGACTACTCTGGCCTGATCGTGCCGGAGAAGCTCAAAAAGATGGGTTACAAGGGCGTCGAGTCCACAGAGCTCGTGTTCGACGGCTATCGCTGTCCGGCCGAGAACATCCTCGGTGGCGAGGATGTCGGTCTCAACAAGGGCTTTGCGCAGATGATGGACGCGCTCGAGGTCGGTCGTGTCAACGTCGCCGCCCGTGGCGTCGGCATCGCCCAGCGTGCGCTCGAGCTTGGCCTGCGCTACTCGCAAGAGCGCAAGACCTTTGGCAAGCCGATCGCCGAGCACCAGGCAATCCAGTTCAAGCTCGCCGACATGGCCACCCAGGTCGATGCGGCGCGCCTGCTCACGCTACGGGCCGCACGCCTGAAGGATGCCGGCGAGCGCTCGGACTTGGAGGCCGGGATGGCCAAGCTGTTCGCCTCCGAGGCCGGCCGCTTCTGCGTGGAGGAGAGCTTTCGCATACACGGCGGCTACGGCTACTCCAAGGAGTACGAGATCGAGCGTCTCTACCGCGACGCGCCGCTGCTCTTGATCGGCGAGGGCACCTCGGAGATCCAGCGCATGGTGATCGGAAAGAAGCTTCTGCAAAGACACAAGATTTGAGCTCTGTGTCACCCACACTGGATCCTGAGAGAGGCGGCTGATGAGCGGTGACGCGAAGACCCTGATCGAGACCGCCGCGCGGCGTTTCGTCGAGGAAGTGCCGGCGCTTGCGCCGATGAAGCTCGTCGTCGGGGTGGAGTTGCACGGTCGCGGCGACGTTCAGCACTTTCGCCTGCAGATGCCCGAGGCACAGGTGACCAAGGGTCCTGCCGACGACGCCCGCATCAACGTCGAAATGCGCCGCGAGTTCTTCAACATCATGGCCACCGAGGGCAAGGTCCCCGACTGGATCGAGGCCTTTACCTACGGCAAGGCCAAGGCCACGGGACCGACGCAGTTCTTGAAGCTGATTTCCACCGTGGTGGACAAGCACCAGGAACGCGAACGCCTGAAGTCAGCGCGTAAGCACTCCTGATCAACAACAACACTGCGTCTGTTCGACACAAGGCGTCTAGGCTTCGATGGGCAAGCCAGACAAGGACGCAAGGAGCGAAATGTGCTCTGCACATGAGCGACTGAGGACGCAGTATGGCGCCGCCCAGCGGACGCCTAGTGGTATGCCAGGATCTGCTGCGCCAAAAACGCCAGCGAAGCCAGCATGAAGACGCACATCACGATCAGTGAGAAGTTTTCGCTCACGGTCCGCATACCATACCGCTGACAGGGGTCGTTTGGGCCGGTCCTTGCTGGCTCAAGGCACCTTGTAAGGCGTTGAGCTGCCGATCACGCTGCCGCTCGCGTTGAGCGCCTGGCTCTCTACGTACGTCGCACTGCTCGTCAGCGTCGCATCTGTTTGAAAGCCGCCCTTCGGCACAGTCGCGAGTGCTGTCAGCGAGCTTGGTGAGCCGCCGGCGAGCAACTGCCAAGAAGCGACTTCCGTGGCGCCGTTCCAGCTCGTCAGGACTGTGATGCTCGAACTGCTGCGTTTGGCGACGATTGCCGGCGATGTCGTCGGATGCCCGCTCCAAAGGGAGAGATAGGTGCGGAAATCCTGCACGTTCGGGCCGAGTTCGCCGTCGAGCAGCACCTGGCCGGATGCGCTGTACTCGGTGAAGTTGGGCAGGTTACCGTAGCCCATCAGCCAGTTGCCTTCGGAGAGTTTGAGCAGGTTGCCCTGCGCGGGAGCCAGCAGTGTCTTCGTCGGGTTCGTGAACGCCTTCACGAGCGACACGGTCTTGTTTGTGTAATCGGGCTTGAGCAGCACTCCGCGCGACTGCTTCTCCTTGGGCGGCGTCGAGCCGTTGTCGAACACGGAGATCAGACCGCCAGGTTGCCATTCAGCGTCGTGTTGCCAGTAGGTCTTCGTACCCGGGCCGAGCTTGAAGTTAGAGTGCCCGCCGCCCAACTGCCAGTTGAAGGCTCCGGTCTTGATGTTCACGTCATACAACTTCCAGGAGTTGCGCGCGGAGAGCAGGACGTCGCCTGATTGATTGGAGTCCCCACCCACCGCGATCGAGTTGATGTGGATGTAGTCCCAGGGATAGCCGTTGCTCGGGACAGTGTTGTAGGAGTCGTGCAGCGGGATGTGTCCAAGCGCGTGCCACTCCCACATGACCAGCCCGGTCTTGATGTCGATCTCCTGCACGATCGAGTCGGTCAAGATGCCGTTGGACGCGCCGTGCACCGAGCTGAGGTTCATGTGAATCGGGTCGAACGAGTCGATCCAGGCAGTTCCTTGCGGGGTGAGCGAGATCACGTGCAGGTCGGCCCTGTAGCCGTTACCAGCCCTGACTTTGGCGACAGGTTGGTAGGAGGTGTTGTAGATCTCGTCTTCGCCCTGCCCGAAGCCGACCTTCAGGATGCGCCCTTGCCACCACGTGAGCACCGGCTTGCCTTCGTACTGCTGTACCTGGAAGTTGGTCGACTCGTAGCCCGCGGGCAGCGGGTGGAACCAGACGAGCGCGCCGTCCTGTTCTGAGATCATCGGGCCCGGAGAGCCCTCGCCCTGGTAGGGCGCGAGGAACAGGTCGCCGGGCGAAGCTCCAGTCTGGGCGGGCGTTGTCAACTTCACGGTCGAAGGTGTCAGCGTAGGGGCCGAGGCGTAGTGCTGCACGTCGTGGGCATTACCCGGGTTGTTAGGGAACTCTTCCTGGCTCACGGCCGCCTGGTGGGCGACGGTGAACACGGTTGTCACTGGCTTTTCAGGGGTGCCGGAGCCGACGCCGACCAAAGCGTGAACAGCTACTTGCTCACCGGCCTGAAACGGCGAGTTGGGGATGAAGCTCATGCCGGTGCCGGTTGAGTAGCGCTCGAGTTTGCCTGAGTGGTTGCCGCTGCGCGAGCCCACCACGCTTACGTCCGTCACGGTGGTGTCGGGTTCGCCGAGGAAGCTGATCTGGCTGTCGGGAGACGCGTCCTCGGTGCCGGGCAGCGGCGACACGGCTACGGTGTTGGCCTGGGCCTCGGCCTTGTCAGCTGTCGGCGTCAGCGCGTTCACCGCGGCATGTGAGGAGCTCGCTTCGCCGCATGCCGCCAGTCCGACGCACAGCGTCAGCGCTGCCGTCGTCGTTGCCATTGCCGCAACTATCCTCATGTTTCCCCCTGCGAAGTGAATGGCCGGGAAGCTCCGATCGTCCGGCCCTTGGCATCCAGCGCTTCGACCTGGAAGCTCTTGTAGCTCGATGGCACTGACACCGCCGTCTCGAAACCAGACCTGGCGACGCTTGCCACGGCGGTCAGTTTACCGGGGGCAGCTCCCGCCAGTACCCGCCAGGACGCGACTTCGGTCGCGCCGTTCCAACTCGCATACACCGTCGTCTTGCCGCCGGCTTGGCGAGCGGCTCCCGCTGGCGCAGTGAGTGGCTTGCCGACCCACGGCTCCAGCGTCTCGCGGTAGCTCAGGTCGGGCCCGGGGAAGTTCGCCTCAAGCAGCTGTTGACCCGAGGGCCCGTACTCCGAGAAGTACGGTTCCGAGCCCCAGCCGACGAACGTGTTGCGGTTGGCCAGCGGTTGCGTGTCGCCCATGTATTCGGTTTCGAACTTGTCCCCGCCGGAGTACTGGGCCACGAGCGTGGCCGTACGCGCGCTGTGGTTCAAGTCGAGCACGAGCGCGCGCGAGGCACCTGTCGCCGGAACCGATGTGCCTCCACCAGTCAACTGACAGCAGTGATCGTCGAACATCGTGATCGTGGAATCGGAATGCCCGCCCACCCCAAAGGCAACGTCGTGCTGCCACTGGAAGTCGGCGCCGGGACCGAGCGTGAAGCTCGATTTCTTGCCGCCGAGCGTCCATTCGATTTTGTCTGTAGCGACGTTGACCAGATAGGCGGCCCAGGTGTTGCGCATCGAGACAAGGAAGTCGCCACTGCCGGTGAGGGCGATGGAGTTGACGTGGTAGGCGTCCCAGGGGAACCCGTTGGTGGGCACACTTGCGTAGGAATCGTCCAGCGGGATGTGATCGAGCGCGTCCCAACTGTGCAGCAGCTTGCCGCTCTTGAGGTTGTACTCCTGCACAGCCGAGTCGATCAGCGCGCCGTTGTAGGCGCCTCCGTAGCTCGACAGGTCCTTGGCGACGTTCTTGTTTGCCGTGACCCAGGCGTCTTCGCCGCTGATCACCAGCTCGTGCAATGTGAGCACCCAGCCGTCGACTCCTTTCAGTCGTGCGACTGGCTGGTAGTGCTGGTTGACGACAACCTCTTCGCCGCTCTCGGTCTGGCCGGTGTTCGTGACGACCCCTTGCCACCAGGCAAGCGCCGGCTTGCCTTCATAGGTCTGCAGGCTCAAGTTGGAGGCGACAACCTTTTCGGGAACAGGCTGGAACCAGACGGGCTGCAGGTTGTGGTCGAGGATCAATGGTCCGCTCTGGCCGACGAGCGGGGGATAATTGAGGTTGTAGAAGTTGGCAGTGAAGATGTAGCCGCTGGCCAGCTTTCCGGTGAGCGTGGGGCCGTCCTTGTGAAGCTTGGGTGGGTGGAGTGTCGGCTCCGTGACGAAGCTGTAGGCGCCTTTGGTGGTGTAGGCGCCAACCGGAGCGCCGTGGGAGCCGGCGAACGCGAGATCGAGCGCGACGAAGGCGACGACGACGAGTGTGATCGCTGCCGCGAATCGCCGCGCGGCGCGCCGTGTCTCGATAGTCAGTCCACCAGCCGGTCCCGCTCCCAGATCGGGTCCAGTTCCAGGAGCCTCCGCCGCTACGGGTTTGGGCAGCGCCGTGAATGTGACCAATGCCGCCGCCGCGGCTAGACCCGCGCCGATCAGGTAGGCGAGCCGAAAACCGTCGGTCAGCGCTTGCGGCACGAGCGCGCCGGCGCCGATCAGGTGGCTGGAGCGCTGTGTCGCCAGTGTGACCAGGACAGCCAAGCCAAGTCCGCCGCCGATCTGGCGTGAAGTGTTGACAAGGCCTGACGCGAGTCCCGCCTGACCCTCCTTGGCGCCCTGCGTTGCGGCGATCGTCGAGGGCACGATCGACATCGCGATGCCCGCCGCCGTCAAGAGGCCGGGGATCATGATGTAGACGATTGGGCTGCCGCTGGCGCCGATCCGCGAGAGCAGCAGCATCCCGCCCGTCAGCATCACCAGTCCGCCGCCGAGCACGACACGCACGCCGAAGCGGCTGACGAGCTTGCCGGTGCGCGAGGCGACAAACATGATCATCAAGGTCATCGGCAGGAAGATCAGGCCTGTATGTAGCGGCGAGAGCCCGAGCACCTGCTGTAGGTAGAGCGAGCTGACGAACCACATCGGAAACAGCGATGCGCTGAACAGCAGCACGATGTTGTTGGCGGTCCGCAGCGGCTTGGTCAGCTCCTTGAAGGGGATCAACGGATCCTTGGCCAGGCGCGTCTCGATCACGCCAAACACCGCCAGCAGGGCGATGCCCGCGACGATCGGGCCGAGCGCGGCAACGGTGTCCCAGCCTGCCAGCCCGGCTTCTACGACGCCGAATACCAGCACCATCTGGCCGATCGTGAGCGTCAATGCGCCGGCAAGGTCGAAAGTACGTCCTGGGGCGCGGCGGCGTTCGCTGACGACCGCGTAGGCGACGATCGCGGCAGCAATCCCGATCGGCGGGTTGATCAACAGCACCCAGCGCCAGCTCAGCTCCTGGGTGATCAGCCCACCGAACAGCATCCCGGCGGCGCCGCCGAGTCCGTTCATTGCCGCCCACGCGCCGATCGCGCGGTTGAGCTTTGGCCCCGGCGCAAACGACGAGGTGATTATCGCCAGCGAGCACGCCGCCATCAGCGCCCCGCCGACGCCCTGCGCCGCGCGAGCAAGGATCAGCGTCGCGCGATCCGTTGAGAGGCCACCGGCCAGCGAGGCGAGCCCGAACACGAGTAGCGCGATGACGAACATGCGCCGCTGGCCGAAGTGGTCGGCCGCGCGACCACCCAGCATCAGGAAGCCCGCGAAGGTGATCGCGTAGGCATCGACTATCCATTGGAGTTCTGGCGCCGTGAAGCCGAGGCTCAATTGGATCGAGGGCAACGCGACGTTGACGATGCTCAAGTCGAGGATGACCATGAACTGCGCCGCGCAGCAGACGCCGAGCAGCCAAGCCTCGCGCGAGCCCAGCCGGCGCTTGGAGGGTTCAGCGCCCATCGATCCTGGGTTTGTCGGTGCCACCGTACTCATGTCAGGATCGGCGTTGTTTACGCCTGGTAGGGTGGGCGCCGGAGTCCGTGAGCGACGACAGGAGACCGGCCGATGAAACGAACGTCACTGGCCGCCATGCTAACGCTGCTGGCCGTCCTTGCGGCCACGCTAGTGGTGGCGGGGTGCGGCGGTAAAACAACGAGCAGCTCGACCTCGACGCAGACAAGCGGCACGACGAGCACCTCGGGTACGGCCCCGCACAAGCACTCCACAAAACCGGCTTACTAGGCATCTCGCTCATCCCGACTGTGCGCCGGAAGGCAGCGCGGCGGCGTACGTGGTGACCTTGGCGGGCTTCGAGCTGCCAAGTACCTTGCCTGTCGCGTTCAGCGCCTGCACTGCCGCGTAGGCGTACTTCTTGGGCAGGATTGTGGAGCTTTCGAAGGCGTTTGCCGGAATCTTTGTCCGGGCTGTGAGCGACCCGGGGCTTTCTCCTGCAAGGACGCGCCAGGAGGCCACTTCGGTGGCGCCGTTCCAGCTCGTGTGCACGATCGTCTCTTCGCCTGTGTTGTTCAAGTTGGCCAGCACGCTCGGCGGAGATGAGGGACGCCCGTTCCAGGGGAAGCGGAACGCGCGATAGAAGGACATGTCGAAGGGCAGATGGGCGTCGAACAGCAGTGTGCCTCCGGGGGAAAACTCGCTGATCGCCGGCACCCCGCCGTAGCCCACCACCGCGTTGCTGTCGGCCAGCGTCTGCATGTTGCCCTGGCTTGGGGTGAGCAAGGGGGGATCGGGGTGCGTGTATGCCGCGATGAGATGCGCCTGGTGTGTCCTTGAGTCAAGCGCGATCCGCAGGCCGCGCGACTGCCGGTGGATGGGCGGATTCGAGCCGTCGTCGAAGAAAGTGACTTCGCCATCCGGGAGGATGCGCCCGTCGTGCTGCCATGCGGTTTCGGTACCCGGGCCCATCTTGAAGGAGCTCTTCAGGCCGCCCAGGCGCCAGAGGATGTTGCCGCTGCCGCCTTCCAACTGATAGCCGGCCCAGGTGCTGCGCGCCGAGATGAAGAGGTTCCTGGATTGGTTGGCGTTCCCACCCTCCACATCGATCGAGTTGATGTGGAACCAGTCCCAGGGTGTGGCTGACTTCGGAGCCGGAGTCTCGGACTCGCTCACGCCCACGTGGTCGAGGCTGTGCCATTCCCAGCGTACGAGCCCTGTCTTCATGTCGATCTCCTGCACGGCGGTATCCAGGATTACCCCGTCGCTGGCGCCATCAACCGAGGAGAGGTTGCAGTGGATCGCGTTGAAGGCCGTCGTGTAGGAGACGTCGTGAGGGGCGATCTGGAAGTCGTGCAGGTCAGCCTGTAGACCGTTGCCTCCGGGGACTCTGGCGACGGTCTGGTAGCGGGAGTTCACGACGACGTCTTCGCCCTGGCCGAAACCGAGCGAGAGCACCTTGCCATGCCAGAAAGTCAACTCGCGCCGGCCTTCGTAGCTCTGCACGTTCAGGTCCTCGGCGGTTTCGCCTCCTGGCAGATGATCAAACCACACGAGTCGGCCCTGGGGGGTGTAGATCAGCGGCCCATACTGGCCCGGCCCGGGTCCGTTGGTCGTGAAGATGTCGCCTGCCGTGGGATCGCGATCGGGCACGGTTACGCTCAGAACGGGAGCTTGGATACCGGGAAGCGTGTCGAAGCTCTGATAGTCGGCCGGTGCCGCCTGTGGGTTGGGGAATGGTGGCTCG
>DATHMQ010000129.1:0-23895 GCA_035486935.1 Solirubrobacteraceae bacterium
GACGAACAGCGCCGCCACCGGAGTCTGGTTGCGAGCCGAACGCGCGAGCATCTGTTCGACACGGTCCAAGATCAGAGTGCGATTCGGCAGGCCGGTGAGCGCGTCGTGGGTGGCAAGGAAACCAAGCTCCTCCTCGCGCCGTGCCAGCTCTTCGTCGGTGCGCTGGCGCTCTGACTCGAAGCACTCACACATCCGCAAGAGACTGAACTCGAGGCTCAGCTGCAGAATGTTCAAGGCCTGCGCGAGAGCGTCGGAGGAAACGGTCAATTCAGTGGCGCTCTCCTGCAATACCTCTGCCATCACGTTGCGCCACCAAAAGCAGCGCCAAGTCACCTCGTTCAGCGAGGCCGCGCGGTGGGCAGCCAGCTCGCCAAATATCTCCCAGGTTTCTTTGCCGGCCTCGATCGCAGTCGCCATCCCCTCCCCCGAGATCCAACGAGCGACCGCAACCGTCGAGCTGCGACTGATGCGTTCAAAGCTCTCCTGCACGAGCGCATCGACTTCGTGGCCTGGACCCGAGGTGCGAGCGACGGTCAGGCTGAGCACATCGCCTGTCCGTACCTTCAGCGCCTCGCCCAGACGCGCGAGGTCGTCCCCGCATTGACCCAATGCGGCATCTGGTGGTGAAGGGACTTGCATCTCATAACCCCCCAAGTCTGAGCGTTGTGCTGACATCTTCGACACACTGATCGACCAGGGGAGCCTGCAACTTTAAGATTGACAGCGAGGCGATAGAACAACCGCGCTATCGAGTCGGCCCCTCGTCGCCGCCCGCGCGCTGCCAAGCGGACCGCTCAGCGCTGGGAAGCCCGCCCAAACTAAAGGAGCTCGAGAGCGCGCTCGATCGGTCGCGCAAGCAAAGCGCAATCTCCGCGGACGACGATCGGCCTTTGGATTAATGCTGGGTGCGCGACCATTTGAGCGATCAGCCGGTCGTCGGAGACCCCGGGCTCGCCCAGGTCGAGATCTTCGACCAGCGGCTCGCGCATGCGCAGGATCTCCCGCGGACCTGTGCCCAGCTTGTGGAGCAGCTCGCGCAGCTCACCTTCCGTGACACCGGTGAGGTGGTAGTCGATCGACTCGAACTCAACGCCACGCTCAGTCAGTAGTGCACGTAGCTTGCGACAGGTTGTACAGGTCGGCTTTTCATAGACGGTGAGAGTGGGCACGGCCACGATCCTAGCGCCGCGAGACGTACGCGATCTCCTGACCCATCACAAAACGGAAGGGGGGGGATTCGAACCCCCGTCAGAGGCTTAACCCCTGAAACGGTTTTCGAGACCGCCGCATTCAACCACTCTGCCACCCTTCCTAGCGACCGGCTCAAGGCTAGAGGATTTGCGTGGCGGCAAGCGAGCTCAGCGCCGCGAGGCGAAGAACTCGCTGAGCAGTGCGCCGCACTCTTCTCCAAGCAGCCCAGAGGCGACGTCCGGACGATGATTGAGGCGGGGCTCGGCGAGCACGTCGAGCACACTTCCGCAGGCTCCCGCCTTCGGGTCGCTAGCCCCGAACACAACCCTCGGGATGCGCGCCAAAACGATCGCGCCCGCGCACATCGCGCACGGCTCCAACGTCACGTAGAGGACCGCGTCGAGCACGCGCCAGCTGCCGAGCGCGCGAGCTGCCTCGCGCAGAGCGATCGTCTCAGCGTGGGCGGTCGGGTCCTGGCGCAGCTCGCGCTCGTTGTGCCCCGCCGCGATCAACTCGCCGGCGTGGGCCACCACCGCGCCGATAGGCACATCGTCGTGCTCGGCGGCGCGCTGAGCCTCGCGCAGAGCCAGGCGCATGAAGTATTCGTCGCGTGCAAAGAAGTGGTCGCTCATTCTCTGATTCTTGTTCGGCTTGGTTAGGAGCGCAACCTCCGGGGCTCCCAACACTTCATGATTACGAAGGAACCGACTTGCCGCCGACCGCTCGAACCCGATATCCAAGTTTGTCCGGCCAACGGCTGAAGGCCTGTGGCGCATGCACGCTCGTGCTCGCGGCGGTCGCGCTCGTCGGCCTTGCCGGCGGAGGATCGCCGAGGGCAGAAGCGGCGGCAACGCAAGCCCCCCTATCGCCGAGCCCATCGGCGCAGATCCTCCCACCACCGAGCCTCACCGGGCAGGCCGCCATCTCGCCTGGCCCAACGACGACGTCGACCAAGTCGCTCACCGGCGCGTATGCGCCGGACCGGATCGTCGTCAAGTACGCGCCGAGCGCTCAGGCGACGCGTTCGGCTCGGGCCGCGACGAGCGGGGCAGGCGAATCCAGCGAAGAAGCGTCCAGTACGCACCTGCTGACGGTGCCGGCCGGAGTCGGCCTCGACGCCACACTCGTGAAGCTGCGTCGCGAGAAGAACGTGGTTTGGGCGGTGCCTGACTACGTGGCGCACACAACCTCCGTGTCGATTCCAAACGATCCCGGCATAACCGGACACACACCCGGAGGCTGGCAGCAGACGCAGTGGAACTTCGACGGGACCTACGGCATCAACGCCTCCCAAGCCTGGGCCAACGTCGCCGCGGACGGGGCGCCAGGCGGGGCGAAAGTGATCGTGGCTGTGCTGGACACCGGCGTGGCCTACGCCAACCGTGGCAAATACCGCCGCTCGCCGGACTTCAGCAAGTACTCGTTCGTGCGGGGCTATGACTTCATCGACCGCACCCCATACGCAAACGACCACAACGGGCACGGCACGTTCGTGGCCGGCACGATCGCCGAGGCGACCAACAATCATTACGGCCTGACCGGGCTGGCATACGCCGCGCGGATCATGCCCGTGCGCGTGCTCGACAGCGCCGGCGAAGGCGACGCCTCGGTGATCGCCGAAGGCGTGCGCTTCGCGGTTAATCACCACGCGCAGATCATCAACCTCAGCCTCGAGTTCTCAAGCGACGTGGGTGCCTCTGACATTCCCGAGCTGATCGAAGCGCTTCGCTATGCCTACCGCCACAACGTGCTGGTCGTAGCCGCGGCAGGTAACGAGGGCTCGACGACAATCCCCTATCCCGCGCGTGCTGGGCACGTGATCGCGGTCGGAGCCACGACAGAACACGGCTGCCTTGCCAGCTACTCCAACGACGGTCGCGGCATCACGCTCGTGGCACCAGGCGGCGGACCCGACGCAAGTCTTCCCGGCGACCCGAACTGCAACCCCGAACTTCCCTCAGGCGGCGACATCTTCCAGATGACCTTCACGGGCTCGAGCCCGCGCGTGTTCGGTTTTCCCAACGGCTACGAAGGCACCTCGATGGCGACTCCGCACGTGGCCGCCACGGCGGCGCTGATCATCGCCGCGCATATCCTCGGCCCCAAACCGACGGTGGCGCAGCTCACGGCACGGCTGAAGGACACCGCACGCAAGCTCGGCGACCCACAGGACCAGGCGCTCTACGGGGCCGGGCTGCTCAATGCGGCGGCCGCCACGGCTCCGGGTGGGCCTGCGGCGATCAAATGAGGGCCACGCTCTGCGTTACAGTCGTGTTTGCCTTTCTGCTCGCAGGGGTGCTTAGCCCCGCCGCCCAAGCCGAGCCGATGTGGACCACCTATCACCGCGATGCGCAACGCTCGGGCTACGACCCCGAAGCTACTCAGCCGATCGAACCGCAGCTCGCCTGGCAGAGCGTCGATCTGGGAGCACCGATCTGGAGTCAGCCACTGGTGCTCGGCGATCTCGTCTACGTGGCGACCGTTGCAGACGAGGTGTACGCGCTTGAAGCTTCCACCGGCAAGGTCGTGTGGCAGAAGAGCGTCGGTACACCGGTGCCATCAGACGAATTGCCTTGCGGCGATATCGAACCCACGGTCGGGGTTGTCGGGACGCCCGTAATTGATTTGGAATTGGGGGCGTTCTTTGTCGTAGCCGACCGCTGGAACCAAATCACCAAAGAGGCTGAACACAGGCTTGTCGGACTCAGCTTGGCAAGCGGCGAAGAAATGGTGAGCACGAATGTGGACCCACCCGGCGCTGACCCCAAGGCGCTGTTGCAGCGCACCGCGCTCAACCTCGACAAAGGCGAAGTCATCTTTGGCTACGGCGGCAACGACGGCGATTGCAGCGACTACCAGGGTGCGGTCGTCGCGGCCCCCGCGAACGGCGGCACGCCGCGCTTCTGGCAGTACCAGCCGGCGCTTCCCTCGCTCTCCGGCGGGGCGGTATGGGCGCCGGCCGGTCCGGCGGTCGGCGAAGAAGGCGATGTCTATGCCACCACCGGCAACCCCGACCCACCCGATGGCAAGCGCGCCACCGAATTTGACTACTCCGACAGCGTCGTAAAGCTCGATCTGGCACAGGACTTCGTCGCTCGGCCAGCGTCCGAACCCACATCCCCGTTTGGCTGGTTCGAGCCGCCCAATTGGGAAGAAGAGAGCAACAACGATCTCGACCTGTCGTCGGCCGCAGCCGAGCTGCTGCCCGGCGGGCTGCTGTTCCAGGCCGGCAAGGACGGCGTGGGCTACCTGATCGACGAGGCTACGATGAACAGCGATCACACGGCCGTGTTCAAAGCACAGGTCTGTAAAGGCGACGGCAGTTTTGGCGGAGACGCGTTCGCAGGCGGCATCCTCTACATCGCCTGCACCAACGGCACCCAGGCGCTCGCCTACAACGAAACTGCACGCACATTCACGGCGCTATGGCAAGGACCAGCGGACGCCTTCGGGCCGCCGATCGTCTCCGCCGGGTTGGTCTGGACGGTCGCCACCGGAGCTTTCAAAGGCGGCGGGACCAAGCTCTATGGCCTGGAACCCGCAACCGGCACCCCTCGCTATACCGAGACTCTGCCGAGCCCGGTCATCGACCACTTCGCTTCCCCGAGCGCGGCGGGCGGGCGCCTGTTCGTCGCGAGCGGATCGAGTGTGACGGCATATCAAGTCGCTCAACTACCGCCAACATCCAGCGGCTCGACCAGCACAACGAGCACTCCGACAGGCTCGAATACGGTCAAGGTCGAGGCGCCTACGCTTCTTGTGCGCACGCGTCTGCGCGCATCCAGAGCAGGGATCGTGCATTTGGCGCTGCGATGCACGATCAAGCCAGGCTCGTGCAAGGGCGCCATCGCCATACGCGCGATCCTAATCGTGAAGCGCGGTAGCGGCCACCATCGTGTCTTTCGGACTGTCCTCATTCTGCTCGCCGGCGAGAGCTTTGGCCCAAAGAAAGGCGACTTCAGCTTGACCATGCACTTGGATCGCCATGCGATGACCCTCCTACGCCACCACCACGACCACCTGAACGTGCAGGTGAGGATCTCCGCTCCGGGCTATCTCGCTAGGCAGGTGCAGGCTGTGCTGAGGTAGCCCGCTCGATCACCGCGGCCATCTCCGAGCGAAAGCGCTCGCGGCCAAAGCGCTCGGCGTTCTGGCGAATCGCTTGCTCGTCCAGCTCGAGCCCCTCGAAGCGCTCGATCGCAGCGGCGAGCCCGAGCGCGCTCTGCTGCTCGAACAGGACCCCGGTGCGCCCATCGATCACTGTCTCGGAAGCACCACCGACTTCGTAGGCGATCACCGGCAGGCCAGCCGCCTGCGCCTCGACTGGGACGATGCCGAAATCCTCCTCGCCGGGAAACAGCAGAGCGCGGGCGCTACTCATCAGCGCGTCCCGCTCGGCGTCCTCCACACGGCCGAGCAGCTCTATCTGCGGATGTCCGGCGGCGGCCGCGCGCACAGAGGCCATCGCCCGCCCGTCGCCTGCCACCTTCAACGGCCGCCCCAAGCGGGCGCAAGCGGCCACGGCAAGCTCGACGCGCTTATAGGGGACCACGCGACCGAACACGAGATAGTGCTCGTCCTGACCGCGAGGCAAGCCCAGCAGGGGCTCGACAGCCACCGGCGGGTTCACAACCTCGGCGCTGCGACCGTAGTAGCGCCGGATGCGATCGGCCACGTTGCGCGAGTTGGCGACAAACACGTCGGGCGAAGTGGCCCCCTCGACATCCTGGCGGCGCAGGCGACGCAGCATCAGCGGCAGCGCGAGCCGCGTGGCACGCCCGATCTCCTCGCCCTCGAGCAGGCTCTCGTCCCAGGCGTAGCGCATCGGTGTATGGCAGTAGCAGACGTGCGGCACATCAGGCGGAGTGCGGATGTTCTTTGCGCAGGCATGACTGCTCGAGAGCACCAGATCGAAGTGCGAAAAGTCAAATGCTCGGTAGGCCCTGGTCATCAACGGCAACAACTTCGGGTAATGCGCCTGGGCCCCCGGGATGCGGTTGAGATAGGAGGCGTGTACGGGCCGCTCGGTGACGATCTCAGGCCACGGCTTGGGGTCGTAGATAGAGGTGAACAGCTCGGCCTTGGGAAACATCTCGAGCAGCTCGATCACGACATCCTCGGAGCCGCCGGGAATCGTGAGCCACTCGTGCACGACGGCTACGCGCGGAAAGCGCTCGCGCAGCCGCTGGATAGGCGTGTCGCTCATCTGCTGTCCCTGACGGCAGCGATGAAGTCCTCCCATACGACCGCATACGGAGCGAGCACGCCTACGAGCCTCTCCAGATCGGTCCAGCCGGCGTCTGCCTCCCAACCCCAATGCAGCACGATCGGCACCCACAATCCCCAGGCGGCCTCGATCGCGTGTTCGACCGCCAGCAGCACCTCCGCCGCGTGACCGTAAAAGGGAGCGTAGGAGGGGAGATAGACGCTCTCGCCGCGCCACTGTGGAGTGCGCTGAAAGCCTATCGTCCCGATCGACTCTGGGCCACCGCACACCACTCCGAAGCGACGCGCCAACGCCGCGAACTGGCTCGCGTCGAAGCGGTTGTAAGGCGGAACAAACACATCGGCGGACAGCCCCAAGCGCGCCAATTCGGCGAGACCGGCGTCGAGCAGCTCCTCGGTCGCCACGGCGCCCAACCCGCACAGCTCGGAGTGGCGCCGGGGAGAGGCAAAGCGTGTGCGGTGCGTCAGCCCGTGCAGCGCAAAGGTCACTTGCTCGTTTCCCAGCCGCGCAAGCATCGCGGTCTCCCCGGCGTCTAGCGCACGTGAATCGCCGACAGGTGCGAGCGGCTCGTGACTGACCCGCGGCAACACGGCTAGCAGGTAGGGCATGCTCGCCGCCGACATGATCTCGTGAAAGCGCTCGAAGCGCTCGTTTCCGAAGCGCTGCGGATCCTCCCAAGCGCGATAGTGGGGAAACTCGTCGACGCGCACGAGAAAGCGAGGCGGCCCGCTGGCGCGCGAGCCAAGCACCGAATTGCGTGCCGCCACCTGCGGAGCGACGACTTGGCGCTCGAAGCCGAGCCGGCCAAGCTTGTAGCCAACCTGCTGGGCAAGACGCAAAGGACGCGAGGGCACGTCGCGCACACGAGTGGCCGCCCGCACCAAGGCCGTGTCGAGCTCGGGGCCGTGGAGGAGGCCGGTATTCAGCTCTGGCGCGAACATCAGGCGCGCGGAGCGCGCCCCATCCAAATCCCTCCCGGTCTTCGGGCCTGGGATCATGTCGAGGATGGCCGATCCGCCACGGCTTCAGGGCCGCGACATCGTGTGTGTTGGTTTCGCCGACTGGGACACCGCCCTGCAGACTAACCAGCACCATCTGATGAAGCGGCTCGCGGCCGAGAACAAGGTGCTGTTCGTCGAGTCGCTCGGCCTGCGCCGCCCGCAGCTTGCCGGGCGCGACCTCAAGCGGATCGCGCGCCGCCTGAGCCGCGGATTGAGCGGCGCACGCGAAGTAGACGGCCTGCACGTGCTCTCCCCGCTTGTCTTGCCGCTGCACGCAAACGCTTTCGTGCGTGCATTGAACCGGCGTTTGCTCGAGATGTTCGTGCGGCGCGCAGCACGCAAGCTGGGAATGCAACAGCCGATCCTGTGGGCCTACGTGCCTCAGGCCGAGTCACTACTCGAAGTGCTCCAGCCGGAGCTGGTGGTCTACCACTGCGTCGATGACATCGCTGCCCAACCAGGTATCGATGCAGCCTCTTTCCGGACGGCCGAGACACGTTTTGCGCGGCGAGCGGAACTCGTGCTCGCAAGCGCGCCAGCCCTGGCCGAGCGCCTGCGTTCCATCTCAGACAACGTGATCTATGCGCCCAATGTGGCCGACACGGCCTTGTTTGCGAGCGCGCTGGAGGAAGGTCCGATCGACCCCGGGATGGCCAGGCTGCCCGCTCCACGCATCGTGTTCACCGGCGCCGTCGTCGCCACCAAGCTCGACATGGGGCTGCTCATCCAGCTGGCCCGCTTCAGGCCTTCCTGGTCATTTGCGCTCGTCGGTCCCGTTGGCGCGGGCGACCCGAGTACCGACGTGTCCGCTCTCGCGGCCGAGCCGAACATCCATCTGCTCGGTGCACGCACTTACGAGCATCTGCCGAGCGTGCTGCGCGGAGCCGAAGCCGGCCTGATCCCATACGCGCGCAACCAGCTCACCGACAGCATCTTCCCGATGAAGGTCTATGAGTACCTGGCCGCCGGTTTGCCGGTAGTGGCCACGCCGCTGCCCTCCTTGACCGAAATCGACGCTGTGGCGAGCGCGCCAGATGCGGACGGCATCGCGAGACTGCTGGACGAGGCGCTTGCCGAGGACACCCCCCAGCGTCGTGCCGCGCGCTCGCAAGCAGCAGCCGCCCACTCGTGGGAGGGACGCATCGAGCAAATCGCCACCGTGATCGACGCTCTGCCGAAAGATGGGAGAGACCTGCTTGTCAGCACTCACACGCCAGCGCTGCGCTCGGGCCGCGATGTACGCACGTACGGCATCGCGCGAGCGCTTGCGATGAACGGTCCTTTGACGCTGCTCTACGTGCGCTTTGGCGCCGATCGCCCCGACGAGGCGTTTAGTGCGATCCCCGGAATCGTGCTGCAAGAGGTGATTGCTTCACGCGGAATACGACGAGCTGTCGCATATGTGAAGGCTCGGCTGGGCAGGGTGCCGAGCGGCCTGGCGCGCGGCGTCTCCCCGGAGCTGGCCTCGGCGGCGACCCGGTGGGCGGGTAGTAGCAACTACCGGCGCGTGATCGCCGATGGACCAACCGCCGCGGCCGCGCTCGCGGGGCTGGCACGTCGGCGTCCGGTCATCTACAACGCGCACAACCTGGAGTCGGCTTTCCGCCACGAGCTCCCCGACGACGACGGCTCATTGCGAGGCTTGCACTCGTTCGAGCGGCGGCTCTTGCGAGCATCCAGCGAGTCGTGGATGGTCAGCGAGGCCGATATGCGCGGCGCGCGCGCCCTTTGCCCGGAGGCAAAGCTGCGACTGGCGCCCAATGTGGTCGACGTGTCCGCGATTCGCCCAGTCTTCGCGACACCCCCCCGATCTGACCTCAGTTCGGCCTCCGAGCCGCTGGCGACACCCGAGCCGGCATCGGCTTCATCCGAACCTGCGAGGACCCTCGCAACCGAACCGGTGGCGATCTTCGTCGCCAACTTCGCCTACACGCCAAATCGCAACGCGTTGACGTTCCTGATCGAAGAGGTGCTCCCCCGCGCATGGCAGCAACTTCCCAACGCCCAACTCATACTGGTCGGCGCCGGGCTGGAGCACCCTCCGAGCAAGGACCCGCGCGTGCGTGCGCTCGGCTTCGTAGAGGACCTTGCCGGCGCCTATGCGCAGGTGCGCTGCGCGGTCGTGCCGCTGCTCCAGGGCGGTGGCAGCCCGCTGAAGCTGGTCGAAGCACTTGCCTACGGCCTGCCAGTTGTTGCCACCCCCCGCGCCGTCGCCGGGCTGGATATCCAGGATGGCATCGATTGCCTGGTCGCCGAGGGCTCGCGGGCGTTTGCCGACACACTCGTGCAGGTGCTGCGGGACGGCGCCCCAGAGATCGCTCGTGCCGGGCGCAGGCTCGCCGAGCAACGCTATTCGGTCGAGGCGCTAGCGGGATTGCTCGGCAGGCAATAGCCGTCCGTCGGCAATCAAGGCGAGCAAGCCCAGCTGAGCTCCGAACAACACCGTGAAGCGAGCGTCAACGCCTGTAAAGCTCGCGGTCGTATCCAGAACCACGAGCGCCACCACTCCGCAAAGCGAGGCAAGCCCAAATGCGCGCGAGATGGGATCGTAAGCGGCGCGCCACGCGCGAAACGCAAGCACCATGCTGGCCGCGATGATGGAGATATACGCGAGCAACCCGAGTACTCCGAGCTTCAGCCAGAACCAGAGAGCCGCGAAATGCACATACAGACGCCCCCCTTCGTGTTCGACCGGCAATGGCCTGGCGGTGGCTTCCCACGGGATCGTCATGCCCAGTCCGCTAATCGGGTGGCGATCGATCTCGCTCAGCACGTTCGCCCGCTCGTCTATGCGGTAGCGGTCTTCCACATTGGCTTCTACCTTGGAAGACTGCAATGAGCTGACACGCTGGACGATCGGCGACTGCGACTGGAAGCTGGTGGACCCCAACAGCCAGATCGCGAGTGCCACGAGCAACCCCACGGGAACCAGCATTCGACGTCCCAGGGGCGACGTGCCCAACAGGAGGACGAGCAGCACCCCCAGCACCGCCGCGATCCAAAACGAACGTCGATATGACAGCAGCAAAGAAGCGAACAGCAGTGGACTCCCGAGCAACATCCACAGAGGCGGTTTGGCGCGAGCGAGGACAGCGGCAAAGATCGCGAGCAACGCGATCATGACGATCCAGTTGGCGGTCGGTTCGTAGTAGGTGAGCGTGGTCCCGTCTATCGTCTGACCGTGACTGCTGGCCACCTCGATCAACCCGAGCACAGCCTTCGCGATCGCAAGTGCCACAGCTCCTCCCAGGAGCCACCTCAGTTGCTTACGCTCCAGATCGAGGTTGGCGACGACGAGAGGCATCGCCAACAGGTATGCGAGCACGTTCTCGGAGGCGAGCACGAAACGGGTGCTTGCACCCGCCGCGTGACCCGTGATCGCGCCGGCCATCATGGCCAACACCAACAGCGTCAAGGGGAGCTTGAGCGGCAGCGGGACATAGAGCGAGCGCCCACTCCGGATCAGATCGAAGGCGACCGCGAGCACGGCAAGCACCACAAGCAGGTCGAGCGCGCTGATGTCTTTGTAGACCTGCGTATATAGGTGGGATGAGAAAGTCAGAATCCCAAAGCTGGGCCCCTCGCAGAGCACCGTGAGCCCCACCACCGCGGCCACCGTAAACAGAGGCCTCAACACTGCAATCGCCACCAACACCACAGCCAGAGGCGCGAGGATGCCAAAACCGCCAACCCTGTGACTGACCAACAACGCCAACAGTGCGGTCGCAACCGTCGCGCCAGCCGCCAACGGCAGGTCGATCGGCGCGTGGGAGACAGGTCGCAGATGCCGTGCAACCATCAGGGCTCTACTCAGGTAGCGGGCGTACGACTCGATGAACGACTTGGCGGACGCGAAAGAGCCTCGATGTCAGCCTTGGTTGAATCGACGCTCTCATAGGGCTCGTACCCGTAGCGTCCAGCGTCACGCAGACCCGTGACCACCAAGCCAATCGGTAGGACAGTATGACGGTCGATGATCGCGCGGGCGCGACGAACCTCCTCGCGTGTGGTCTTGTCCACCCGTCCCACCACGATCACTCCGTGGACCGCCGAGTTGTTGAGCAGCACCTGCGCGTCCGCGACAGGATTCAAGGGCGGCGCATCGATGATCACGGTGGTGTCGTCGCTGGAGAGTTCTGAGATGACCTGCTCGACAGCCGCGGTGCCAAGCAGCTCGGACGGGTTGGGGGGAAGGCGCCCGGCCCTCAATATCGACAGGTTCGGTAGCTCTGAAAATGGTTTGACCAACAGGTTTGTGACACCCTCGCCATTGGCTAGCGCCGTCGTGAGCCCGTCGTACGAGCTGAAGTTGAAATGGCGTCCAAACATCGGACGGCGCAGGTCGAACTCCGCCAGCACGACCGCCCGTCCGGTCAAGGCGATCGCGTGCGCGAGGTCGACTGCAACCGTGGTCTTTCCCTCGCCAGATACCGCGCTCGTAATCAGCAGGGTGTCCACCGGCCGCGCCACGGCCGCGAAGTCCAGCGCGCTGCGCAGAATCCGATATGGCTCGAGTTGGGCCGTTCGCTCATTGGCTTGCCCCGCGTCGAAAGCCGACTGGGGGACTCCCGTGAGCGCCGGCAATCGGTAGTCGCGCTCGAACTCCTCGATCGTCTTCATGCGCCTGTCCAACGATTCGAGTAGGAACACGAGGGAGAGTGCGATCGCGAGCCCAACGATAACGCCAATCAACGCGGCCGTCGAGAGGCTCATACCGGAAGGGGCCGTCGGCGGCGTCGCGAGGCTGATGACATTCGCACCACCGCCCGCGACCGCCCGCAGCCCTCCGAGGCGCTGCTGAGACTGTTCCAACGACAGGCGTGCAGCGGAGCCGACCGGCAGTCCGGCGATCTGCTGTTGAAGCTGATGCTGGGCTTCTTCGATGCTGGCAACCTGAGCGGCAGCCTTGAAAGCGATGTACTGCGCCGCGAAGGCATTGGCGAGCCGTGCCGAGTAGTGCGGATCGCCAGTCGTGGCGAGGATGTTGAGCACGTCGGCATTGGCCGCCGCTTCGACCTTCACGAGTTCCAGCAGTTCCTTCGCGGTCGCCGAGGCGTGTAGCTGCTTGCGCACTCCTTCGGCCACTTGGCTGGAGTGGGCGATGTAGACCTCGGTATCAGCGGCTCGTTGCGGTTCGCTGCTACCGGAGGGCGAGACCTGGAGCGCCGCGTCGGGAAGCGTCGCGCTCTGAAAGGTGACGCTCGCGGTGGCGGCGTAGGACTTGGAGGATCGCTCGTGGCGTACCACCGAGACGAGCAAACAAGCGATCACTATCCCGCCGATCAGCGGCCAACGCCGGCGGAGCACCGCCGTCGCGCTCGAAAGGCTGTCGCTCTCACGCATCGCGTCGTATTGCTCGGGAACACTCACGTCATCTCCCCCGACCTGCCAAAACTCTTCCTGTCAAGCGCTCGAGCCTCACGTCGATGAGACAGGCCACGCTCGATCGCGCTGAAACCGCCCGGCTCGTAACCGCTGTCGATCGCTGTATCCGCCATCCCGACCCCATCGTCGCTACGCCGCGCCCACTTGAGACGCGGACCCTCCCTGGGCTGAGCTGAGAAGAGCATTGCAGGGTCATGGTAGTGACGTCCGCCACGCACTCGACATCCAACGAGCCACCCCCGCGGCGGTAGATGAGCCGCCTCCATAGCTCGGAACTACGGTCCCGGGCCATGTGTGACCCGTATATCCGTCTAGCGGCTCCAAACGGCCTCGGAAGGGTTCGCCATAGGCCGATGCGGTCATGTAACGGCGAAAAAGCGTCGAGAAGGAACACGACAACGGCACACCCGTCGCGAGGCGGGGCCGCAAAGCCAGGGGTCTCCATGAGATGGCCCGGCTCCCGAAAGAGTCCGAATGCACGCCACCCCGATATCCGGCCGCCTTCTGGTAGTGGCAATCGCAATATTGAGCGTCGTTGTTTGCTTCGGTGGAACAGCAGCCGCAAGCCAGGCGCCACAAGACCTCGCAACAGCCACGGCCACGACGCGGGCACGAGCACAGTCAGCAGAGGCCCAAAGTCACAACCTACGCGCCGCGGTCAATCGCCTGTGCCCCGCCCGCGCCCACAAGCCGCGGCGCTGCCACCGTGCGCGCCAACTCTTGACACATATCGAAGCGCGCGTCGCGCGTCGACACACCTCGAGCGGGAGTACTCGCAATAACCGGCCTTCGAGCGCACCACCCTCGACCCCGGGGGCCAGCGGTGCAGGAAGCGTGCAGAAGTCGAGCAACGACTCAGGCATCAGCTCCGGAAATAGCTCGGACTCGCAATCCCTCACCGGCGCAGACCCCGTAGGAGAACCCATAGCTGGTAACGAATCGGGCCCGGACTCGCAATCCACGACCGGCGATGGCTCCTCATCCAGTGGCAACTCGTCATCCGGCGGCGACGCCACGACTCCTCCGACATCCCCACCTCTTCAGACGGGCATCGACTCAGGGATGGAAGCCAACGACCTCACAGCCACCACCGAACTCGGTGCGAAGCTCGTTCGGATCGAGTTCTCGATTGGCACACCCGCTGCGCAGTTGCAGCCCGTGATCGCCGGATACGCAGCGATCGGCGTGCGCGTCCTGCCGCTCGCGGGCTTTTATGGGACGCTCCCGACACCGGAACAAGCCCAGAACCTCGCGAGCTGGGCCAAGGCCTTTGGACCCGGAGGCAGCTTCTGGGCCAATCGCAGCGACGGTGCCCTGGCGATTCAGTCGATCGAGTTCGGCAACGAGACCTCCTACGGGTATCAGTACGGCGACAGCGCTGAAAGCCCGTCCTACACAGCGAGAGCTGAGAGCTATGCGCTGCGCTTGAAGGAAGCCGCACAAGCAATCTCTTCCACGGGGATCAAAGTGGGACTCCTGGCCCAAGCCGACGACTGGACCGGCACGTGGGTGAACGGGATGTTCTCATCCGTTCCCAACCTCGGCAGCTATGTGGCCGGCTGGACGATCCACCCCTACGGCACCTCTTGGGAAAGCCGGCTTCAGGATCTGCTCGCCCAGACAGCCGCACATGGCGCACCGTCGAACATTCCGATCGACATCACCGAGTGGGGCGTCGCAAACGACAATGGCCATTGCCTCAGCGACAACGACGGCTGGAACAAGTGCATGAGCTACGAAGAAGCCGCAAGCACGCTTACGAGCACATTCAGCGGCATCAAGCGTCTGCTCGGCAGCCGGTTTGGCATGTTCGTGCTCTATCAGGTTCGCGATCAAGAATCGACCGGCGCCACCGACAACGACCAGCTCTATTTCGGCGCCTTGCAACACGAACTGCAGACCAAGGGCGCCTATACGACGGCCGTCGAGACGACGCTCGCCGATGCCTGAGATCGCACAGCCCGAGGGATCTCGGCGACTGACATAATCCGAGCCGTGGGCTCAAGCTCGATGCCTCCCACGCCCGCGATCGCCGATGCCGAACGGCAAGCCGCTCGGACCGTTCCCCAAGGAGCGTCCTCCCGGTGTCCTCGCCCGGCGACAATCGTCCTCGCGCTCACCTTGCTGGCGGCGGCGCTGCGCTTTGGCACGCTCGACGTCCAGAGCATATGGCTGGACGAGTCGGCGACGATCCTGCTCGTGCATCGCGGCTTCGCGGGAATGCTCTCCCACTTGCCCTCGAGCGAGTCTGCCCCACCTCTCTATTACGTGCTCGTTTGGGCATGGACAAAGATCTTCGGGCTGGGACCGCTCGGCTTCCGGTCGTTCTCCGCACTCATGGGAACGCTCACCATTCCCGTCATATACCTGGTGGGCAAGCGAGTCTCCGTGCGCGTGGGATTGTGGGCTGCCGCGCTTGCAGCGGTCAGTCCCGTCCTCTACTACTACTCGCAGGAGGCGCGGGGCTACGCCCTGCTGATCCTGTTGAGCACAGCCGCATTCCTTGCGTGGCAGCACGCCCTGCGCGAACCTACGATACGCAAGTTGGCCTGGTGGTCCGGCCTATCCGCGCTCGCGCTTCTGACGCACTACTTCGCCGTCTTCGTGTTCCTACCCGAGGCGGCTGTGCTGATTCGTCGCGTGAGCTGGAGGAAGTCCAGCTCCGCGATCGCACCGGTGGCAATCGTCGGATTGGCACTTGTACCGCTCGCGCTGCGCCAGCGCGGCGGCGGCCAGTCCGACTGGATTCAGACCACGTCGCTCCTCTCTCGCTTTGCACAAGCGCCGAAGCAATTCCTGGTCGGGCTCTACAGCCCATTGGAGATCTTCTCGGCCGCACTCGCAGGGATCCTCGCGGCCATGGCCGTGTGGCTGCTGGTGGTGCGCGGGAACGCCCGCGAGCGGCGGCACGCACGCGACGTGACGATCGTGGCCGTGGGCGCTCTCGCGATTCCGCTGCTGCTCGCAGTGACGCATCTTCAGGACGTCTTCAACGGTCGCAACGTGATGGCCGCTTGGGCTCCCTGGGCGGTCCTGGTCGCGAGCGGTCTCGGGATCGCCCGCGCCGGACGTATCGGAGCCCTGCTCGGCGCGAGCCTCTGCGCGATATCCCTGCTCGTGATCCTCGCCACCGACACGAACCCGGGCTACCAGCGCGAGGACTGGCGCGGCGTCTCGCGATCTCTGGGCTCGCCTACCTCCGAGCGTGTGCTCGTAACTGAACAGAATGGCTTGCTCCCACTCGACGTTTACTTGCCGCGGGTAAGCCCAATCCACGGGCTGAGCGTGTCCACACGCGAAGTTGCCTTCATCGGGCTGCCAACGGCCAGGACCGGACGCGCTCCGCTTGCCGCTGTGGTTCCCATGACAGCTCCCACAGGCTTCCGTTTGGCTGAAGTGCACCGAACCGGTACCTACGCGATTTCCCGTTTCATAGCAACCAAGGAGCAATCGGTGAGTCAGGACGCATTGAGGCGTGCGATCAAAGAACCGACAGCCGAAGTCCTGCTCCAGCCCTGATCCGAACAGTCTTACACGCGCCGCTTCGACGTCGAAGGAACCGCTGACTCGCGATGCCCGCCTCGAATACCCACCTACCTCAATGGGCTCCGTCCCCAGAGGACACCACCGTCTGCTTGCGCAGGATGACCATGACCTCGGCGGGCACCAGCACGCCGAGAAGCAGCAACGCCGCGACATAGCTCGGCACCGCGACAACAGCCAGGACCCCCAGCGGCGCGCCCGCCATGCGAGCGATCCACGTCAACGCACCCATGATGCAAGCCGCCAATAGCGTCCGCACCAATCGTCCCATGCGCGGGCGCATTTTGAGGGCGAGCAGCACTCTGCGCATCGACAACAACATGACGGTGACCTCTGTTATGAGCGTCACCCATGCGGCGGCAAGGAACCCATAGCGCGGGATGAGCAAAAGATTGAGCACCACATTCACAAGCAAGCCAATTGCCGCGTAGACGGCAAACCGCCGCTGCAACTCCAGGATCACCACCATGTTCCCGGCGAGATACCCGAAGGAGATCGAGACGAACGCACCAGCCAAGATCGGCAGCGCCGGCGCACCCGCGGCGAACTGACGGCCGAACAAAAACGTCATGATCGGCTCGGCGGCAATGATCGTAAAAGCAAGAATCGGCAGCGATGCCATCGTGAGATACTCGGCCGCGGCTTGCAACAGTTCGAGCGAGCGATCCCGGCTGCTCTTGTACGCAGCGGCGATCATGGGGAAGAGCGTCGTCATCACCGAAATCGGGATGAACTGCACTTGGTCGAGCAGACGGTAGGCCGCACCGTAGAGGCCAGCTTGGCGAGCGCCCGCGAACTCGAGCACCAACACCTGGTCGAGCCTGACGTAGGAGGTGACAAGCACCCCCGCTATGCCCAGCCCCACCCCGACTCGTAGCAGAGCCCTCCAGTGCTTGGAGGAGCCGCGCAGGTGCACGGCGGCAAGCCTCAAGGCGAGCAACGCCGTCAGACACGCTGTAAGCGCCGAGGTGATGAAGAAGGCGACGGCGAACGCCGCAACGCCTCCGGAGAAGGCAGCTACCGCGATCACGGCGGCCGCCCAGATGAGACTGTTCAAGCTCATGATGCCCATCGGAATGTCGTTGCGCACACGCAACTGGAAGACGACATTGAGTGTCGTGGGAACGCCAACCAGCAGCAGCAACGAGAGCAGCACCCCCGCGAACTGACTGTTGTGGTCGGGCGCGATCAGGAGGACCGCCAGCACCGACACGATCGTGACCGGAATGCCGGTGAGCAGCCGCAGAGACAACAGCGCCCCGAGCCAACCCGCCTCGCGCTCCGGCTCGGCCGCGGCACGATTCACGGCAACCTGGTTGAGTCCCAGTTCGCCGAAGCTGGCGGCTATCTGAGTCACCGCGAACAGCGAGGACCACACCCCGAAGCCACGGCTGCCCAGGGCGTGAACGATTACAAGCGTGACAACCACACCGAGGGCAAGATTGAGAATGCGCGCGACGATTTGCACCGTCACGTCGGCCGTCATCCGCCGCGCTCCGATCTGGCCGAGGTCGCTCACCGGGGTCTACCGTCGCGTCCGCGCACGCGACGATGGTAGAGGCGCTGACGGCCACCCCGCGCAGGCCGGCATACATAGGTCCCGGATAGACTGGCGCCGTGGCTGTGGGCAAGCGCGATGACATCACGCTGGTTCTCCCCACCTACAACCGAGCTGAGGCGCTGCGCCTGAACCTACCCTCGATGTTGGCGATGCAGGATGTCGCCGAGGTGATCGTCGTAGACGACGGCTCGAGCGACGACACGCCACAGGTGTGCGCGCAGTTTTCCGCCGACCCCCGGTTGAGGATCATTCGACACGAGCTCAACCGCGGTGTGCCCGCGGCTCGCAACACCGGGTTGAGCGCCGCCACCGGCGGATGGGTCCTGTTCGGAGAGGACGACTGTCGCTTCCCTACCGATTACGCCACCGTCCTGCGCGCTGAGGCGAGTCGTCATAGCGCGGACATCCTCGGCGCGCCCCTGCTCCACGTGCCTGGCACGGTCGAGCAGATCGCAGCGATCGCAGCCACGGCGCCGCGTGTGGATGAGCCCTCGATGGAGGATGTGGGCAGCTTCCCGCGGCAAGCCCTCGAAACGCCGTTCTTGCCGGCACGCGCTCTCGTCAGACGCTCGGTCTTCGAGCAAGTCCGCTTCGACGACGGCTTTCTCGTCAACGCCTACCGCGAGGAGACGGACTTCTTCGTGCAGGCGGCCCGCGCAGGATTTCGCTGCCTGTTCACAGGAGAGACCTACTGCTATCAGTTCGGCAACTGGGACGGAGGGGCCCACCAATCCTCGACGCTGCGCTACGAGTACTGGGCAGCCCGCAACAACTGGCGCTTTCTGAATCGCCATGGGGCTTGGCTAATCGAGCAGGGCTACATCCGTAGTAGGACGGCAAGCCAGGCCCGCTTCATATTGCAAAGGATCGCGATAGTCCTAAGGGGGGCGACCCGGTCGCGCATCTCGAGAGCTGTAGCACTGGTCACGCATGGCCCCGACCGCGGCCTGGAGCACTGAGCGCGATGCCTCGCGCAGTGGTGATCTCTCCAGACCCATCCAACGGCTCGGGAGGCGTGGAGAGGGTGTCTCTGCTGCTGGCCCGGGTGCTCGAAGAGCAGGGGTGGGATACGACTGTCGTCGGCCCCAGGCGAGCACCTACTCGCTGGCAGTTCCGCCTTGGACTCGGTTACCCGAGCATGTCGCTGTCGGCCGGCAGGGCGGCGTTGGCCGAGCGCCCAGACGTGATCGTCAGCAACGGATATCTCGGCGGCGGACTCTCCCAAGGAGTACCACGCATTCACGTCTATCACGGGACGATGATCGGCGACACCCGTGCCGAAGCCGGCGTGCTGCCGCTGCGCGAGCGCATACGCCGCACAGCGAGCGCCGGTGCGACAGAGGCGCTCACGGGTCGTAGCGCGACCAGGCTTGTTTGCGTATCGGAGGCGGCCGCCGCGGAGGCTCGCCGCTACTACAGGGCACACGTCGACAATGTCATCCCAAACGGCATCGACACCGCTGTATTCGCTCCACGCGAGAGCGGCGAGGCCCGGACGCGACTTGGGATCCCAGCTGAAGGCCGCTACGCGCTGTTCGTCGGGCGCATGGACTATCGCAAGGGGAGCGACATCCTGCTCGGGGCGACCGTGAGCGCAGGTTATGAGCTGCTGATCGCCGGGGCAAGCGGCGCTCATGGAGCTCGTCACCTGGGCGTGCTCGGCCCGGAGGAACTGGCGGACGCTTACTCGGCTTCTGACTGCGTGGTATTCCCAAGCCGCTACGAGGCATGCAGCTTGGTCGTCTTGGAGGCCCTCGCATGCGGGCGACCGTTGCTGACTACACGAGTGGGCTGGATGAGGACTTTCCTGCGAGCCCTGCCCGCCTACGAGACGCTTTGCGTCGAGCCTACGCTCGAGGACGTGAGAGGCCGGCTGCTTGCCCTTCCCGAGATGGACCTCACCGGGCTTGCGTCACAGGCGCGAGCTTTTGTGTTGGCGCACAACAGTCTCGCGCGCTACGGCGAGCATTGGCGCAAGCTGCTCGAGGGACTGGCGATTCCGGTAACTCCGGAGCATCCGCGGTGAGCCCCGGACAGGAAGATGCTTGCTCTGACAAGCATGGCCTACTGGTCGTCAATGCCGACGACTTCGGCGGCAACCGATTGGCAAGCGACAGGATCCTCCATTGCTTCGCGGCCGGGGGTATCACCAGCACGAGCGCGATGGTCTACATGAGCGACAGCCGCCGAGCCGCCGAGCTGGTGCGGGCATCGGGCTTGCCGGTCGGCCTGCATTTGAACCTCACGCAAGAGTTCGAGGACGAAGCGACCCCTGCCGCCGTACGTTCGCGTCAGGCCCGGGCACGCCGCCATCTGTCTGGGCAGCGCCTCACGCGCGTGGCCATCAACCCACCTCTGATACCGCTCATCAAGCGTTGCATCGCCGATCAGCTAGCGTGCTTCCGCGAGCTGTACGGAGGTGAGCCGACCCATATAGACGGTCACAATCACGTCCACCTCAGCCCCACCGTGCTGCTGGCCTTGCCGCGAGGGGTCGCGGTTCGCACCGCCGACAGCAACCCCGAAGCCCAACCAGGATTGGGCACTGTGATACGACGTGCAAGGCACCGCTTCATCGCCCACCGCCAGCTAAGCACCGAACGGTTCTTTGCGATCGATCCGGTCGCGGCAAGCCCTACGGCGATGAGCATCGAGGCGTTGCTCGCAAATGCCGATAGCCAGAGCGTGGAGGTCATGACCCACCCCGACCGCGATCGCGACTATGCGCTGCTGATGTCGGCCCAGTGGCTGCAGGCTCTGAAAAGGCGGACGGTCGGCTCGTTTCGGGATCTTCCAGCGAGACCCGCGCGCGACGACGCCAGGCTTACGCCGGAGTAGAGTGACGCGCCGATGCTCAGCTTCGAGCTGATCACAGACCTCGCGGAGCTGGAGCCGCTGTCAGATGAGTGGGACGCACTTGCGATTGCGTGCGCCTTGCCACTGATGGCTCCGGGATGGGTCATGCCGTGGTGGCACCACATGGCCCCACCGGGCGCCGAGCCGCGCACGATCGTCGTGTTGGACGGCGATCGACTCGTTGGATTCGCGCCCTTCTACACCGTCCCGGGCAAGCGCGGCCGGATCGACTACCGCTTGCCGGGAATCGAGCTTGCGTCTCGGCTGTCTCCGCTGGCCCTGCCGGGGCGCGAGTGGGAGGTCGCCGGCGTCGTGGCCCGCGTGCTCGCAGACGCTCAGCCGCGCGCGGAGATCGTCGCTCTGGAGGGCCATCCGGCCGGCTCGCCATGGGCGGCGACGCTGCGCAACGCCTGGCCCGGATGGCTGCGACCCGTCCTGCGCCAGTACCTGATCATGGGCGCCCCCACGATCTCGCTCGGGGATGAGTCATACGAGGCGTGGCTGGCCGGCAAGAGCTCGAACTTCCGCAGCCAGATGCGCCGGGTGGGGCGACAGTTCGATGCGGCCGGTGGTCACGCGCGCGTGAGCACTCACGAGACACTGAGCGCGGATATCGACACCTTCATACGGCTGCACACCGAGCGCTGGGAGGACCTCGGCGAGTCTGGCCTCGTTGCCATCGCCGACCGTGTGCCGGCGATGCTCGAGGCCGCTGCTGCCGAGCTGCTCGACGGTGGCCGCCTTCGCATCTGGATGCTCGAGGTCGACGGCGAGCCGATATCGGCGCAGCTGTTCGTCGCCGCCGCTGGTGAGGTGGCATATGTCAACGGCGGTTGGGACGAGCGCTTTGCACGCTTGAAGCCGGCAATGCTGGGAATCCTGTGCGCGATCGAGGACGCCTTCGCCCGCGGCGAGAGGCGGATCGACCTGGGAGCGGGCGAGCAGCCATACAAGCTGCGCTTCTCCGATGGGAACGATCCCGTCGCTTGGAGCATCCTAATGACGCCCGGGGCGCATCTGCCGCTGACGCGCGCTCGCACCGCCTGGATGCTGACCTCCCACGCCGTGCGCGACAGCGCCAAGCGAGCGTTGAGCGCAGAGCAAGCCGACCGCCTACGAACGATCCGGCGGCGCCTGGGTGCGTGATCCCGACAGCGCCCGAGTGCATGACGCCGGCGCCTGGATGCCTGACGCGTCTCAGTCTGACAGCTCGAGCGCCTCTTCGACCGCTTGCAAAGTCGACTCGGGATCGTAGGCTTCAAGCGCCGTCCTGCGCGCGAGCTCACCCTCGCGACGCCTGCGCTCCAGGTCGCCTCGGTAGGCGACGAGAACGAGGGCGAGGGCGAGGGGATCGTTGTACGGGGAGATGATCGTTCCGGTCTCACCCAAGCGCAGCGATCCGGCCCCCTCGGGATGAGTAGCGATTATCGGCAGCCCGACCAACTGTGCCATCACGATCACCCGCGGTCTGTCGGCCTCGGTGGGGCTGGGCGCGAACACGAGCAGGTCGCAGGCCGAGAGAAACGCATCGACGTGTCCGCGTACGTTGGGCACGAAGCGCACGCGCGTGCCGTGGGGCGCGGCCCGAGCGCGCAGCGCCTGCTCGTCATCTCCCTCCCCGGCCATCACCAAGAGCACATCCCCGTCGATATGGGTCATCGCGTCGATCGCCACGTCGTTGCGCTTGCGCCTCTGAAAGCGCGCCACGCAGCCCACCACGAATGTCTGCTCGCCGACCCCCCAGGCGCTCCTCAGCATCGCGCCCCCGGCCGCGTCGGGCTCGACCTTGTGGAGGTTGACGAGATCTGGGAGCACCACAACCTTCTCACGCGGCACACCTGCGCCTATGACCGTATCGGCGGTGCCTGCGGAGACAGCCAGCACGCGCTGTGCGCGCCGCGCCGCCAGCGCGTATGCCACGCGGCCCGGCCCACGGCGCATCTGCTTTGGCACGGGGCCCCACTCGACCCACACGACCCGGCCGGTGAGCCGCTTCGGCAGCAACGGGATGAGCAGTTGCTCCTTCTTGAAGCTCACGAGCACCACCCCGAACGGACGCGCCGCCCGCAGTGCACCGGCGAGCCGCAAGAGCGTTCGCGGCGAGCGCAAAGCCACCCGCACCGCGCTTCGCCTGGCAAGCTTTGGACCCAAGTCGATCTGGCGTACGGTGACCCGCGTTCCGAGCGCGAGTTCAGGTACGTTGGTGAGCAGGAGCACCTCGTGCCCACGCTCGGCGAGCGCGTCCAAGAGGTCCACGTTGGCGTACTCCGCGCCGCCGCGCTCTTTTGTCGTCTGGATGGAGACGATGCGATCCGCGCGCACGCGCGGGCATACTACTCAGCCAATATGGCCTTAAGTCCGATGCCCCCACCGAGCCTCGTTTGATGCCCGCACCCCGACCCACCAGAAGACGCATCAGCGCCTGCTTGATCGTGCAGGACGAGCAACAGAACATGGAGGGTGCTCTTGAGAGCGTTAGCTTCTGTGACGAGATCGTCGTGGTCGACGGAGGCTCGACCGACCGCACGATTGAGATCGCGCGCGGGCATGGTGCCAAGGTAATCCAGAACCCGTGGCCGGGGTTCGCGGCCCAGCGCAACGTTGCGCTCGACGCCGCGACGTGCGAGTGGGTGCTGGAGCTCGACGCCGACGAGCGCGTAAGCCCACATCTGCGAGCAAGTATCGAATCGTTGCTCTCCTCACCGCCACAGGGCATTGCGATTGCCGTATGTCCGGAGCGCCACTCGTTCCTTGGGCGCCTGCTCGGGCCATCGGCCAAGTACCCAGCCTACAGGTCGCGAATCTTCAAGCGAGGGGCCTATCGCCATGACGAGTCTCGCAGCGTGCACGAGGGTCTGGAGCCACTGGAGCGACCAGCCATATTGGATGGCGATCTCGAGCACTCACTGGCGGGAACGATGAGCGAAGCGGTGCATGACGCGTGGCGGTACGCCCAACTGGAGAGTGCGCACCTCTCACGCCCGAGCAATCCCGCAGCGTACTTGAAGAGCATCCTGCTGCGACCCACGGCAAAGGTCTTGTACCGTACGGTTGTCGGTCAGGGTTGGCGTGACGGTTGGCAGGGGTTGGTGAAGATTTTCCTGGATGCTTCATCCGATGCGCTCGTGTGG
>DATHMQ010000130.1:0-34778 GCA_035486935.1 Solirubrobacteraceae bacterium
AAATGGTCCGGCGACCATCATCCGGTCTTCCCATCACGCGCCGGCACTTGTCTCGACGCCGAGAAACTACGCAAACGCGTGCTCGAGCCCGCGCGCAAGCAGGCCGGGCTGCCATGGGTCGGCTTCCATGCCTTCCGCCACACGTGTGCCTCCATGCTGTTCGCCGAAGGTCGCAACGCCGTCCAGGTACAGCGATGGCTCGGCCACCACTCCGCAGCCTTCACGCTTGCCACGTACGTCCATCTTCTCGACGGCGACATCGGCGAGGCGCTGACCATCCAGCGTGGTAACAGGGTGTCAACAAGCCCCACACCACTAGGCGCCAACTGATCAGCCGGCAAACGCAGAATCTTCAGCAATAGAGCCAAATCCGCGGCCTACACGACACGCGCTACCACCCACCCAATGGTCTTTCAAACCGCAGGCCGCGGGTTCGATTCCCGCCGGGCGCACTTGCTGAGACCCGCTTGAATAGGCGGGTCTGGGTGTTTTCGGGGCAGTACGCGCGTGGTGGTTCGGGATGGAGTGCGAACAGAAGTGCAAACACGCCGCTCCGTAGTCTTGCGACCACCGGAGGTCGATCAGGCGGCGGCCTCGTGGACCTCGATGGCCGCGTGGCGCTTGCCGTTGCGCGGCTGGGGCTTGACGCGCACGTCGATGTAGACGTCCAGGGCCTCGGCCACGTCGGCGATAGTTCCTAGGTTTGGGACACCCTTGCCGGCGAGAAGCCGTGAGACCACCGGCCGCGTGACCCCTAGTCGTCGGGCAATGTCGGCCTTCGTGAGCTGCTTGGCCTCGCGGATGTCCTCAAGCTGCTTCAGCAGCTTCGCGGAGGCGACCAGCTTGGCGAGATCGCGCTCGAAGGCGGCCCGCTCGTCGTCGCTTATGTAGGTCTTGCTGAGGAAGTCAGCGAAGGCCGCGCTCTGGTCGGTTTGCTTCATGATTGTGCCCTTAGTCCCTTGCCATTTTCCGGCCAGTTGGTGGTGTCCGTGCATTCCGTGCAGGGCAGCCTATGCAAGCGTAGCATAGAGGCTACGCAAGACGATCGTGGTTCTAGGCGTGTGGTTGGGGCCACCAGGCAGGCTGCGCCTTGAGCTTGGCTACGCGACGAGTCTTTCGATAGTCGTCTCGGTAGTTATTGATCATTTGGTAGGTCTGTGCGGGCATTTCGGTCCTATCTGGCTTTGTGCCGCCACCTAGGAGGGATCTACGAAACGACTAGCGAAACGCCCGTGAGGGCGTGAGCTAGTTACTTTCGTTACAAAGTCATGGAACTATCTGCCCATCTGCGTAATCTTTGCGCGTGCTCAATCAAATCTTTGCGTTGCTCGACCATCGCTGGGTCACTCGCGCCAGCAATGCTGTCTTTCTGGCAAGCATCGCGATCTTCATAGGGACTCGCGTGTTCGATGCCCTTCAACACATCGGTTGGCTAGCGGCTACGGCTTACGCAGGCATTGCGCTTGGCTTGGTTTTGATGCTGCTGGAGCGGATCGGCAAGCGCCGAGCGCACGAAGAGATCGACCTTGACGAAGATGGACCGGCTCTCTGGGCTGCTCAGCAAGAGGCAAAAGAAAGACGCATTCAGCGCATAGCTGAGAAAGAGATCAACCGATAGATCCTACATAATAGGATTTTCTGCATACTTTTCTGCAAGTTCTTTTGCAGCACTTTGGTTCACTGGCTTATAAGCCATATATTGATGTACTTAATCAATTGACCCCCGCGCGATTGGCGTCGCCGGGGGTCTGGACCAAGGAGATTGCGCTCCAATGGCCTCATCTAATGTATCATGTAGTGCCGTTTCTACACTCGCTGCACTTCTCGACTCGCCCCAGATTTCAGCCTTGATCGCTGAACTCGATGCTTCTCGCTGGACGGGTCGCCCTGGATATCCCATCCGCTCGATGGTCGGTATCGCCTTGGCGAAGTCTCTGTATGCAATACCTACATGGACGAAGGTAGTTGCTTTGGTGAAAGAGCATGAGAATCTTTCCGAAGTAATTGCTCCTGACGGCGATATTCCCTCTGTATTTGCTTGCTATCGGTTTACGAAGAAACTAATAGACAATAAAGACATGGTGGATAAATGTATCGAGAGTCATCTTTCTTCTTTGCGCGAGAAGAATCCCGATATTGGAAAGAATGTCGCGATAGATGCCTCTGATATGCCTGCTTACGCCAATGGACAGAAGTACGTTTCCAACGGTGGTCGCGAACGAGATATCAAAGAGTATTCCGATCCTGATGCCTCCTGGGGACATCGCTCAGCAGTCTCCACGCGCAAGGGTGGCGGCTTCTACGGCTACCGGCTCCACGCCGCAGTCTGCGCCGATACGGAGCTGCCTCTCGCGTGGAAAGTCTCGACAGCCAAATCGCATGAAGTCAATCATGTAGAGGATCTTCTGAATACTTCTAAGAAGAGAGGATTTGAAATAAGTACCTGTATTCTTGATAAGGGATACGACACTGTAAGTATGCATTCCCTATGTATCGACAGAGATATAGACCCGATTATTCCTCTAAAGAATACGCCAGCAGTTGCAAAAGGCGGCGGCAACCCTCCAGCTTGCGAGCATGGCGAATGGAGCTTTGCTGGAGCTGACCGCAAAAGGGGAGCGACGAAGTGGCGTTGTCCCACGGGCGAATGCGCGACCAAGTCCACTTGGATATCCACTGATCGTCTGCACTCATTGATCCCTCGCACGACCGAGCGCTGGAAAGCGCTCTACAAGAAGCGCTCGGCCGTGGAGAGAGTATTCGGAAGGCTCAAGCACCAGTGGTCGCTATTGCCTCTTCGTATCCGTGGTATCGAGAAGGTACAACTTCACGCTGATCTAACTATCTTGACGAAGCTTTCTTGTGCTCTTCTGAAAGCTTGAATCTATTGCAATGTCACTGGTTCTGATGTTGAAGCGAGATATCCAGCCGCAGGGATATATTCGGCGGTAAGAATCTCACGAGGATTTTGCTTTTCGCATCCGTACTTCGGTTGTTCCACCTTATTGATCACACTGTTGAGCCAACATTCCGTCGAAAGACTGGAGTTTGAAGCCTCCCAGCCAATCGAGACTATAGCCCCGGAAGGAATCGCTACTTTTCTTTCTTCTTGTGAAGGCGGAACATGTTCCTTGATGATTGTTTCTCCTGGTACAGCTTCACCTTTACTGTTTACAGTGCTGTATGTAACGGTATAGGTGCATAGGCCGAATGTATTGTGTCCACCTTCCACAGGCTTACATTCCTTTTCAGGAGTTGCAGTAAGCGTAGTTGTTGTTGCAATAGGAGCTATAGTTTCTGGCGCTTTTGATGGTGCCGGTTCTGTTTTTGTTGGCAAAGATGTTTTTGGAGCTACATAGCGGCAAATTGTTTGCTTAACCTTGTGTCCGTGCTTCTTGATCGTCTCAGTCTTCTTTACATAGTGAACCTTGCAATGTTGTTTCGAGTTCTTGAGCACATAGGTTTTGGCCGCAGAAGCGCTTGAGCAGGCCACGAGGGCAGCAAGCGCGCAGAGGGAGCTACAAATAGCTGATCTGCTGAGAATCATCGACATCCTTTCGTCCTGTAGGAACAGTCCATATAGTGGTGCATCATATGGCTAATCAGCCATAGACGCAGGGACGTGCTCCGTAGAGGCTCCGAACATGGAGCCATTGGAAGCCTTCGCGGCGAATGTCCGGCGCTTGCGCAAGGCGCAGAACCTCACGCAGGAGCGGCTAGCCGAGCTATCCGACCTGCACATGACGGACATCGCGAGGATCGAGACTCAGGGGCGAGATCCCGGCGTGAAGGTCGTCGTCAAGCTCGCACGAGGGCTCCAATGCGAGCCAAGCGCCCTGTTCGAGGGCTGTCTAGATTGTGCCGATTGATGCTTGCACTGAGTACAAGCGTCTGTGTTAACGCGAGGCCAGTAGGAGTATCGTTAGCCCATTAAGCGCAGCTCGCGTGTAGCGACAGGCAAAGAACGACATCTGGAGCGTCCGAGGCGCTCCAGTTCAGATCCAGCAGGCGCGAGGGTCCCGGTACCGTATGCCAGCCCCTCTGCGCCTGAACTGGGCTACTCAGCCCATATAAGCTCGGAAACCAGAAGCTCCGAGCAGTGTAGCGAAAGCAAGCCAACTCGTTTTAACTACCGGAATCCAGGGCTGTCTTTGGGGTAGAAAGCTCGCAATCTTGGGGTATCCATGCTAGACTATAGAGCGTGATTTTGGCTCTATTGTTGAAGATTGAGAGTTTCGTAAGTGGCTACTAGCAGGACCACTGACGGTCCGTCCTCAAGTCCCTCTCGATCAAGAAGGCAAAACAGCCGGTACAACACACGATTATGCTCGTCGCGAGCCTCGAAGATCCCGCTCATGTCTACTTGTCCTTTCTTGTCCGGCTTATGCATCAACTGCCAGCGGGGCGTGCCGCTCGGGAATCTCAGGGGTCCTGTTTCGGCGACCGCAAGGACCGTCATCAGAAGCTCCCGGCGTGGCTGCTCTGGTACGTCATCTGCTCCGAGATATTCCAAGGCAGGGCGCTGGCCCGCCAACGTCTCGTATACCGCGACCTGCCAATCTCTGCTGATCGGTGGCGAGGCGTTGGGCTTGCGCGGGCTCACTTGGGGCCCCTAGACCTGCTGTGGCTGATAGACAATGGTGAGGGGGATACGCGTAAGCAGGCGGTCATCCTGCCCGGCGCCCGGAGAAAAGAGCAGATCAAACCAATACGTGCCCTCTTCGGAAACCTCGTATGAAGGCATCGGCACGATGATCTCAACCCCATGCCCAGCACCAGCCGTAAAGTGGACCGGCGGCAGCTTGATCGGATCTCCTTGAAGCCCGCTCGGTTCCTCCGGTCTCAGCTTCAGCGAGTAGCGCCCTTTTGTGTGGCCTGCCCAAAGACTGATTACGAGCATCAGGGGCGCCCCAATCGTGATCGGAGGCATTTGATCTGCGTCCGAGCCGCCGACTGTTATGCCCTCCGTGATGTTGATCAGACTGAGTTGTCTGCTTTCGGCGCCTCTGATGAATTTGTCGCAGAGGACGGCCGTATGAACATAGGGACCACCGTTCTGATCAAACATCATCGGCTTCCCCCGACTCTGGTGTGCTGGGCGGAAGGAGATAAAGGGCGATTGGTGGTTCTGGCTGGAGCAGTTCGCCGCTGTCGGCCATACGCCCCATCGTGACCCGCACATTGTCCAGCGTCACTTTGCTGTTGCCATGAGCAACTAGCTGTTCGTGCACTTCCCTTGGCTGAAAGCCCGCTCCCTCTCCTGCCGCCGCGTATACGCGCATGACTTGAGCCCTTAGGGGGCCTACTGTCAACAGACCGCGTTCTGGGTCAGTGAGATATTCGGCCGACGGGCCTCCACTCTCAATAACGATCTCCAGGACGCGCTCGACCAGCTCTCGCTCGTGTGCAATGCGCTTCTCCTGCTCTCGAAGCTTTTCGAGCTCGTCTACAAGTTCCTGCGGGTTGGTGCTTAGAAGACCTCTGATTGTGTTAGCCATAAATTCAGTGTAGCAGACGCTGTTCTGAACGCCGTATGTCTCAGACGTATGCGTCTGTTGTAGAGAGGAGTCTAAAACGGCATCGCTATAGTGTTCTCCGGGGTAGTTCGATAGGTGGGTTCAGCACACGGCTCCGGTCATCGGTCACCGTTCAACGGACAGACCCGATCTTGACGCTGGGCAGGATGTTGCGGCGTGCCCAGTCTTCGACGGTTGAGACGGGGGCGTGTAGGAGTGCGGCCACCTCGCGTCCTGTCATCGCGTCGGCTGCGGTGAGACGTTCTGGGGGCGTCGCGGCCGGTCTGTCCGCCGGCCGGTGGTACCTGTCGTCGCCCGGTCTCATGTGGGTCCTCGATCTCGCCCCAGCCAGTCGAGAGCTTGGGCGGGGTTCGTGGGTCGCCGCCAGATCGGGGCATATGGACCGTGGGCTTGGAGGTCTTCGAGCAGCGCGAGTGAGACCCGGACCTCGGGCGTGCTTTGTAGCCGAGGGTCGTTTTGACAGAGCGCGAGGACGGTCTGCGCGCGTCGCTGGAGGGCGGGTCGGGACCTTGCCTGCGAGGACTTTGTGATGTGTCGGGACATCGGAGATTGATGTCTCGGGGCAGGGCTTGTCAGTTTCTACGTGTAAAACGCTTGCTGATTGTCTTGTTGTGCCAGTCTTCGAGGCATGACCAACTTCGCCGTCGTTTCGGTGCCAACGGATCGCTTGGACGACCTGCAGCCACTATGGCGCGTGCTGTATGAGCACCACATGGCGTTGACGCCGCATATGCGTGACCGTGTACGTCCGTACGAGCAAGCCTGGGAGGAGCACCAGCGACTGATGGAAGAGTGGCTGACCTCCGAGTCCGACTCGTTTGTCCTGGCTGCACAGGAGGTCAATCGCTATGTCGGCTATGCGTTCGTGCGAGTCCGTCCTGGCGCCCGCTTCGCGGTGTCGTGGAGTGCATCGGACCCGCTGGCCGAGCTGGCCATCCTCGCCGTCCTGCCCGAGGCTCGCGGGAAAGGCGTCGGCTCCGCTCTGCTGGACGTTGTCGAAGCAAGGCTGCGGGAGCTGCAGATAGATGACATGGTGATCGACGTCATCACGACAAACACCGATGCGATGCGGCTCTACGAACGGCGAGGCGCCCTGCCGTTCCTCACTAACTTCGTCCAGCGGGTCGGCGCCCACGGTCGGCTTGACCACAGGGGCGTGCTTCGTATCCAAATGCTTGGGCCACAGCCCGACTCTAGTTCAAGCGGAGTCTCGTACTTGTACCCCTGCAACGTAACCAAGTCGACCGAGCACGTCGGTCGTGGGTGCGACCTTGGCGTTCTCGTAGTCCGAGAGCCTTGATGCGGAGGTGCCGGCTGCGAGCGCGAACTGGCGTAGCGTCATCCTGCTCTGGATGCGCCAGGAGCGGATCTGCGCGGCATACTCGGCTCTGCCTCGCTGGGTGATGTCCTCGCGTGCGCGACGAATCACGCCGGTCATGAGCGCGTCGACGCCGTAGTGCTCGGCCCAGCCGACGACGGTCTCGGTGGTGCGTGCGGCCGGCCCCCAGGGATTGCGTCGAATCGCTTTGGCAAGCCGGCGCCAGTCCGATAGCGAGCCGCGGTCGATGACAGTCTCGATCGCCTCGGCCGGCCACCGGTCCATCGGCTGGGCGGTGTCGAAGTCGAGGTTGCGAAAGCGCAGCGTCGTACTGCGATCCTCGGCGTCCATGGCCGAAAGTTATCAGATCAGATAACAGCTCTTAGGGGGTTTCCAGCCGAAGCCTTGGCGCTACCAATGCCGCCACCGTCCTAAGAGTTATGTGTCGGCGGCTCCGTCCAGCGTGTTTCTCAGCGCCTCGAGTGCGCCGTCGATCGCCGTCACGTCGCGCCCGCCACCGACGGCCAGCCGCCGGTCCTTGCCGCCGCCACCACCGCCGACGAGCTTGGCCACGGTGCGCACCACTGCGGGCGCGTCGCCCGAGTCGTCCGCGAATGCCACAGCGAGTGCAACGGCCTCGCCGTCGGGTGAGCCGATCAGGCCCACGGCGCGGATGCCGGCGCGTGCGACGAGCTCCGCCGCGATCGTGCGCAACGCCTGCTGGTCGCGATCGTCCAACCGCGCCACCACGCTTCCCGCGACGGCGGAGTCGGCGAGTGAGGCCGCCAGTTCTCGGTCTGCGCTGGCGGCAAGCGCCTTGCGCTGGCGTTCCTCCTGGCTGAGCGATGTTTGCAGGCGGGCGATCGCGTCGGGCAGCGAATCCGGCGTCACGTGCAACGACTCGGCTGCCGTGTGCAGAAGCCCGCGCGCGCGCCGGTGGTCCTCTTGCGCCGCCCTGCCGGTCAGCGCCTCGATACGACGCAGGTTGGCGCCAACCGAGGACTCGCTGCGCACCACGAAGCCGCCGATGCGCCCGAGCGCGGACACGTGCGTGCCGCCGCACAGCTCGACCGAATGCTCGCCCGCGTGCACCACGCGTACGATCTCGCCGTACTTGTCGCCGAAGAACGACATCGCCCCCTCGGCGCGGGCGGCGTCGAGCGTGCTCTCGGTCGTCTGCACCGGCTCGTCGCTGAGGATGTCGCCGATCACAAGCTCTTCGATCTGCGCAATGTCCTCGTCGCTGAGCTGCGAGTGGTGGTTGAAGTCGAAGCGCAGGTAATCGGGCTCCACGAGCGAGCCCTGCTGTTGCAACTGCGAGCCGAACGTGGTGCGCAGTGCCCAGTGCAGTAGGTGGGTTGCGGTGTGGCTGCGTCGGATCGCTTCGCGCCGGTCTTCATCGACGCGCAGCGTCGCCTCCTGGCCCTCCAGAAGCGTGCCGCTTTCCAGCCGCACGCGGTGGCGTACGATCCCCTCCAGGGGCTTGTCGGTATCGATCACGCGCGCCGTGCCGGTCTCGCTCTCGATCGTGCCTGTGTCTCCGACCTGCCCGCCGCTTTCCGCATAGAAGGGAGTCCGCTCGGCAAACACTTCAAGTGTCGGATGCTCGGAGTCATCGCTCTTGGCCTTGAGCACGCGCAAGAGCTGGCTCTGCGCTTCCAACTGCGCATAGCCGAGGAACTCTGTCGGCCCGAGCCCGGCAAGCTCCGTCACAAGACGGCTGGCCGCCTGGCTCTGTAGCTCGTCGCCGGTGCCACCCCCGGCGGCGCTGCGCGCAAGCTCGCGCTGATGTGCCATCGCATGCTCGAAGCCTTCCATGTCCAACCCAACTTCTCGCTCGGCGGCGATTTCGGCCGTCAGCTCGACCGGGAACCCGTAGGTGTCGTGCAGCCTGAAGGCATCGCTCCCTGAAATCACGGGCACGCCATCCGATATCAAATCCTCCAACATGCCCAGGCCGAGACTGAGCGTTTCCATGAACCGGTGCTCCTCGCGCTCCAGGATGTCGCTGACCATGCCAAGCGAGCGGCCGAGCTCTGGATATGCATCGCCCATCACCTCTCCTACCGAGGCAGCCATTGCCGCCATCGTCCCCTCGCGCGCACCCACCCGCTGGCCGTGGCGGATCGCGCGGCGAATGATGCGTCGCAGCACGTAGCCTCGCTCCAGGTTCGATGGCACGACGCCGTCGGCGAGCATGAACGTGACGGCGCGCGCATGGTCGGCCAGGATGCGCAGGCTCACGTCATCCTCCTCATCCCGCCCGTAGACGCTGCGCGTGAGCTCCTCGGCCGAGCCGATCAGACGGCGCAAGACGTCGGTGTCGAACACCGAAGAGCTGCCCTGAACGATCGGCAGGATGCGCTCCAGTCCGGCACCGGTGTCGATGTTGCGCTTGGGCAGTGCCGTCAAGCTGCCGTCCTCCAGGCGATTGGATTCCATGAACACGAGGTTCCAGATCTCCACATAGCGTTCCTCGCCGCCGCGTGCCGGACCGCCGCCTGAGCCGTGTTCGTGGCCCTTGTCGTAGAAGATCTCCGATGAGGGCCCGCAAGGCCCCGTGGCACCCATCTCCCAGAAGTTGTCCTCGCCCATGCGTTGGATGCGCTCCGCCGGCAGGCCCACGAGCTCCTGCCAAATCTGAGCCGCTTCGTCGTCGCTCGTGTGCACCGTGGCCCACAGGCGCTCGCCCTCCAGGCCGAGCGTCTCAGTCAGAAACTCCCAGGCGTATTGGATCGCCCCTTCCTTGAAGTAGTCGCCGAAGCTGAAGTTCCCGAGCATCTCGAAGAACGTCAGGTGGCTGGTGCTGCGTCCCACGATCTCGATGTCGTCGTGCTTGCCACGCACGCGCAGACACTTCTGTGCCGAGGTGGCGCGTGGCGAGAGCGGCGGCTCTTCGCCAAAGAACACAGGCAGGAACTGGACCATGCCGGCATTTGTGAACAGCGGCGCGGCGGGATGCTCTGGAACCAGGCTGGCCGAGCTAGTGAGCCGGTGATCGCGCGCGACGAAGAAGTCGAGAAAGCTCGACCGCAGTTCGTCGGCGTTGAGGGGTTTGCCAGCGCTCAAGGCGAGCTAAGCCTAACCTGCGCCGCCTCCGGCGCGCGACCCTACGGCAGCTGGATCGCCCGCATCGTGTGCTCGTCGGGCAGCTTGTCGATGACGCGTCGCAGGATCTCGCGCTCATCGGCCTGCCCGCGTTGCAGGTCGCCGAGCAACAGCTTCAGCGCAGTGTGGGTGATCTTCATCTGTCCTGGGTTGAGCGTCACGGTCAGCTTGCCGCGCCCGTCCGGCTCGGCGTCCAAGCTCGCGATCACCTCGCGTGCCAGTCCGCGGATCCCTGGCTCGTGGGCCTCGTCGGTAATCAGCAGTCGCAGCGCGCTGGCCGTGGGCGCCACCTCGTCTGTATCGAGGAACAGGTGATAGGGCGGCTCAGGCTCATTCGCCGTGTCGTTCATGTTGCTCCTGTCGGTTGCCCTTGTCTCGTATCCGATTGCGGTCCGCGCGCGAAGCCTAGAGCCGCGCCCGGATCGGGACCTTCCGCGCGCGGCGTCTTGCTATCTGTCTAGAACAATCGTCCAATGTGGACATGTGGATGCATCCTTCCACAAGGGACCGCCGTAGAGAAACCGTAGAACCTCGTAGGGCCAAAGGAGGACATTCGTGTCTGCCGAGAGGACCTGAGGGCTGGAGACAGCCGATGAAGCCACCGCACAGCGAGCCACATCCCCCGCAGCCGCGCTCGCGGCACCTCACCGAGGTCAAGCCCTCCGAGCCGACGCCAGAGCCGCTGAAGTGCGTATGGAGCGGCTACCCCCACAGCGATCGCGACTGCCGTTCACGCATTCCCGCGAGTGTCGTTATCAAGGCCTGGCAGCGCGAGATGCAGCTCAACGGCACCGTCGAGGGCTTCTTCAACTTCACATGGCGCCATGGCGAGTGGCTCGCCTACGGTCTGCGTGACGGGGGCGTGCGCGGTATCTATTGCCCGACCCATCGCTCCGAGCGCGAATCGCGCGGGGTGCAGATAACGGATCGAAGGGCAGGCCCCCCACCTGGCACGGCCCTCGGCCAGGAGACCGATCAGCGGGCGGGGGCAGCGCTGCAATAGCATTGCCCGTCCCCGTGGCGCGCACTCAGGTAGCCGATCTCAAATCTCACGTGCAGGAGACCGTCGAGCTCCGCGGGTGGGTGCACGCCATCCGCGACCAGAAGCGCATGCAGTTCGTGGTGCTGCGCGACGAAACAGGTCTTGCTCAGCTGATCCTCGGCAAGGAGGAGCAGCCGAGCGAGCTCAACGAGGCGATCTCCGCGCTCACGCCGGAGTCGGCGGTCACGGTCACCGGCCTCGTGGTGGCTGACGAGCGCGTGAAGCTGGGCGGCCTCGAGATCCAGCTTGCCTCTCTGAGCGTCGATTCGCCGGCCGAGCCCGAACTTCCCGTCACGCCCGACTCGGCCTTGGACAAGCGCATCGACTGGCGCTACCTCGATCTACGCCGTCCCGACAGGCGCCTGATCTTCGAGGTGCAGTCGACCGTGGAGCACGCGATGCGCGAGTACTGGCACGAACAAAAATTCATAGAGATACACACGCCAAAGCTGATGGGCTCGGCCAGCGAGTCCGGAGCCGAGTTGTTCAAGGTCGACTACTTCGAGCGCACTGCCTATCTGGCCCAGTCGCCGCAGTTTTACAAGCAGATGGCGATGGCCGGTGGCTTCGGCAAGGTGTTCGAGATCGGGCCGGTGTTCCGCGCCAACCCGTCGTTCACCTCGCGCCACGACACCGAGTTCACGAGCGTCGACGTCGAGATTGCCTGGATCGACTCGCATGAGGACGTGATGGCCTTCGAGGAGCGTTGGCTCGCGCACGTGCTCTCCGTCGTGGCCCGCGAGCATGGCGAGCAGATCGCGAGCACGTTCGGCGTCGAGGTCGGTGCACCTACCGTGCCGTTCCCGCGCATCGCGCTTGCCGACGCAAAGGCCCTGCTGGCAGAGCACGGCCACGAGGTGCCCGGCCCCGACCACGACCTCGACCCGCCGAGCGAGCGGGCGCTGTCGGCGATCGTTGCCGAGCAGTCCGGTAGCGAGTTCGTCTTCGTCACCGACTACCCAACCTCGGTGAGGCCTTTTTACCACATGCGCCATGAAGATCGGCCGACGCTCACCAAGAGTTTCGACCTGCTTTGGCGCGGCATCGAGCTCACCACCGGGGCACAGCGCGAGCACCGTTACGAGCAGCTCCTGGCTCAAGCGCACGAGAAGAAGGTCGAGGTCGAGCCGATCCAGTACTACCTCGACTTCTTCCGCTATGGCGCCCCCCCACACGGTGGCTTCGGCTTCGGCCTGACGCGCCTGTTGATGCAGATGCTCGGGCAGGACAACGTGCGTGAGGTCACGTTTCTGTACCGAGGTCCTAACCGCCTCGAGCCGTAGGGAAGCTCGCCGCGCTCGCGGCTGTACCGGGGCTGTATCGGCCACCGGTTGCCGCGCCGCAAACCGGTCTCATCGGGGCGCGCTCGCCGCATACCGTCCGCACTCCGCTCTACCTTCCAAAGCATGCTCGTCAACGGGCTCACAGATGGCGTGGAGATCGACCAGGTTCTGCTGGTGCGTGCGATCGAGCGCCGCACGCGCCGCGACGGTGGCGAGTACCTGCGCCTGCAATTGGGCGACCGCACAGGCGCGGTGGTCTCGATGGTCTGGGAGGAGCTCGTCGAGATCGAGCGCATTGCGATCCAGGGCGCACCCGTGCAGGTGACCGGCCGCTACACCGTGCATCCGCGTTTCGGACCGCAGATAAACCTCCGCACGCTTACCGCCGCCGAACCGGGCAGCTTTGCGCTGAGCGACCTGCTCGACGGGCCGGCACGCTCTCCAGAGCAGATGGAGGCAGACCTGCGCGAGCTGCTGGGGACCGTGCGCAACCCTCACCTCAACACCCTGCTCGAGCAGGTGTTCGGCGACGGCTCACCGCTGTGGGCGCGCTTCCAAGGGGCGCCGGCCGCCAAGTACTACCACCAGGCTTACCGTCACGGACTGCTGGAGCACTGCCTCGGCGTGGCCCAGGGGGTCAGCGCCATCTCCGCAACCTTCCCCGGCATCGACCGCGACGTCGCGGTGACGGGTGCACTGCTACACGACATCGGCAAGCTGGACGCCTACACAAACGATGCAGAGAGCATCGACCTCACAGATCTGGGTCGGCTACACGGCGAGATACCGCTCGGCTACTACCGCATCCGCCGCACGATCGAGGACATCGAGGGCTTCCCGCACGAGCTTGCATGGGCGGTGCTGCACATCATCCTCTCCCACCACGGCTCGCTCGAGCACGGCAGTCCCGTGACGCCGTGCACCCGCGAGGCCACGCTCGTGCACATGATCGACAACCTCGGCGGGCGTCTTGGCAGCTTCGATCGCATCGAGAAGGAGCTCTCGCCGGGGGCGCGCTGGTCGAACTTCGACCGCGCGATCGGATCTGGTGCGTGGTTCAACTCGCGCGAGCAGCCCGAGCCCGTCGAAGAGTCCGCACGCGAAGCCGCCTAGAACGTCTTCCGCGCACGCCTGTAAAAGCCGCAATTTGCGAGCGGCTCGGCCACCGGGCGAATACGTCTCGTCACTGGGTTCTATCTTCTTAGGTGGATGGCCAAGGACACCGAGAAGCTGATCCGCCAGTTGTCGCTGATCTCATACCTGATGGCCGAGCGCAGGCCGGTCACGGCGCTTGAGATCCGGCGCGACGTGGAGGGCTACAGCGGCATGAACGAGGACGCGTTCGCGCGGCGTTTCTACGCGGATCGCTCAGAGCTCGAGTCGCTGCGTATTCAGCTCACGGTCGACCGGCCGGCAGACGGCGCCGCCGAGCAGGAGAACTATTCGCTGCGGCCTGAGAACTTCCATCTGCCCGCAATCGAGTTCTCAGACGAAGAGCTCGCCGCGCTGCAGGCTGCGCTGCATCTGCTCGACGGCGAGTTCGCCTATGCCGAGCCACTGCGGCTTGCGTTGCAGCAGATCACCTGGGGGCGTCCGAGCCCGTTGCAGGCGCCCGAGCAGCGCTCGGCGGCGCTGGGCATCACAGCATCGGCCGGTGGCCACGAGCTTTCGATTCGCCTGGCCAAGATCGAGACGGCGATCTTCCGCAACAAGACGATCACTTTCGAGTACTACACGATGGCGCGCGATGAGACCGGCTCAAGGCGTGTGGACCCCTACCACCTGCTGTTCCAGGGGGAAGAGTTCTACCTGCTCGGTTATGCGCACGAGCGCGAGCAGATCCGCGTATTCCGACTCTCACGCATTCGCGGCAAGGTTCCCTACGCCACCAAGGCAGAGCACGACTTCAGGCGTCCCGCCGACTTCGATCCACGCGAGTATGCGGGACGCTCCGAGTGGCAACTCGGTGACGAGCAGGGTTCAGCCGTTGTGCTTTTGTCTGAGCGCATCGCATGGCAGATCGAACGCCACTTCGGTCGCTACGGAGAGATGACATCCGCCGAGGGCGAAGGACACAACCCGGGCGACCGGCTGCTACGCACCAGCTATTCGAGTGCGCGGATGCTCGTCTCCTGGGTGCTGGGTCTTGGCGAGAACGCACGTCTGCTCGGCCCACCCGCACTCGTCGAGGAACTTGCGCGACGCTTGGCGCTGCTGGAGGAGCGCCACAACGAGGGCCAGGAACTGGCTGACAGCGTGCCCAGGGTCGAGGAGCCGCCGCTGGGATCTCCGACCCGCTCCGCCGCCGCCTCGGCGGCGCGCGCGGACCGTCGGGCTGCGGCGGTCGAGCGCGATCCCCAAGCCGAAGCCGCGATTCGCCCAGAGCGCTTTGCGCGGCTAGTGACGTTGGCGAGCATCTTGATCCACGCAGGCAGGCGCAGTGAGCGCGTGAAGATCGCGGAGCTTTGCGAGAGCCTGCAGCTCTCCGACGAAGAGTTGCGCGAGGACATAAACGTTCTGAACGTCGTCAACTTCGGTGGCGGCTCGTATGTGCTCTACGCCGAAATCCTCGAGGAGGAGGGCGAGATCGACGTCGACCCAGAGCCCTACAGCGACAACTTCGACCGACCCGCACGGCTGCTGCCGGTCGAGGCCAAGGCGCTGGTCGCAGCGATCGACCTGGTTGGCGAGCACATCCCCGAGGGCTCGCTCTCCTCGGCGCGCGAGAAGATCGTTGCGGCGCTCGGCGAGGACCCGATGGAACAGGGCCTGCAGGTTGCCCACGCCACCAGTGACGACTCCGAGGTCGCCCGCATCGTTTCACGTGCGATCGTCGAGCACCGCCTGCTCGAGCTCGACTATTACAAGGCAAACGAGGACGAGTTCTCCTTGCGCTGCGTCGAGCCCTATGCGCTCACGAACGGACAGGAGGGCTGGTATGTGGCCTCGTTCGATCCCGCCAAGCAGGAGATGCGCCACTTCCGCCTCGATCGCATCAGGCGGGCGCACGTGACCGACGATGTATTCGAGCCGCGCCCCGAGGTCGATCCGGGCGCTGAAGTCGAGGGCTGGATGCGCACCGGTGAGGTGCAGGCCTCGCGTGCCGCGCTCGTATGGATATCCCCCGAGAGGGCACGTTGGGCGCGCGAGCAGCGTCGCGTGGTCGATGAGCTCGTGGATGGTTCGATCGTCGTACAACTGAGCTTCGCAGGCACCGACTGGCTGGTTCGCGAGGTGCTGAAGGAGGCCGGCGATGCGGTCGTGCTCGAGCCTGCGGACGCGCGCGAAGCGGTGCTGGCCGCGGTGCAACAGTTGCGCGCAGTCCCAGCCGGCGTCTCGTGAGTCGCCGCGATCAGATCAAGATGAGCGAGGCCGAGGTGGCCTCGTTCCTGGCAGACGAGCGGACTGTGACGTGCGCCACGACGGGGCCACGAGGCTGGCCGCATTTGATGCCGCTTTGGTATGTGCTGCGGACATCCGAGTCGGCCAGCCAGAGCGCGGCGGCCGGCGCGACCGGCGAGAATGTCACTTCGCGACCGCAGATCTGGGCCTGGACATATGCGGTCTCCCAGAAGGTGCGCAACCTCGAGCGTGACCAGCGCGCCAGCTTGCAGGTCGAGGCCGGCGAGTCCTACCAGGAGTTGCGCGGAGCGATGTTCGAGTGCGACGTGATCGTCCACCGCGATATCGAGACCGTCGGCACGCTTGGGCATGAGATCTTCATGCGCTATGCGACCCCGCGCGGCGAGCCGCCCGTCGAGGAGTTGCCGCAGGAGGTCGGCGCGATGGTCCAGGCACAGGCCGCGAAGCGCGTCGCGCTTCAGTTCGTCGAGCGGCGCCGCGCGACTTGGGACCATCGCAAGCTCGCGGGCGTCTACTAATCCCGGCTCGAACCTGTGCATAGCTGTGCCCATCCCGCGAGTTTCTCCCCGCAAGCGGGTCCAGTGGATATAGGCTAGGCGCCGATGGAGTCATTGAAGGGACTGATCCTCTCCGGAGGTAAGGGCACACGACTGCGCCCGATCACTCACACGAGCGCCAAGCAGCTCGTGCCGGTGGCCAACAAGCCGGTGCTGTTCTACGGCATCGAGGCAATGGCCGCCGCCGGGGTGAAGGAGGTGGGCATCATCATCGCGCCGGAGACAGGCGAGGAGATCCGCCAGGCAGCCGGTGACGGCTCACAGTTCGGGGTACGAATCGAATACATCGTCCAGGACGAGCCGCTCGGCCTTGCTCACGCAGTGCTGACCGCAGAGCCGTTCTTGGCCGACAGCCCTTTCGTGATGTACCTCGGCGACAATCTCTTGCAGGGGGGCATATCCGATCTTGTGGCTGCGTTCCGCGACAACGCCCCCGACGCCCTGATCCTGCTCACCCCTGTCGCCGACCCAGAGAATTACGGCGTGGCCGAGTTGGCGCAGGCTCAGGAGGGAGAAGTCGGTCGCGTCGTTCGCCTGGCCGAGAAGCCACTCGAGCCGGCCACGAACTTGGCGCTTGTCGGTGTCTACATGTTCACCGCGGCCATTCATGACGCCGCCCGTGCGATCGAACCCTCGGCGCGTGGGGAGCTGGAGATCACCGATGCGATCCAACACCTGGTTGACAGCGGCCAACGTGTCGAGCCGCACATCGTTCGTGGCTGGTGGAAGGACACAGGACGGCTCGAGGACATGCTCGAGGCCAACCGGTTGATCCTCGACAACTTGAGCGAGCGTGTCGAGGGGGAGCTGATCGATTCGCAGGTGGACGGTCGCGTCGTGATCGAGCCAGGCGCGCGGCTGGAGCGCACCACCGTGCGCGGCCCGGCGATTGTCGGCGCCGGCGCTCACTTGTGTGACTGCTACATCGGTCCCTACACCGCGATCGGTAACGACTGCCGCATATCGAGTGCCGAGGTGGAGCACTCGATCTTGTTGAACGGCTCCTCCGTATGCGACCTGGACGGGCGTATGGAGTCCTCACTGCTAGGGCGCAATGTGACGGTGCGCCGCGGCGATCGTCAGCCACGCGCCTATCGATTCATGGTCGGCGACAACTCGGACATCTCGATCCTCTAGGCGGCAAGCGTGCGGATCCTCGTCACTGGCGCTGCGGGAATGCTCGGCCACGATGTGCGTCGCGTCGGCGACCGCGCCGGGCACGAACTGATCCTCGTCGACCTGCCCGAACTCGACATCACCAACGAGCCGGCGGTCATCGCCTTCTACGAGCGTGAGCGACCAGAGGCCACGATCAACTGTGCCGCCTGGACCGATGTGGACGGTGCAGAGAGCAAACGCGAGGCGGCCCACGCCGTCAACGCGCAGGGCGCCGGCAATCTGGCGCGCGCTGCGGCCGGCATCGACAGTCCGCTGCTGCACGTCTCCACTGACTACGTCTTCGACGGTAGGCCACCGCTCGACGGCGCCGGTCGGCCACGGCCGTACGTGGAGTCGGATGCGACGGGTCCCCAATCGGTCTATGGAGAGACCAAGCTCGCCGGTGAGCGCCAGGTACTGGCTGCCTCGCCCGCTCACACTGTCGCGCGCACAGCTTGGCTCTACGGAATCGAGGGTCCCAACTTCGTCGCGACGATGCTGCGCTTAGCAGGCGAGCGGGAGGCCGTGCAGGTGGTCGACGACCAGGTCGGGTCACCGACCTGGTCGGGTCATCTGGCGCCTGCGATTCTGGGATTGCTCGAACGTCAGATCAGCGGACTGGTGCATCTCACGGGCGCCGGCTCGGTGTCGTGGAACGGGTTTGCCAAGGAAATCTTCCGCCAGGCCGAGCTGGACTGTCGCGTGGAGGCTGCCACATCGGCGGAAATGGCCCGTCCCGCGCCGCGCCCGGCATGGTCGGCAATGGAGTCTGAGCGCGACGACGTTCTGCCGATGCCCGACTGGCGCGACGGTCTCGCGGGGTACCTAGCGGCACGCATTGGGGTCAACCGATGAGTGCATACGGAAGGGCGTTCATGAGTGCGCAGGGCAAGCTGGGCAAGGACGTACCCCATTCGGGGCACACGCAGCTGCGCGCCGTGTACCGATTGACGGTCAATGGGACCGCCAATCGGCCAGCACATAAGCGAGCGAGGACGCCGCCCAGCGCCGCCATGCGCACTCATGATGGGATGATGCGCGCATGAGATTGCTTATCTGCGGTGGTGCGGGATTCATCGGCTCGAACTTCGTGCGCCTGCGCTTGCGCGAGAGCGGCGACGAGGTGGTCGTGCTCGACAAGCTCACCTACGCCGGTCGCGAGGAGAACTTCCACGACTTCGCCGAGGATCCGGGCTTTCGCTTCGTGCACGGCGCGATCGAGGACCCACAGGCGGTGGCGGGCGCGCTCGATGGCGGTGGCCCACGAGCGGGGGAGCCGATCGAGGCGATCGTCAACTTCGCCGCCGAGACGCACGTCGACCGCTCGATCGCCGAGCCCGACGCGTTCGTGCGCACGCACTCCCAGGGAACTTACGTCCTGCTGGAGGCAGCCCGCGAGCGCGAGCTTCGCTATCTGCAGGTCTCGACCGACGAGGTGTACGGCTCGATCGAGGATGGCTCTTTCACCGAGGACTCGCCGCTACGCCCGTCCTCCCCCTACTCGGCCACGAAGACCGGCGCCGATCTGCTCGTACAGAGCTACTTCCACACCTACGGTCTGCCGGCCACGATCTGCCGCGGATCGAACAACTACGGCGCCTACCAATACCCGGAGAAGCTGATCCCGCTGATGATCCTCAATGCGCTGCACGGCGATCCGCTGCCTGTCTACGGCGATGGCATGCAGGTGCGCAACTGGATTCATGCGACTGACTTCGGGCGCGCCATCGGGCATGTGCTCGAGCATGGAGTACACGGCGAGGTCTACAACGCCGGCGGCCCAGATGAGTGCGCCAACATCGATGTGGTCAAGCGCATCATCGAGCTGACGGGCGCGGATGAGTCGCTGATCGAGCACGTCACCGATCGCCCGGGCCATGATCGTCGCTACTCGCTGTCCTCGCAGAAGGTCAGGGCACTTGGGTGGGAGCCGCGAGTGCGCTTCATCGAGGGCTTGGAGAAGACCGTCTCGTGGTATCGCGAGAACGAGTGGTGGTGGAAGCCGATCCGCTCAGGCGATTATCGCGCCTACTACGAGCGCCAGTACGGTCGCTCGCTGGCTTAGCTCTTTTTGCTCGTGGCGCTCGGCGCCACTGAGAATCCGACCAGCCCGGAGATCTTCCAGTGAGTGCCTTCCTTAACGAGGGCAAACGTGGAGATCCGGCTCTTACCCGAATAAGTGCTCTTCACGTGGGCCAGCGCGTGCGTGCCGTTGAGGGAGATCGATTCGATCGTCAAACCGAGCGCGTCGATTTCGTGCAGCTGGGCCTTCAACACCGCTTGGCATCCGCCGACGCGTCCCAGCTTGACGGTCAGCGTCGCGGCGAGATCGTTGTCGCAGAGCTTCTTCTCGTCCTCCGCGGTTGCGTCGGTCTGAAAGTTGGAGACCGTCTGAGCGACATCGTGGCTTTCTCCGCTGAATTTGCCCGTTGAGGCGGCTTCGGCGCAAGCGCTGACGCCGACAGCGAACGCAAGTGCGCAGATCCCGGCGACGAGCGGCCTGAGACACGTTCTAAGGAGCATGAGCATCGCCGGTAGCGTATGCGAGCGGCGGACGCTGTGCTGTCTGCGCTCGACTTCAGACCGCCGCGAAAGCCGGCGCCGGGTGCTGTTTCCAGCTCCCGGCGCGGCCCCAGTGGCGGGAAGCCTCCCGGTTTTCTAGCTCTGCTCGTCGTCGCGGCGGTAGCCGAGCCGCGCGGAAATGTTGTCAGCAGTGGCGACGAGATGCGGGCCCAGCGCGTCGACAAGCTCCTCAAGCGAGATCATCGAGCTGTGGGCCGCGATGTTCACGGCAGCCACAACCTCGCGCGACTCGGTCCGAACCGGCGCTGAGATCGAGTGCAGACCCTGGGCAAGCTCTTCGTCGTTGACGGCCATGCCCTCTTCGAGCACGTGCTCGAGTTCGGTGCGCAGCGCCTTCTTGCTGGTGATCGAGTTCGGTCCACGGCGCGCCAGCGTCATGTTGCCGATCAGGTCGCGCTGCTCTGGCTCTGGCAGGTTGGCCAGCAGCACCTTGCCCATCGACGTGCAATAGGCGGGCAGGCGCGAGCCGGGGCGCAGGTTCATGTCGATCTTGTTCTGTCCGCGACGGAAGCTGCGGGCGCGATCGACGTACAGGATCTCGGGACCGTCGAGCACGGACAGGTTCACGGTGTAGGAGGTGCGCTGGCGCAGCTCCTCCAGATAGGGGCGCGAATGCTCACGTAGCCCGGTCGAGTTCAGTGCGGACATACCCAGATCGGTGACGCGCAGCCCGAGGCGATACTTGCGCGAAGCACCCTGCTCGAGGAAGCCGAGTGCGACGAGCGTGATCACGTAACGGTGCGTCGTCGATCGGCTCATGCCGAGGTCGTCGGCGATGTCGGCGATGCCGAGCACGGGACGCTCTGGCGTGAAGCAACCGAGGATCGCAAGTCCCCGCTCGAGCGACTGGGAGTATCGTGGCTCGCGAAGGCTTGGTATCGACCACTCGCCTTCTTGGCCTGATTTGGAAGAATTCGAGCTTACTCTAGGCATCTCTGCTAAGGCCCCTATCCGTAGTGCCAGAGGTGCCTCTACATTGGTGCACCTCAGTTGAACAGTAATCATACTTGGGAATGCCGACATTCTCAATCGAGAGCACCATTTCGAACTGCGATTGTCTGGTCACGGTGCGCGGCCGGCGCTCGCGGAGGCAGACAGATCGAGGTCTGTCAAACGGTCTGACAGTTGATAGGCGATACGTATCTCCTTTACCCATGCCGAATTTAGGTTCAAAATACGTAATTTTCCGAGTCGGTGTGGGCCCGAAGGTCTCCAGGTACCGGGTGATGCAGAAAAGTTCAGAACTGAATATTCAAGGATCGAATCGGTTGGGGGCGCAGGCGGCGTGAGCGAGCGTTTGACTTACACCAGCGGCGCGCTCGCCGGCGCGCTCGACGAAGAGTTCGAGCGTTGCCTCGAGCAGCAGCGCGCTGCCGTCCAGGCCCCTTTTGCACACCTTGTTGCCGGAGAGCGCTCACAACGGGGAGAGGTGTTCGAGCGACATGAGCCCTCAGACGCAGACGGGCATGTCAGTCGGGCGCACACCGCCGAGGCGGAAACCGTCGCCGGAGCCTTGCGCGCCGCTCGCGAGGCCCAGTCGCTATGGGGTCGCACGCCATACGTGGAGCGCTGCGCTCATATGCGCGCCGTTGCACAGGCGCTTGCCGAGCGTCAGATCGAGATCGCATCGGTGGTGAGCCTGGAGACGGGCAAGACGCGCATAGAGTCGATCGCCGAGGCGCAGGAGGCAATCGACTTGATCGAGACCTACTGCGCGGCGATCGAGGAGGCCGAAGGGTTCAGCGCACCGCTTGTGAGCCTCACCGCGAACGAACGCAACTTCGAGACGCTCAGGCCCTACGGAACGTTCGGCGTGATCGCGCCGTTCAATTTTCCCTTGGCGCTGGCGGTGAACATGCTCTCAGCCGCTCTGATCTCCGGTAACACGGTGGTCGTCAAGCCGTCTGAGGCGACACCATGGACGGGCGCGTTGCTCGGCGAGGTGCTTGCGGCGGGGGACTTGCCCGCCGGCGCGATCAACCTCGTGCACGGCGGTGCGGATACCGGTCGTGCCATCGTCGCCGGGGACGTCGATGGGATCGCGTTCACAGGCTCTGTGCCCGTGGGGCGGGAGATTGCGCGCGCCTTGGCTTCCGGCCGCTGGACACGGCCCGTGTTGGCTGAGATGGGCGGCAAGAACCCGGCGGTAGTCACCGCCAATGCCGATCTGGAGAAGGCCGCGGAGGGTATTGCCAGGGCGGCGTTCGGGCTCTCTGGGCAGAAGTGCAGCGCCTGCTCGCGCGCGATCGTCTCGGAGGAGGTTCACGACGAGTTGGTCGAGCGGCTGTGTGCATTCGCACGAGAACTGGTCGTCGGAGACCCCGCCGATCGCACCTCAGCGCTCGGACCGGTAATAGACGAGCAGGCGGTGGCTCGCTTCCAGAAGAGCGTCGCTCTGGCCGGCCGCGAGGGCCGCATAGTCCTTGGCGGAGCACGAATCGAGCTGCGCGGCGGGCACTTCGTCGAGCCGACCGTGGTGTGCGATCTCCCTGCGAGCCATTCGCTCAATCGGCGTGAGCTGTTCCTACCGTTTCTAACGGTGACTCGAGTGCAGGGCCTCGCAGAGGCGATCGTCGAGGCCAACGCCGTCGACTATGGACTGAGCGCTGGGATCTTCAGCGAGGTCGAGCAAGAGGTCGAGCAATTCCTCCAGGAGATCGAGGCGGGCGTGGTGTATGTGAATCGCCGCGCCGGTGCCACCACAGGCGCGTGGCCGGGGTCGCAATCGTTCTGCGGCTGGAAGGCCAGCGGTCTGACCGGCAAGGGCGGCCTCGGTCCGTACTATCTCCAGCAGTTCATGCGCGAGCAAAGCCGCACAATCGTGAGATGATCGAAGTCCGCCACGCTCCGCGCATGGCCGGGGCGCTGGATGAGTACCAACAGCGGCTCGCCCGGACGCGTGAATGGATGGCCGCGCGCGGGCTCGACCTGCTGCTCTTGAGCCAGCCCGAGCATTACAACTGGCTGTCTGGTTACGAGCCGACGAGCGCCTTCTACTTCCAGGTTCTGGTCGTGCCGCTCGAGCAGGATGCCCCGCTCACGCTGCTCTGCAACAAGGCCGAGCTGTTGCTGTGCGAGGAAACCTGCTGGGTGAGCGACGTCAGGCCCGTCTGGACACACGAGGATCAAACCGCACGTTTGCTGGAAGTGTTGCGCGAGCGCGGTCTCCACAGAGCAGGACGCATCGGTCTGAACTTGTCGAGCTACCACCTCAAGGCGCGCTACGCCTTGGAGCTGATGCGAGACCTGCCCCACGCCGAGACGGTCGATGTCTGCGAAGGACTTGACGATCTGCGCTTGGTCAAGAGCCCAGCGGAGATCGTGCTGTTGCGCGAGGCGGCGCATGTCGCCGACCTTGGGGTGAGTGCCGGCATCGAGGCGATTCGCGCGGGAGTCAGCGATCGCGAGGTGATGGCGGCAATACAGCAAGCCCTCGCGCGGGCAGGCGGTGAGTTCCCGGCCTACCCGACGCTGGTCGATGCGCGAGGCACGCTACACGGGACGCCGATCGGCAAGCTGCTCCGCGACGGCGATGTGGTCTATCTGGAGGTCAGTGGTGTCGTGCGCCGCTATCACTGCAACATCTCGCGGACTGTTGTCGTCGGTGAGCCGTCCGCACGCGTGCGCGAGCTCTACGAGGTCGTGCGCGACGCGCTCGATCGCGCCACCGATGCGCTGCGGCCAGGCACGCGCGTCGCTGAGATCGTGGAGCTCGTCGCGGAGTGCCACCGCGGCTATGAGCAGAACACGTGGGGTCGCTTCGGCTTCAGCATGGAGATCGCCTATCCGCCGATCTGGATCGGCGCGTTGAGCCTGATGAGGGGCGATCCTCACACGATTGAACCCGGCATGGTCATCACCATGGAGCCGGGGCTCTCATACAGCGACGGTGCCACGATGATGCTCGGTAACAACGTACTCGTTACCGAGGAGGGCCCTGAGGTTCTCAACGAGGTGCCCGTGGAGCTCTTCGTCAAGTGACCCCGCAACGCGACACCGTTCACTGGTACGCAGGACCGACCACCTTTTACCGTGCGCCAGCGCTCGACGTGGGGGAGATCGCTGCAGGTAGCGTGGCGGTGTTGGGCGTGCCGCTGGATTCCTGGACGCTGGGGCGCAACGGTCAACGCTATGCGCCCCGGGCGATCCGCGAGGCGTCGCTGTACCTGGCCGGCTACTACGGTCTGCAGACCGAGCCCGTCGGCTATGTGGATGTCTCCGACGGGCGCGTATGGACGGTGCCCGATCAGCCTCGCCTATTCGATGTCGGTGACGTGCGCATCCACCAGGGCGATGTGCAAGCGCAGATCGAGGCGATCGCCGCACCCGTGGCCGAGATCACGGCGCGCGGTGCGATGCCAGTGGTGATCGGCGGTGACCACTTTGTGCCTTACCCCTCCTTCATAGGCTTCGCGCGCGGGCTTCGCGCTGCCAATCCTGGTGCGAAGGTCGGGTTTCTGAACATCGACGGCCATTTCGATCTCTGGGACGAGTTCCGCGACATGGGTCGCCTGAACCACGGCACCTTTGCGCGCCGTATAAGTGAGCATGAGGCAGTTGGAAACATGGTCTGGTGGGGCTTGAACGGGACGAACATCGCCGAGCCCGAGCAGTTGCGCATATGCAAGGAGAGGGGCTTCGCCGCCTATACGGCCAGCTCGATTCGTCGCCGCGGCGTACTCGAGACGATGCGCGAGGCACTGGAGATCGCCTCCGAGGGAGCCGAGCGTGTGTATGTGACCTTCGACATCGATGTCACCGACGGCGCCTACGCTCCGGGGACCCATTCGATCGTCTTGGACGGTCTCAGTCCGGGCGAGGTTCTGGCCGGGCTCGGGGTCATCGCCGAGTTCGAGAATGTTGGAGCATTTGACGTATGCGAGATGATCCCTCAATACGATGTGGGGGGAGGGCGCACCGCGCGATATGCGGCGCACGCGATCCTCGCGGTTATCGGTCATCGAGTGCTCGACTCTCAGTCATCAATCCCGCGGGACATATTGGATGCCGTGTTCCGTTGAGTCAGGGGGCGGGTTGCCTTCGCCAGGTCATGCTCTGAGTGCGCGCCTGCTTTTGCGTGTACTCGGGAATTGCACGCCGAGTCGTCGAGTTGAGCGCAGTCAGGAGAGAGGAAGAATATGCAGCCAATGAGTTGGGGTAAGAGTCGCCGCGTACTTGGGGCGATTGCGGTGCTCGCGATTTGCCTGGGGCTCGCCGCCTGCGGTAGCAGCGGTAAAAGCTCGACCACCCTGACGATCGGCGATTGGGGTGCGCCGATCGACGAAGCCACGCAGAAGGCCTACACAAATCAGTTCGACGCGGAAAACCACCTGAAATCTCAGTTCGTGGATGCTCCTGGCGTGCAACTCGCGCGCGTGGAAGCGCAGAACCAGGCGAAACAGATCCAGTGGGATGCGGTCGACTCGCTCGACGGAGGCTCCGCGTACACGCTCTACGCAAAGGGACAACTGGCGCCGTTGCCGGCCGCCACCAAGGCGCGCTTCGAAAAAGAACTCGGGGCTCAGAAGGTCACGCCGTTCGGCTTCTCCCACGGGAGTCTCGGCGACGTGATCGTTTGCAATACCGACAAGATGAAGACCTGCCCGGCCAACATGGCGCAGTTCTACAACACCAAGGAATTTCCCCAGCAGCGCATGTTCGGGGGGATCGAGCCGATCGAGGCGGTCACGACGGCCGAGGTCGCGGCGGGCATGCCGATCACTCAGACGGCCACGACTCCCGTGAACGTCAAAGCCGTGATCAAGACACTCGAAGGGCTCAAGCCTCACATCAAGGTGTTCTGGCAGTCGGGCGAACAGCAGCAGCAGATCATGCGCAGCGGCCAGGTGCCGCTTGGGATCATGTGGAGCGATCGCGCCTACCAACTCATTTCCCAAGGGGTGAAATTGAAGGTCGTGTGGTTGGGTGGCGCCTATGAGCCCAGCTATTGGGCCGTGCTGAAAGGCGCCCCCAATTCCGGCGATGCTTCCAAGTTGCTCGAATTCATCGCTAGCCATCCGAAGTCGGAGGCGACGTGGGCCGAAATCGTGCACGACTCGGTCCCGAATCCGCTCGCGCTCACCTACCTGCCGAGTTCGATCGGCTCGCAGCTTGCCGATAACCCGGTGAACCTCAAGCAGTTGGCGACGCCTAACTTCCTGTGGTACGCCAATCACAGCGACGAACTGAACACCGCGTATGAGAATTTCCTGCGCGGCTAACGCGCGGGACTTCTGAGATGGGGCAGGCGGGAAGGAGAGTCATGGCGAGCCTTCCCGCCTTGCCTCGCGTAGACGGCGAGCATCGGCCGCCTGCTTGGAGTGCGGTCCTGCCCAACCGCTGGGCGCTGTTGCTGGTGCTGCCGCTGCTCGCGATGTTGCTTGGCTTCGTCATCTATCCGCTCGGAAAGCTGACGATCGACTCGCTCACCACCGGGGAAGGACTGGGCAACTACGCCGCGGTCTTGGAAAGTCCGGCGGGCAGGCATGCGCTGATCACCACGCTGCTGTCGAGCGTGCTCGTGAGCGCGGTCGCGGTGGGGCTTGGCGGTCTGCTTGCCTGGCACATCAAGGTCAGCAGGAGCACTCTTGTGAAGGCTGTCCTGTGGCTCGCGGTGCTCGCTCCCTTCTGGATGGGGACGGTCGTTAAGAACTATTCGATTGTGATCCTGCTCTCCTCTGAAGGTCCGCTCGACAAGGGGCTCGAATTGCTTGGCTTGGGTCCGGTCTCCTGGCTCTACACCTCGACTGCCGTGGCGTTGGGGATGGTCTACACGATGGTCCCCTATGCGGCCTTCTCCCTATATGGAGTGTTCCTCACGATCGACCACTCCCTGCTCGATGCCGCCCGTGGCCTGGGAGCTTCGCGTGCTCGCGCGATCAGCTCTGTGATGTTGCCGCTGGCGATGCCCGGGATCGTCGCCAGTGGCGCGCTCGTATTCGCGATATCGCTCGGCTTCTATGTCACGCCGGTCCTGTTGGGAGGAGCACAGGCGCCGTTCATGGCCAGCTACATCCAGGATTACATCTTCACCTTCTACGACTACCCGATTGCAAGCGCCGCGTCGGTGATCCTGCTCGTTGTTGCCCTGCTCACGCTCGGTCTTGCGCTTGTGCTTGTTGGGCGTGGGCGCCTTCAGAGGGCTGTCGCGTGAGACGCGAGGATGGCAGCGTGAGACGCGCACTATTCGGCGACCGTTTCACGAGCGCTGCTAGCGCGGCCGTGGTCTCGGCTACGGCCTTCGTTTTGCTCGTGCCGGCGGCGCTGGTTGTGGTGCTGTCCTTCTCCAACGATCGCTTCTTTGACTTTCCTCCGCATACGTGGGGGCTGGGCCAATACCGCAGGCTGCTCGAAGATCCGCGCTGGGGCTCGGCGCTGTGGCTGTCGGTGAAGATCGCAGCGCCGGTGGCGCTGCTGGCCGCGCTCGTGGTGGTGCCCACGCTGTTCACGATCCACCGTAGTCGCCTTCCGTTGCGTCACGCCCTGCAGGCTGGCGGGATCGCTGGGATAATCCTCCCGATATCCGCTTATGCGGTCGCCATGTATGGGCTGTACGTCCAGGTCGGCCTGCTCGGCACCTACTGGGGCTTGGTGCTTGCCAATCTGACGCTCGCGGTGCCGGTGATGCTGCTCGTCACCAGTGCCGCCATGAGCCGCATCCCGCCTGAGCTCGAGCTGGCCGCGATGGTCGCTGGTGCCAGCCGGGTGCAAGCTTGGTTTGCGATCACGTTGCGCTTGCTCGCGCCCGCGATACTGGCTGGGGGTGTGCTCGCGTTCGTGACAAGCCTCGACGAGGCGGTGCTGGTCAACTTCCTCGGCGGGCCTGGGCTTGAAACTCTGCCCAAGGCGATCCTCGACTCTGTGCGTTACGGCCTCGAACCTGTCATCACCGCGATCGCGACGCTGCTGATGGTGGGTACCAGCCTCGCGATGGCGCTTGCGGCGCGACTGGCGCGCCGGGGGTCACTGTGAGCGCGGACACGGTGCTCGACATCCAAGCGCTGAGCAAGTCCTACGGCGAGACGCCTGCCCTACGAGAGGTCAGCTTGCAGGTACGCCAAGGCGAGCTGCTGACGTTGCTGGGACCTAGCGGCTCGGGCAAGACGACGCTGCTGAAGGTGATCGCGGGCTTCGAGGCGCCGACGTCGGGGAAGGTGCTGTTGCGTGGCCTTGACATATCGCGATTGTCGCCGGCGCGCCGGGGCGTGGGGATGGTCTTCCAGAACTATGCGCTGTTTCCGCACATGACCGTCGCGCAGAACGTCGGCTATGGCTTGAAGTTCAGACGCGTGGGCCGCGCTGAGCGTGAGCGGCGCGTGGGCGAGATGCTCGGGCTGTTGCACTTGGACGGCCTGGAGGGCCGCTATCCGCGCCAGCTCTCCGGCGGCCAGCAACAGCGCGTGGCTCTCGGTCGAGCACTCGCGTATGACCCCGAGGTGATCTTGATGGACGAGCCATTGGGGGCGCTCGACCGTACGCTGCGCCTCGAAATGGAGGAGCAGATCCGCGGTATCCACCGTGAGCTGGGCGCAACGATCGTGTACGTCACCCATGATCAGCAAGAGGCCTTGGCGCTGTCGGATCGCATCGCGATCATGCGTGAGGGTGGAGTTGCGAGTGTGGGCGAACCGGCGCAGCTGTACGCGCGTCCGGCGGACAGCTTCGTGGCGGGATTTTTCGCGAATGCAAACTTGTTGGCGGTGAGCGAGCACGAACTGCTCAGCGACGGGCGAGCGCGCGTACGCTGCGGGGAGGGCGAGGTCCGCTGTGCGACCAGCGCCGCGGAGGGTGACCCTGTTGTGCTCGCGGTGCGCCGCCGCAGTCTGCGTCCCACCCCCTCGGTGGGGTCGCTGCGGATCGCCGGACTGGTGGCGGAGATGCTGTTGTTCGGCGACGAGCAGGAGATATCGATCGAGTCGCCGGCGCTCGGGCGGGTGGTGGCGACGATCGATTCGCGCGATTGCGCCCAGATCGCACTGGGCATGGAGTTGGAGTTGTTCGTGGCCGCGGATGAGGCCGTGCTCGTCCCGCTCGTTTGACTCCGGTACGCCGTCCAATTGCTGCCAACATGGCAAGCCGATGGACCCGACTCCGATCGTCGTCGAAGGGCCGGCGGCACAAAAGCTGTACGAACGGGCTTTGCACAGTTTGCCCGGCGGCAACGCGCGCTCGACGCTGTTCGTCGAGCCGCATCCTCCGTATGCGGCTCGTGGTGAGGGCTGCGAAGTCGTGGACGTCGACGGTCACCGCACGATCGACTTGCAGAACAACTACACAGCGCTCGTACATGGTCATGCATTTGGACCGGTGATGCGGGCGGCTGTAGCGGCGCTCGCCGAGGGGTCGGCCTTTGGCTTGCCGACGCTCTCGGAGATAGAGCTGGCCGAGTGCTTGGCGGCGCGCGTCGGCTGGGCCGAGCGCTGGCGCTTTGCCAATTCAGGCACCGAGGCGGTGATGATGGCTGTACGGGCCGCTCGTGCCGCGACTGGCCGCGATGGATTGCTGCGCTTTGCCAACTGTTACCACGGCAGTTGGGATGCGGTGGTGCGTCGTGGCTCGCACGGAGTGCCGGCGGCGGCTCAAGGGGACGTGCTGACTCTGGAGCTGGGTGACGAGGAATCTTTCGTGGCGGCGCTTGACGAGCATGATGACCGCATCGCGGCAGTGCTGCTTGACCTGATGCCCAACCGTGCCGGCCTGCGGCCACTCGAACCCTCGTTCGCCAGGCTTGTGCGTGAGCAGACCGAGCGTCGCGGGATCGCGCTGGTGCTGGACGAGGTGATCACGTTCAGGCTGGCGCCCGGTGGGATGCACTCGCTGTACGGGATCGAGGGCGACCTGGTCGCGCTCGGCAAGATGATCGGCGGCGGCTTTCCGGTCGGTGCTATCGGTGGGCGAGACGCGTTCATGGATGTGTTCGATCCACGACGCCCTGACGCGGTGGCTCATGGCGGGACGTTTTCGGCCAATCCCGTGACGATGCGCGCTGGGTTGGCGGCGCTCGAGGCGTTCGGCCTCGCCGAGATCGAGAGGACGAACGCGCTTGGCGATCGCCTGCGCGAGGGCTTGTGCGAGCGTGGCTGGCCGGTGAGCGGGCAGGGCTCGCTGCTGCAGATCCGCTCACAGGATCCGACGGCGCTTTGGTGGCGCCTCTACGAGACGGGTGTTCTGATCGCGGCAAATGGCCTTTTGTGCATGTCCACACCGATGGACGAGCCGATCGTGGAGAGGGTGCTGATGGCGTTCGATCGGATCGGGGACGCGGCTCGGTGAGCGGCGAAGGACCGGTGGTTTGCGTTGTCGGCGCCGGCGCGATCGGACTGTCGAGTGCGCTGGAGCTTGCTCGCCGCGGATGCGAGGTGACAGTGATCGACGCCCGCCACGTCGCCGCCGGCTCCTCGGGCTTGTCCGTGGGAATCGTAGAGACGCAGTATCTCGAGCGGTTGGACATCGAATTGCGTGTTCGCGCCATGCACACGTTTGCGTGGCTCGAGCGTGAGCACGAGTTGAGAGTCGTGCGTAACGGATATCTACGGCTTGGCCACGACGACGCGTCGCGGATGGCATTTGAGCGCAGCGTGGAGATTCAACGCGAGCTCGGCGTGCGGGACGCAGAGGTGCTCGACCGAATGGAGATCGCACGGCTTGTGCCTGATATGCGCACGGACGACCTGAAGTTCGGGTTGTTTGGGCGCGGGGACGGTTTCATCGACGGTCATCTCTACTGTGGGCTACTTGCCGAACTGGCTGTGACGGCAGGCGCACGACTGCTCATGGTCACCGAGTTGCACGGCGCCGAGCCGCTCATGGGTGGCGGGCTGCGTCTAAAGACAAGCGGCGGCGAGCTCGAGTGTGACCTGGCTGTCGACGCGGCCGGTGCCTGGGCCGGAAAGGTTGCAAGGCTGCTCGGCTGTGAGCTGGGCTTGGCGCCCCAACGTCATCAGGCATGCATGGTGCACCTTCCCCACGAGTTGCCGTACACGATGCCATCGGTAATGGATTACACGCCCGGCAGCGGTGAGCGCGGCTTGTATTTTCGTCACGAGGCAAGTGGCAGGTTGATCGCTGGGCTCCACGGTGAGGAGGCCTCTGCACGCAGTGCCGACCCCGACTCCTATGTGCGCCAGGCCGACGAGGGATTTTTGGAAGAGCTTGCCGACAAGCTTTCCAACCGTCTGCCCGGGTTGGCAGCGGCGACTGTGGCCGGAGGTTGGGCGGGTCTCTATCCGGTGAGCATCACAGGCAGACCACTCGTAGGCCCCGTGCCTGGGCTGCCGGTGATCGTGGCAGGCGGCGCAGGCGGATCGGGCATCCAGCTCTCGCCGGTGATAGGGGAGCTTGTTACAGACTGGGTTATTCATGGTGAACCACGGGCGGTCGCCGGCGCAGGGCAGCTGGTGCCCTGTTGAGCTTTCTTAGTTGCGTCGCTGGAGCGCCGCCAGCACACGGCGCGCCAGCGGCTCGTCGCCGGTCAGCTGCAGTTGCGTGATGTTGCGCTGTGGCCCGAGCGCCATCGCCCAGGCGGTGGGTGGGCCGGCGATGCTGGCCCAGGGGACGCACTGGCCGGGCTCGGCGAGCTTGACGTGACCGTCGTGGATGTCGAACAGCTGGCTCCTCGGCGCTTCGAAGTCCTCGATCACCAGCTCCACGACGCCGTCGGGCAGGCCTGAGTTGTCGAGCAGGGCTGGTAGTGCGAGCAGGGTCTCGTGCACGCTGAAGCGGTCGTTTGCCTGTTTGTCCTGCGCGTCCTGCACCGCCTCGCGATCCGCTGAGCCGGTGAGCCATCGCATCCACGCTCGCGGTCCCACGCGTCTGCGAGACGCGTGCCCGGTGGGTGAGTGTTGCGTTTCGTCGTCGGTCACGGGCGGCAGTCTAATCGAACAATCCCGAGAAACGATCTTGTGCGCTCTTCGGAGATGTTCCAGCAACTTGAGCCTGCATTCGCGTTCGAGTCGACAGGTGCTTGCGCGCTAGCCTCGGCAGACGTGGCAACCGCGAAGTCAGACCCACTCGCTGCGTTCAGCCCGCCCACGCGCGCATGGTTCGAGGCTTCCTTTGCCGAGCCCACGCTCGCCCAGGCACAGGCTTGGCCGGCGATTGCAAGTGGAGAGCACGTGTTGCTGTCGGCTCCGACCGGGTCGGGCAAGACGCTCGCCGCGTTTCTGTGGGCTCTAGACCGGCTGGGCGCGCAGGCTAGTCCCGAGGAAAACGGCATGCCCCCCACGCGCGTGGGGGGCATCGGCAATAAACAAAGCACCAATCCAGCGCAGGAAGACCTCGGTGCGCCCGAAAATGGGATGGGCTCGCGCACACCGACCGGCACGCCCAAAAATCCAAACCAAAACAACCCCCAGCGCACCGGGGGAGGCGTCCGTGTCCTCTACGTCTCGCCTCTGAAGGCCCTGTCCTATGACATCGAGCGCAACTTGCGCGCGCCGCTCCGCGGGATCGGGGCGAGCGTGAGCGTCGGCATTCGCACGGGCGACACCTCCCAGGCCGAACGCGCGGCGATGGCGCGCAAACCGCCGGAGATCTTGATCACAACTCCGGAGTCGCTGTACCTGATCCTCGGTTCGCGAGCACGCGCCATGCTTGGCACGGTCGAGACGGTGATCGTCGATGAGATCCACGCGGTGGCCTCGGTCAAGCGTGGCGCCCATCTGGCGCTAACGCTTGAGCGACTCGAGCAGCAGGTGCGCAGCGCGCGCGGTCCCGACGCTCCCGGCGTGCAGCGTGTGGGTCTCTCGGCGACGCAGAACCCGCTCGAGGAGGTCGGACGCTTTCTGGTGGGGCCGACGCGCAAGGTGCGGATCCTCGACGCGGGTGTGCGCAAGCCGCTGGACCTGCGCATCCAAGTGCCGGTCGAGTCGATGAGCGATTTGGCCGGTCCGTCCGGCCCGCGGAGCGACGACCCGCTTCAGCCTGTGCAGGGCAGCGAGTCGACGCGCAACTCCATCTGGCCGGCCATATACCCGGAGCTGTTGCGGCTCGTCCGCGAGCATCGCTCCACGATCATATTCGTCAACAACCGTCGCTCGGCTGAGCGGGTCGCGCTGCGTCTCAACGAGCTGGCCGCTGCCGAGACAGATGACACCGACAGCTCCAAAGGTTCGGAGAATGGTTTGGATGGGGCCGCCCCTGGGGGCGGCCTGAGCGGCGTGCCGGTAGGTCAACCGGGGCCTGTGGCGCTGCGCGAGATCGCAAGGGCTCACCACGGCTCGCTCAGCCGCGAGGAGCGTACGACGATCGAGGAGCAGCTCAAGGCTGGCGAGCTACCCTGCCTTGTGGCGACCTCCTCGCTGGAGCTCGGGATCGACATGGGGGCGGTCGATCTGGTGCTGCAGATCGAGTCGCCCAAGTCCGTGGCGCGGGGCTTGCAGCGCATCGGGCGTGCCGGCCACGGCGTTGGCGAGGTCAGCAAGGGGCGCATCTTTCCCAAGTTCCGCGGCGACCTGCTCGAGTGCGCAGTCGTCTGCCGACGGATGCGCGAAGGCGCGATCGAGCCCACTGTCGTGCCCCGCAACGCGCTCGACGTGCTCGCCCAGCAGATTGTCGCGATCGCTGCATCTGCCGAGGCGGGCCAGCAGCCTGTGGACGACGACCACGACGACCACGACGACCACGACGACCACGGCGTCGGCGTCGGCGTCGGCGCCGAGGACCTGTACGCGCTCGTCACGCGCACCCACTCCTACTCCGAGTTGCCGCGCGCGCTGCTCGAGAACGTGCTCGACATGCTCGACGGGCGCTACCCCTCCAGCGAGTTCGGCGAGCTGCGGGCGCGCATCGTCTGGGATCGCGTCGCGGGCCGCATTCGCGCACGCAAGGGCGCGCGCCAGCTGGCGATCGCGAACGCCGGCACGATCCCCGATCGCGGCCTCTACGCGGTGACTTTGCCGGACGGGCGGCGCGTGGGCGAGCTCGACGAGGAGATGGTCTACGAGGCCAGGCCAGGGCAGGTGTTCCTGCTCGGCGCCTCCTCCTGGCGCATCGAGGAGATCGGCCGCGACCGCGTGATCGTGACGCCAGCTCCCGGGGCGCCGGGCGCGGTGCCGTTCTGGAAGGGCGATGGCATCGGCCGACCCAAGGAGCTGGGCAAGGCGATCGGCGAGTTCACGCGCTGGGCGGTCGATCAGGACGCGGATCTGCTCGTACGCGACTACGACCTCGACGAGCGCTCAGCCGCCAACCTGCTCGAGTACCTACGCGAGCAGCAGGCGGCTACGCAGGTGCTGCCGAGCGACCGCACGATCGTGCTCGAGCGCTTTCGCGACGAGATCGGCGACTGGCGCCTTTGCGTGCTCTCGCCCTATGGCGGCCGCGTACATGCGGCTTGGGGCCTTGCGATCTCAGCCCGCATGCGCGAGCGCTTCGGCATCGACGGCGAGGCGATCTGGTCTGACGACGGCATCGTCGTGCGCTTGCCTGACGTGGACTTGGACGAGAGCGAAGAGTGGACGTTGAGCGGCCACGACGCGTCCGAGGCGTCTGACGCCCCGGAGTCGCTGGCCCGGGCACAGGACGCAAGCGCTTTTGCGTCGCGCGGCGTCGAGTCCTCAGGCGCCGCCGGCGCCGCCTCCTACGCCGACCTGGTGGCGCTCGATCCGCAGGAGGTGGAGGAGGCGATCGTCGCCGAGCTCGGCGACTCGGCGCTGTTTGGAGCTCGCTTTCGCGAGAACGCCGGCCGTGCGCTCTTGATCCCCCGCGCCTACCCGGGCAGGCGCACGCCGCTGTGGCAGCAGCGTCTGAAGGCCCAGGGCCTGCTGCAGGTGGCTCGTCGCTACCCCGACTTTCCGATCGTGCTGGAGACCTATCGCGAGTGCCTGCGCG
>DATHMQ010000131.1:0-5925 GCA_035486935.1 Solirubrobacteraceae bacterium
TGTGGAGCCTGGACGCTCGGCGGTGACCGTCGTGAGCGCGCGCTTGCCTTCAATCGTCACTGCTTGGATCTGGCGAGTACTGACCTGGAAACCGCCGCCGGCCGCGGAGTCGGCAGCACTGCCCGAGTTGGATTCGCCCGCGACGGACGTACCGGCAGCCGACGTGGCTGCCGCGGATTCGCGGGAGGCCTGTGCGCTCGGGGCCGATGTGCCTGTGCCGGCGGCGCTACCCATTTCCCGCAGCTGCGCGGCGACATAGGCGGCCAGCTCGTTGTCGCCCGCGCTGCCCGGGCGGCGGTCGGGAAAGCGCTTGACGAGCGCTTGCAGCCCGGCGAAGGCACGCGGGCCGTTGAACGCGTCGGGCGCGAGCGTGGAGCCGAGCGGAGCGGCCTGTCCGGACAGCGAGAAGCCCGCGATCACGAGCACGAACAGGAACGGCACGAATGCCGCGCGGTAGATGCGGCCGTCGAACATCGGGCCAACCATAGACCCCACGCCGGGCCTTCCGTGCCGCCCAGAGGTATCGTGCGGGGCTCTCGTGCTCCAGCCCGTCGCCACAGGACACAAGTCGCTTGCCGACTACACCCACATTTGCGGTCGCGAGCTGATCGAGGAGATCCGCGAACTTGCCGAGCCGCTGAAGGGCAAGCGCGTGGTGCATGTGTCAGCTACAGCATTCGGCGGGGGCGTCTCAGAGATCCTCTACACGCTCGTGCCCTTGATGCGCGACGTGGGCCTTGACTGCGAGTGGCAGGTCATTTACGGGCGCGAGGAGTTCTTCAACGCGACCAAGCTGATGCACAACGCCTTGCAGGGCCATCCGCAGGATCTCGACGAGGAACAGTGGGGGACTTGGGAGCAGTACAACGAGATGAACGCACGCGAGCTCTCAGATGGCTGGGACGTGTGTCTCGTACACGACCCGCAACCCGCCGGCCTGTATCGGCTGGTGCCCGAGAAGGCCAAGGGCTGGGTTTGGCGCTGCCACATCGACCTGTCGACCCCCAATCCGGCGACGATCGAGCGACTGCTGCCCTTCATCGCCGAATATCCGCAGTCGCTCTTCCACATGGCCGACTACGTGCCCACCGGCATGGGCGGGAACGTGAACATCGTGCCGCCGGCGATCGACCCATTGATGCCGAAGAACATGGCGCTCTCACCGGAGGACGCCTCCTACGTGTGCGAGCAGTTCGGGATCGACGTCGACAGACCGCTGATCTGCCAGGTCTCGCGCTTCGATCCCTGGAAGGATCCGCTTGGCGTGATCGACGCCTATCGGCTCGTCAAGCAGCAGATGCCCAACGTTCAGCTGGCGCTCGTCGGCTCGATGGCCAGCGACGATCCTGAGGGCTGGGACTTCTTCAACGCCACGATCGCCCACGCCGACGGCGATCCCGACGTGCACATCCTCAACAACTTCAACAACGTCGGGGCGATCGAGGTCAACGCGTTCCAGTCCCATGCGGATGTGGTCGTGCAGAAGTCGATTCGCGAGGGTTTCGGGCTGACGGTGTCCGAGGCTATCTGGAAGGCGCGACCCTTCATCGGCGGCAATGTCGGCGGGATCCCTTTGCAAGTGGAGGACGAGGTGACCGGGTTTCTCGTGGAGACCGTCGAGCAGTGCGCACAGCGCTCGCTTGAACTATTGGGCGACCCGGGGCTCGGCAAGGCACTGGGGCGCCGCGGCAAGGAGCACGTGCGCGGGCACTTCCTCACGCCGCGCTACTTGCGCGACTACTTGCGAATCTTCAAGGAGCTCGCAGCATGAGTGCGTATGGCGGCGCTGGGGCTGCGTCCTCAATCGCTTATGTGCTCAGCACACTGCGCTCATTGCGCCCTTGCTCAGCTTGCCCTACGCACGCATGCCGAAGCGGTGTGGCGTTGCGGGAGCGACGTCAGGCATGAGCACGGGACCGGCACAGCGCTCGCCGCTGGTGCTGGTGAGCAACCGGGGGCCGGTCACCTTCGGTCCTGGTGGAGAAGTGCAGCGCGGCACCGGCGGACTGGTGACGGCGCTGTCGGGGCTGGCCTCGCACCGCGATGCCGTGTGGATCGCCTCGGCCATGAACGAGCACGACGCTCAGGTCTCACACGTTCATGGCGCGCGTCCGTTTCCTGTCAAGAGCCCGGCCGGCGGCGACTACCAAGTGCGCCTCGTGGTCAGCAGTCCCGAGGCCTACGACCGCTTCTACAACGTGTTCGCCAACCCGATGCTGTGGTTCATCCAGCACTACCTGTGGGACCTGTCCAACGCTCCTGACATCCGGCGCGAGGAGATCGAGGCGTTCGAGTTCGGCTACAACGCGGTCAACGACGACCTTGCCCGGGCTGTGGTGGAGGAGATCGAGGACGAGCTCGAGCCGGTCGTGATGGTGCACGACTACCACCTGTACACGCTGCCGGAGCTCGTACGCCGCGCCAGGCCCGATGTGTTCCTGCACCACTTCGTGCACATTCCCTGGACCCAGTCGGATTCCTGGCGCGTACTGCCGTCGCGCATCAGGCACGAGATCTTTGCCGGGCTGCTGGCGAACGACATCATCGGCTTTCACACTCGCTCCTACCGACGCAACTTTCTGCAGTGCTGCCAAGACCTGATGGACCTCGACGTGGACTTCGAGCGTGGGCTGGTGCGCTGGCAGGGGCGCGAGGTCTGGGTCAGGGCCTATCCGTTGCCGATCGACCACCGCGCGGCGCTTCAGGTCGCGCATAGCGAGCGGGTAGAGGAGTTCGAGCGCGAGCTGCTGCGTCGCCGCCGCGACTTTCTGATTCTGCGCGTCGACCGGGCCGACTTGTCCAAGAACGTGCTGCGCGGCTTCTCCGCGTTCGACCTGTTTCTCGACCAGCATCCCGAGTTTCGCGAGCGGGTCACGTTCGTGGCGCAACTGATGCCATCGCGCACCGACGTGCCCGAGTACGCGGAGTATCTGGAACGGATCGAGGCGCTTGTGGCTGTCGTCAACCACCGCCACGGCACGCCCGATTGGATGCCGATCCAGCTGAAGCTGCGCGACGACCTCGAGGAGGCGATGGCCGCCTACAAGCACTACGACGTGCTGCTCGTCAACGCGATGTTCGACGGGATGAACCTCGTGGCCAAGGAGGGTCCGATCGTCAACGAACGGGCCGGCGTATCGATTCTCTCCGAGAACACCGGAGCACACGAGGAGCTTGGCGAGTACGCGCTGTCGGTCAATCCATTCGACATCCAGGAGCTGGCCGACTCGATCCACGCTGCACTCGACATGCCGGCGCAGGAGCGCTCGCGGCGCGCTCGCGGCCTGGTGGAGATCGTGACCTCGCGCGACCCGGGCGATTGGATCGACGAGCAACTGGCTGACATCAGGGCCAAGCGGACCGCCGCCGGGGGCGCTTGAGGCCGAGCCATCCGCGCCGCCTGTGTAGCTTGAGGCCAAGCCCGTCCGCACCGTCCACGTAGCCTGAGGCCAAGCGGGCAGCGCCGGCACAACTCGTGGTCAAGCGGGCTGCGGTGTCGTAGCGGCCTGAGGCCGAGCCTCGGAGCCCTGTTATGATCCGCCGCCGCGCCGCAAGCGCCTATCGATGACTCTTTCTGCACCCACATACGATCTCGTGTTGCTGCTCGACCCGCAAGCGGAGGAGAGCGTGCGCGCCAAGATCGTGGCCGACGCACGGGCAGCGATCGAGGCCAAGGGTGAGCTGGTCAACTACGACGAGTGGGGGGAGCGCGCGCTCGCCTATCCGATCGACCACAAGGCGACTGCTGAGTACCACCTGTTGCAATTCCATGCGACCGCTGTCGAGTTGATCGCCGAATTGGATCGCACTCTGGCCATCGCCGATGGGGTGATCCGCTTTCGCATCAACAAGCTCAAGCCGGGGACGCCAGCGGCGCCCGATATGTCGCCAGGAGCCGCACCGCCGGTCCGCGAGGAGCCTGAGCACGTTCCGGCCGAGGAGCAAGCGGTCGCGTAATACACTCGGGGGCGTGTGGTCGCCGAGGGCAACGACTGGCAGGAAGTTCGTGGTGTGCGTCGTCGCAGATACAGCTGTCTCGATGACTCACCGTGCTTCGGATTTGGTGAAGTTCGCATGAGTGAGCGACCGCTCAGCGACGGGCCCGCGGTGCGCAGGACCGACGTCCTGCGTGCTTCGCCGCCAATGTTCGACTCGCGACTGCTCGACGCCTTCTCGCGCGTGCATCCCACCGTGCCGATCCTGATCTTCGTGCCGGTGATCTTGGCACTGGAGGCTTGGAGCCTCTCGTTTGTCGGCGCGCTCACGGCACTGGGGCTGTTCGCAGCCGGTTATGCGCTGTGGACGCTGTTCGAGTACTGGCTGCACCGGATCGTGTTCCACTTCGAGCCCGACCATGGGCTCGGAGCGCGGATGCACTGGATCATCCACGGCATCCACCATGAGCATCCCAACGATCCGATGCGGCTGGTGATGCCTCCGGCGGTGAGCATCCCGCTCGGAGCACTGGTGTTCGGCGTGCTCTATCTGGCGTTCGGGAAACACTATGCGCCCGGCGTCGGGGCCGGCTTCTTCGCTGGGTACCTCGTCTACGACATGCTTCACTACTACGTACACCACTTCCGGCCGCACTCCCGCGTCGGCAGAGTGTTGCGCGAGCGCCACATGCGCCACCACTTCCAGGACGACACGAAGGGCTTCGGCATCAGCGCTCCCTACTGGGACGAGGTCTTCGGCACGTCCTCGCGCGAGCAGTCGCGCTAGCGTTCGCCGCTACACCGAGACGAGAGGAACAAGCCGTGGCTGCCACAAACATCAACCGGGTCGTGCTGACCGGTAACCTGACCGCCGATCCCGAGCTGCGCTCGCTGCCCAGTGGCTCTTCCGTTTGCAAGCTGCGGATCGCCTGCAACACGCGTCGCAAGGACGGCAGCAGCGGCGAATGGGTCGACAAGCCCAACTATTTCAACGTGACCGTGTGGGGTGCACAGGGCGAGAATGCCGCCCGCTACCTGGCCAAGGGACGGCCTGTCGCGATCGATGGACGGCTCGAGTGGCACGAGTGGGATGCCCAGGACGGCACAAAACGCAGCGCAGTCGATATCATTGCCGACTCGGTGCAGTTCCTCGGCTCGCGCGAAGACCCATCCGGAGGCGGAGGGTATGCGGGCGGCGGGGCACCTCAGGGCAGCGACGTGCCGGTCGACAACGGCGACTTCCAGCCCGCACCGGTCTCCGGCGCCCCAGGCGACGACGACATTCCGTTCTAGTTCGAAAGCAAGGATCTTCAAGTGGCAAAGCGCGGTCGCGGCAAGCCAGTCCGGCGACGAGACAAGAAGGGCGGGTCCGGTAGCGGAAGGCGCAAGCCATGCCAACACTGCCGCGACAAGGTCGAGCAGGTCGACTACAAGGACGTCTCCTCGCTGCGCAAATTCATCTCCGAGAAGGGCAAGATCCGCTCGCGCAGAATCACCGGCGCCTGCCGCCGCCACCAAGGCCAGATCGCTCGTGCGGTCAAGCGTGCGCGCGAGCTTGCCCTGCTGCCTTACGTAAACGAGGGCGGTCGCGACGACCACCCGCGCCGCGAACGCGGCGATCGAGATCGCGAACGCTAGAGATGCCCGAAGCGATACTTCTCAAGGATGTCGAGGAGCTCGGCGAGCAAGGGGCGGTCGTGGATGTCTCCAAGGGCTATCTGCGTAACTTCCTGATCCCACGCAAGCTCGCCCAGCCGGCGACGCGCGGTGCGATCGAAGTGGTGCTCAAGCGCCAGCAGGCGGCCGAGCGGGCCGCGCGCGAGTATGTGGAGAAAGCCAACGACAACGCAGCCCTGCTGAACAAGACGGTGATCACGATCACCCAGCAAGCAGGAGCCGATGGACGCCTGTTCGGCTCGGTCACGGCGCAGGATATTGCCAGCGCGATCCGCGAAGCACGTGGTCTGAAAATAGACAAACGCAACGTGCA
>DATHMQ010000132.1:0-5713 GCA_035486935.1 Solirubrobacteraceae bacterium
TGCAGCCCCTCGAAGATCAGGTGCTTGGCGTCGGCGATCATGGCGGTCTGTTCGGGGTCGGGGTCGCCCTCGATCCCGAAGAACTTCTTCTGGAAGGAGCCTCGGTGGTCGAACGCGAGGATGTAGAGCTTCTTCTCGTAGCCGAGTTGCATCGATCGGTTTCCTTTAGCTGTCGCTTGTACCGCCTCGCCGCCGCGCCGGCAAGAACGCTTGCGGGTCGCTGGCGAGGGACGATTGCACTCTATCGCCGGGGCCCTTGCCAGGGGGCCGAGATAGGCCCTTAGAATGGACCGATGCCCTCAGGCGCCGATCTGTTCGTGGTCTGCAAGAAGTGTGGCTCGGAGGTCAGTCCCTACGTCACCGAGTGCCCGTACTGCGGACACAGGCTGCGACGTCGGGCGCCAAAGCTGCCACGCGATCGTCTACGCGAGCCAGGCAAAAGCTCGCTGCGTCGAGCCTCGCTCGGCCGCTTGCGCACCGGCGAGATAGCCGGTGTGCGCGTCGACGCCTCGCCATACGTCACGATCGCCCTGGTAGCCGCGAGCTGTGGCGTGTGGATCGCCTCCCAGGGCGCTTACGTGAATCTGGGCAAGCTCGTGATCCTAGGCCCGCTGAAAGGCGATTGGTGGCGGTTGCTGAGCAGTCAGTTCGTCTATGGCAGTGGTTTCTCCGCCGGCATGTGCATGTTCGCCACATTGCTATGTGTAGCTGTCTTCGGCGCGCTGATCGAGCGCCGCCACGGGTCGCTCGTAGTGCTCATCTTGTTCTTCTTGGCCGGCATCACCGGCGGCCTGGCCGCCGAGGCGGTGTACACGTTCCCGATCGTCAGCGGCGCAAATGCGGCCGCGCTCGCGCTGCTGTGCGCATGGGCCGCGCCCAAGCTCCTCTCCGTGCGCGCCGGCGAGTACTACGACGGAGACCTGCTGGCCACCGCAGCGATCGCAGCAGTGCTGCTGGCAATGCCATACGCCCGCCCGGAGGTCAGCTGGCTGGCGGGAGTCACCGGGGCAGCGCTCGGCCTGACGCTCGGTTTCGGCTTGAGTCGCGCGAGAACGGTTTGAATGGATATGACCTGCGGTTCGGATGGTGGGGGACAGACGGCTCTCAGCGGCTTATGATGGAACGGCTTTGCCCGAGCGTTCCTACACGGCAGCCGAAGTTGACATGGCGCTCGAGGCGCTGGTCGAACCCGGACGTCTCGCGCACGCACAGGACGTCGTTGTGCACGCGGCACCGGCTCTCCAGCGAATACTCGCCGAAGCGCTCAGCGAAGGCGGCTGGTTCGGCGAGGCCCACGACGCCGAGATACGCCGCATCGCGCGCGAGCAAGACGAACAGGAGTGCGTTCGTGCCCTCAGCACGCTGGTTGCCGAGCAGACCAGGCTCGGCATGTTCGTGGGCGTCGCCGTAGGCTTCGAGTTGGCGCACGAGCTTGCCGCGGAGAGCGAGCCGCTCGTCGAGGATCCGCTGGGCAGAGAGCCAAGCGGGGTAGCCACAGGTGACGCCGCGTCCAGCGGAGCGCATTCGCCAAAAGACCAATTATCGACAGAGGAGCACTGACCATGCAGATTCGCTTTCTCGGCCATGCGGCCTTCGAACTCTCAGACGGCGACACATCGGTGCTGATCGACCCGTTCCTGACGGGCAATCCCAAGGCAGCCGTCGCGGCCGAGCAGCTGAATCCCGACGCGATCCTGCTGACGCACGGTCACGGCGACCACATCGGCGACACCGTGGCGATCGCCAAGCGCACGAACGCACACGTAGTAGCGATAGTGGAGATCGCAAACGAACTGGGCGAGGAAGGCCTCGAAAACGTGCACGACCCGAACATCGGCGGCACGGTCGAACTCCCGTGGGGCTCGGCCAAGCTGGTTCCGGCCTGGCACACCTCGACGACCCCAAAAGGTACGGTCAACACGCCCGCCGGGCTGCTAGTGAAATTCGCCGGCAAGACGATCTACCACCTCGGCGACACCGGGTTGTTCTCCGATCTGGCCCTGATTCCCAAGCAGGCGGGCGAGATCGACGTGGCGCTGATGTGCATCGGCGGCCACTACACGATGGATCGCCACGACGCGGTCGAGGCGGCGAGAATGATCGGCGCCAAGCAGGTGATCCCGTGTCACTACGACACGTTCCCGCCGATCGAGACCGACGCGCAGGCGTTCAAGGCAGACGTCGAGGCCGCCGGCTCCTCAGAGGTGATCGTGCTCGCGCCCGGAGACACGCATTCGCCATGAGCATGACTCATGCAGTCGTCCTGATCGAAGCGGAGCGTGACGCGCTCTCGACGCTCGGCGGCGAGTTGGCCGACATCGAGGGAGTCGCCGAGGCCTATTCGGTCACAGGCCAATGGGACTTCGTCGCGATCGTGCGCGTCCCCGACCACGAGCAACTCGCCGACGTCGTCACCGACAGGGTCGGGCAGCTCTCGGGTGTGGTCCGCACGCAGACGATGGTGGCCTTCGCTGCGTTCTCAAAGCACGACCTCGACGCGCTCTTTTCTATCGGCGAGTAGTCGCGTCCGCAAGCTTCTACCACTCTCAGCTTCACGCTCACAGCAGCCACCGTCCACAGCAGCCAACCACACCCATGACCTCGATCCCGCTGAAGCCTCAATACGGTCCGACGCTAGGAAAACTGCTCGAGCCGCGCTGGCGCTCGGCGGCTCCGATGGTGCGCGCGCTTGCAATCGCGGCCGGGGTCGGCCTGCTGGCACTGACGATTGCGCTTGTGCTGAGCCTGCTCAATGCCTCCTATTCGCACGGTGGCGCCGTGCCCTTCAGCTTCGAATACAGGAGCCTCTACAAGACAGCCCCAAACCCGGGCGGCTTTGTGAAGGTCGCGCGCAGCTCCGGGAAAAAGCTCCAGGACTCCTACGCCGTAGCGCCTATCGCGGTCGCGCCGTATGGCGGCAGCGTGACCGGTGAGCTACCGCTGGCCGCAGCTGCATACACGCGCACGCTGGCAACCCGTTTCCCCGCCTTCAGGCTGGAAGGCGAGGGCAAGACTCGCATCAGCTCGACGCTGGCCGGCTATCAGGTGCTCTACAGCGCGATCGTCGACGGACAAAAGCTCTACGGACGCGATGTGATCTTGATCTCACCGCACCACGGCGCAAGCAAGGGGGTAGTAGTCGAGATGCTCAGCCGTGAACCGGCAAGCGTCTCAAAGCCGGTGGCAAGCTCGGGTGTGCTCGAAACGCCGCTGAAGACGTTCGCGTTTGGCTAGGATCGGCACTCGGCCGTGGCCTCCGGCTGGTCGGTCCCGGTCCGACTGCCTGAGGTTCCAGCACGAGCAGGCGTGATGGTCAAGCTTGGTCGCCTGGACTATTGCCCGGCGCCGTCTGTCGACGGCGTATCCTGCGGCGTTTGCGTGACCGGCTGAGGAACGCTGACCACGACGTTCGGAGCCGTCGCACCGCCGGCGGCTTCTTCGCTGGTCGGTGGCGAAGTGGGTGTTGTCGGTGTGGTCGTAGCGGGTGGCGGTGTGGTCGCGGTTTCTTCGATGCTCGTCGGCGGTGTCGTGGCAGTCGTTTCGGTCGATGTGACCGTTGCGGGAGGAGCAGTCGGGGTGTTGGGCGCTTGGGCGCTCGGCAGCTGAGTCGAGTCGGTTGTCACCTCGGTCACCGGCGGCGCCGGCTTGGGGGCAGTCGTTGTCGCCGTCGTCGGTGTGGCAACCGTCGAAGCGGGAACCACCGCTGAAACTGTCGTCGGGGCGGCGCTACTCGGAGCCTTCGGCTTCTTGGGTGGATGGCGTCGCGCCAGAGCGGCGGCACGGTTCACCGGCGGGACAGAGGAGACCGTGACCGGCTGAGCGCTCGAGCGTGTGATGACCGGTTCGCTCGCATGCACAACGGGAAGCGCGGCTGCGGCGGCAAGCGTGTGGCGGTGGCGCCGAAGAGTGGTTGTGCCGTGGTCTGCCGCCACCGTTCCAGCGGTCACGATCGCAGCGACGGCAAGGCCCGCAGCTGCCTTGGTCGCAAGAGCGCCAACGCCTGCTGTGACGAAGCTGCCGGTTGCGCTGGCTCCTCCAGCTGCTCCCGCGCCGGCAGCGGCTGCGCCCGCTCCGCCGGCGCCAGCCGCATGGGCCCCCCCGGCGCCGGCGGTTGACCCCAGCTTTGTGAGCACAAGCTTCTTGATCATCAGCAGCGGCCCGACCGGCAGGATCGCCGCGAGCGCCACGTTGTTGTCCTTCAACTGCTTGCGAAATGCACGGCAGCGCTCGCAGTCGCGCACATGGCGGCGTACCGCCGGGCTCGACTTGACCAGTCCCTCGGCAACTTCGCCGAGCTCCATACGGGCCTCATCACAGGTCAGCTTGCGCGCCTCGGCGGCCTCGGCGAGCGAGATGCGGGCACGTACCAGCAGCGACTTGACCGCCGGTACGGTCGTCTCCATCGCGTCTGAGATCTGCTCATAGGAGAGCGCGTCGATCTCGCGCAGCAAAAGTGCGGTGCGCTGAGTCTCGGGAAGCTCTTGCACATCGCCGATCAGCTGGCGAAAGCTCTCGCGGCGCATCACCTTGTCGGCCGTGGACACGCCGTTATCGGCGAAGTGCACGTCCATCGAGTCCACGCCGATCGCGCTCGCCTTGCGCAGGTGGTTGAGCGAGCGGTTGCGCGCGATCCGATACAGCCAGGGGCGCACGTTGATCTCGCGCTCGTCGGCGAGGATCGCGTTGAAAGCGGCTGCGAACACCTCCTGCAGCACGTCTTCGGCGTCCTCCTTTGAGCCGAGCATGTGCCGGCAGAAGGCCAGCAGGCGCGACTGATAGCGTGAGAACAGCGTCTCGAAGGCCGCATGCTGCCCGCGCCGAATCAGCGCGATCAGGCGCTCGTCGGATTGCAGCCGCAGCAGGGCCGAGGGACTTCTCAGGCCGGGTGCTGCTGGGGCTTTTAGTGCTGAGACCTCCACGGCGGTCCTTTCGACTGTTCTGCAACTAAATACACGCTAGCGCGGGAGTAGTTGCGGTCTTTGTGAAGTATCGCTGCCCACCCACAAGGGCAGATAAACGTTGTTGGTATGCGCGGGATCGCGTCAGAGTGTTTATTTGCGGTCCATGCTGGACATTCACGACATCTACTGGACTAAAATGCCAAAGACTCGCCCGGGTGGCGGAATTGGAAGACGCCGTCGACTTAAAATCGATAGTCCGCAAGGGCGTGTGGGTTCGAGTCCCACCCCGGGCATGCGCCGCGCAGCACATCGGTCGCGGTAGAGACCTGCTGTGATCGAAGGGAGCGAACAACAATCACATCCATGCCAGCCGGCCGGACGCGGCTCGGCGGCTCCTGTGCGCGCGCCGGGACCCTCGAGTAAAGTCGCGGACGCCGATGTCCACGCCGAGCACCCAGGAGAGCACCGATCAGGCCCAGGAACTGCACGGCGGGCGTTTGATCGCGCGCCGCTTGAAGGCGCATGGCGTGAGCAAGCTGTTCACGCTCTCCGGCGGCCACCTGTTCTCGATCTATGACGGTTGTCGTGAGGAGGGCATCGAGATCGTGGACGTCCGCCACGAGCAGACCGCCGCCTTCGCGGCCGAGGGTTGGGCGAAGGTCACGCGCGAGCCGGGCGTCTGCGCGCTGACGGCCGGGCCAGGCGTGACAAATGGGATGAGTGCGATGGCCAGCGCCCAGGCCAACCACTCGCCGATGCTCGTGCTCGGCGGGCGCGCGCCGGCGATGCGTTGGGGGCAGGGTTCCTTGCAG
>DATHMQ010000133.1:0-2594 GCA_035486935.1 Solirubrobacteraceae bacterium
AAGGGACTCCGCACCGCGCGCACTCGCCACACGGCGGCGGGTGTTCACGGTGGACATCAGTCGCCCGCGACTGCCGAAGAGTAGCTCGGCGGCGGCGCCGAGGAGTTCGTCGGCACGGCGGTCGGGCTTGGAAGCGATCGCGAGCTTCCGCCGCGCTTCGATCATGGATGGAAGCTCCGAATCCAATGCGACCCCGTGAACTTGAGCGCGTTTCGCGGATGATCGAAACGCGGCGAGACTTCCGATCGCTTCCACTCTGATCTCTCGACTTGGCACGCGACGCCGCAACTCGCTCGCTTGGAGTCATGCCCTGATGGGCAACAGCGTCCTGGTGTACGTACGGCCTTACACCCACGACACCCAGCGCTTCGCGCTCCTCATCTGCCGCTACGGCGAGTGCGAAGTGGGCCAAAAAGCCCCGCGCTCCGCCTCGTATGCTTCCGAGTCCCTCCCGCTCGCCGGAAAAATGGAACGTCGTCGTGTCGTGCACCACCCGGATCACCGGACGATTCCGGAAACGCACGTGCGTCTGTCGAACATGGCCTTCCAACAGCTGAGCGATGGTCACCTTCGGATTCGAAAAGAATCGGTACAACGCTTCTCGATCAGCGACCGTCTGCATCTGCTCGGGGAAGCTGTTGTCCGGCGCGACCGCCGACAGCGCAACGATTCGTCTCAGGCGCTCGTCCAGCCGGATATCTCCCAGCGACACTCCTTCGAATTCCCCCACGATCTCGCTGACGCTCGTTCGCTTCATGCCCCCGCTTAGATCACGTCACTCCAAGACGCGCCAGAAGATGTGCAGGATCTTGAGGTCGCCATGGGATGTGAGACCCACCGTCCTGCCGACCAAGCCGACCCCGCCGCCCAGGTCCTGAGATGGGCCCGTGAGCAGCACCTGGCTCCCGGCGTGTTCCAGGAGCTGCGGTTGCCCGCGGCTCTGCGCGACGCGTCCGTGACGGGCGCGGTCGACGTCGGGCGAACGCCGGACGGCCGCACCTGCGTGCTTTTGAAAACGCACGTAGGGTTCAAAGGAAACTTCGTCGGAACGCTCCGCATCGACGGCCCCCTACGCCCCGGCGAGTTGGTGGACGAAGCATCTCGGCCTTAGGGCCCGGGAATGGCGAAGTCGACCGGTCACGGTCGATCGATGCGCGGCCTGATGACGTAGTTCCAGTCGCCGTGGAAGTCATCGCGCTCGATTCTCAGCTCTCGTAATTGCTTCTTCGAGATCTTCTTACCGGTAGGGTAACGGCGACGATCGAGTCGCGCGCGCACGACGAGGCCACCTCGGTTGGTCGTGTTGCCGATGAGGTTGATGATGGTTTCGTAGGTCCGCAGCGGGCGTCCGCGCCAGTTGATGGAGATGAAGGAAAACAGACGGTGCTCCACCTTGTTCCATTTGCTCGTGCCAGGTGGAAAGTGGCTGACGCGGATCGAGATGTCGAGCTTGTCGGCGACGCGCTGCAGCTCGTACTTCCACACGTGCGACCGATAGCTGTTGCTGCCGCCGGCGTCGGCGGTGATGAATATCTCGCACGCCACGGGGTAACGTTTGACGCCGACCTGGGCCCACCATGCCTCGATCGAGGTCACCGCGAACACCGGCGTGTCGTGGTCGATGCCGACACTGACAAAGCCGTCGTTCGCGGCAACATCGTAGACGCCATACGGGATCGCCTTGCCGAGCGCATCGGATGGAAAGTCGTGAACGTCCACCAGGTCGGGCTCGCCCTCGGGTTGCCACTCGCGACCGCCGTTCTTGAAGTTGCCGACCAGCTCCTTCTTCTTGGTGTCGACGGAGATGACCGGTATGCCCTGCGCGACGCAGTCCTGCGCTATCGCGTTGATGTGCTCGAACTGCGCGTTACGGTCCGGATGCTGCGCACCTTCCACGGACTTGTTTGGCGCTTGAAGGCTATAGCCGTGCTCGCGCAGCAGCTTGGCCACCGTCTTGTAACTGAGACGGAAGCCGTGCCGCTCGAACAGCTCCGCCGACAACGCGTGCGTGCTCTTGCACGTCCAACGCAGCGGCGACTCCGGATCGCCGCGCGTGATCGGATCGACGAGCTTCTCCAAAGCCGGCCACACTTCGGGATTGGCGACCTCGTACGGCCGTTTGCCAGCGCTGCGTCGAACTTTGACGACGTCTTCGGGCTTTGCACCCGCGCGAGCCTCGTCTCGCCCCTTGCGCACCGTGCTGATCGCCATGCCCGTCGCGCGCGCAACCGCCGCCACCCCTCCCCAGCCAATCGCGCCAGCCTCCGTGCCCGCCCACAGGCGACGCGCGCGCTCGTCCATCGTTGCCTTCAACAGGCGCCACTTCTGGCGAACTACCTTCTCCGCGCCCACGCTCACATCGACGGTAGATCACGCCGCCGAGATCCTGTCGATCCCCTAGCAGCCGTTTCGTGGCTGATTCGATCGACTCGGCCCTTCCCGGGCCCTTAGGTGACGCTTGCATTGGACCTTTGCCAAGGCGGGCACTTCGGTCATTCGCCGGACACGTCTGACGGTCAGGAACGCAACGAAAGTTTCGGCTGTGGTCCGAGCGTCTCGGCTTTCTCTATCGCGGCTGCCAGATGGCTTCTGGG
>DATHMQ010000134.1:0-2503 GCA_035486935.1 Solirubrobacteraceae bacterium
CTGCGGCCCGCCCCAGCGCCAGCTGCCGTAGGGCCGCGACTGGTCCAGCGAGACGATCGCACCGCGCGTGTCGGCCGGGTGCAGGTGCGTGCCGGAGATGTCCGGCAGGTCGAGCTGCCAGACGACACGCACGCCCAACCCGAGCGCGCGCGAGCGCGCTCCATCGAGATCTTCCAAGTCGAAGATCGCCATGTAGCCGCCGTCCCCACCCCGGCGCGTCAGATACCGGCCCGCCGCCGTGTCTGGTCGTGTTGGGGAAATCACCTCCAGGAAGCAGTCGCCCACCGCGAACACCGTGTTCGCCAAGCCAAACTCACCTACCCCGGGGTCACGGAACGGCTCACCCAGGCCGAGTGCCGTGCGCAGCGCCGCTGCCACCGGCTCGAGCTCCTGCGCGACCAACACCGCCTGGCGCAGCCGTACACCTGTTCCCCCAGCGGTCATACGGCGAGATTAGCGGGCGCCCCTTGCGGCGCTTCCAGCACATCGCTCGGCTGCCGTCTGCGCGTGCTCCGCCGCGCTCGCGAAGCTGACCATCGGCGATGCTTCGCTCTCGCGCCCAGCTGCCAAGTCAGCCAAGTCAGCCAAGTCAGCCAAACCTCCGCTCACCAACTCATGGCCTGGCAGCCCCTCCCACGTGTCTGTCATATCCCAATCTTACGCCGGATCGGGCCGGCGACAGACCCGACGTTCGAGTCAACACTAAACCATTAGAAATGTCTCTATTTACTAATCACAGAATAACGAAATTGTCGGAAAACTACAACACGGCGACATCTCCGTTGGGTTAGGATTGTGCTGCTATGCCCCCCTCTAGATCGGCCGCCCTCTCCGCCAGGATCGCGGTGCTGGGCATCGTCGTTCAGGGAGATGGCCCGCAGACGCTGGGAAACGTTGCGCTCCGCCTCGCCGAGGACTTCGGCGCGGCTCGCTTTCCGAAGAACACCGTCCACCAGAACCTGCGCAACCTCACGACGGGTGGCTACCTACGTCTCGTGCGGGAGGGAGCGGAGCCCTCGTACAGCCTGTATGAGGCCGAAGACAAGGGCGTGGAGGAGTTCATGGAGTGGCTGGTCGCATCCGAACCCGACCCACCCGCGCTGCGCGACGCGCTGCAGGCCAGGCTCAGCTTCTATACGCGCGCCGTCGAGCACAGCGACATCGCGGGTCTGGTCGAGAAACTGCGTGTGCAGCAGCAGCATTGCGCGCGCCAGTTTGCCGTCGCCCACGGCAATGTTCATCTCGAGCAGGCGCAGCGGCGCCAGCGGCCTGGCACGCTCAACGATGCGCTGTGCCTGATCAAGATGGAAGATGAGGCTGAGCTGTGGGGCAACGCCGTCGAGCGTCTGCAGAAGCTGAGGGTCCGCCTGGAGCGCCTGCTGAGCACCGAGCGGAGTCAGCGATGAGCGAGTTGCTCGCGATCCGCACCGTGGGCAAGTCCTACTGGCGTGGCGTGCGCGAGGTGAGCGTGCTGATCGACGCGTCGCTCGAGGTCGACCCGGGGCAGGTGGTCGCTGTGATCGGCTCGCGCGGCGAGGGCAAGACGACGTTGCTGAAGTTGGGTGCCGGCCTCGATCTGGCCGACCGGGGCGAGGTGTGGCTCGGTGCTCGCGAGCTTTCGTCGCTGTCCGAGCGTGCCCGCAGGCGGCTGCTTGGACAGGAGATCCGCTGGCTGGACCGCCGCGAGCCGCGGGTGCGCGTGCCGATCCGCGACCTGGTTGCGGCGCCGATGGCGATGGGCCGGCACCGTGGCCTGCGCGAGGCGCGTTCGCTGGCCCTGTCGGCGCTCGACCGGCTGGGCATCGGCGCGGTGGCTGAGCAGCGCTGGGATGAGATCTCCAACTGGGAGCGCGTGCTCGTCGTGCTCGCCAGCGGGATCGTGGGCTCTCCCGAGCTGCTCGTGATCGACGATCTGCTCGACGGGCTCGGCGCGAGTCGAACCGAGGAGGCGGGAAGGACGTTGCGCTCGCTGGTGGAGGAGATGGGGTTTGGGGTGTTGATGAGCGTCTCCGACTGGGACGCCGCGCTGCTTGCCGATCGGATCCTCAATATCGAGGACGGCCGTTTGGTGCTCATGTCCGACCAAACCAGTCAAGGCACTTCTGCCAAGGATGCCGAAGTTCTGCCTTTCGAGCGCAGGCGTGATGGCTCCCGAAGCATGAACGCGTGCTAGAGCTTCGCGATCTCGTCAAGCACTACCAGGCGGGAGACAGCGGCCTGATCAAGGCCGTTGACGGTGTCAGCTTGACCGTCGCCGACGGCGAGCTCGCGGTGCTCTATGGCCCCAGCGGCTCCGGCAAGACAACGCTTTTGAATCTGATTGCCGGACTGAGCGCGCCGGACAGCGGCAGCATCCTGGTTGACGGGCGCGAGGTCCTTGCCATGTCTCGCAAGGACCTCGACGCCTACCGTCTGCACCATCTCGGGATCATCGGGCCGCCACACGACCTCACTCCAGGCGCCCGCGTGCTCACGAGTGCCTCGTTGAAGCTCGTCCTTGGAC
>DATHMQ010000135.1:0-30221 GCA_035486935.1 Solirubrobacteraceae bacterium
GGAGGACCTCGCGCAGATCGTCCGCCGCTCAGCTCGGCTGCTTGGAGTGGTGATCGACGACGCCGGCGCGGTCGCGATCGCGCGGCGCAGTCGCGGTACGCCGCGGGTCGCCAACCGGCTGCTCAAGCGCGTGCGCGACTACGCCGAGGTGCGCCTCGACGGCATCGTCAGCGCCAACGCCGCGCATGGTGCGCTCGAACTCTTGGAGGTGGACGGGCAGGGCCTCGACCGCCTCGACCGGGAGATCCTGAGGGCCATCTGCGTCAAGTTCGATGGCGGACCTGTCGGTCTCTCCACACTTGCCATCGCTGTCGGCGAGGAGCAGGACACGATCGAGGACGTGTACGAGCCCTATCTGCTGCAGCAGGGTCTGATCAAGCGCACTGCCCGCGGCAGGACCGCAACGCCCGCCGCGTTTGCGCACATCGGTGTCGAGCTACCCAGAGAAGGCACAGGCACGAGCGCAATGTTCTGAGGGCCGGCGCAGGCGATCGACACCGCATTTGCCGTGTCATCGCCGGGCACCGTGCGCAGGAGCAAGCCAGGCGCGCGCCGAACAGCCCGCTCCCCTACTCTGTGAAGTCCAATGGCTCATCCCTTCATCTGTCCCAACTGCGGACACCGCACCCGAGAGATCGACCGCAACATCGGCTTTACGCGTCAGCGCAAGGGCTGTGAGAAGTGCGGCTTCGCCTTCCTGTTCGAGCTGCTCGACGACTATTATCCGGCACCTGATGCGGCCTTCTTCGTATGCGACGGCGAGGGACGCGTCGTCGGCTGCGGGAAGAACTCCTTTGCCTTCACGGGCCTCGAGGAGGAAGGGGTGATCGGCCAGCGCGTCGAGCAAGTGCTGGGCCTGACCTTCTCAAACGGCGACGACCCGGTCGAAACGGTGCTCGAGTGGGGCGTGCGCGCGCTCGATGTGCCCGTCAAGGTGAGCGGCGAGCGCGACGTCGAAGCCAGCGCCAAGGCCGACATGTTCCCGGCATATGACGACGACGGTGGGCTCCTGCTGGTGCTCACCCCCGACAAGTAGGCTCCAGGCATGGGCAGTCGCCGCCGAAACACCTTCGTTCTGCTGATAGTGGCCGGTCTCGTGATCGCCTCGCTCGCGGTGATCGTGAGCAAGCCCACACGCCTTGGTCTGGATCTGAAAGGCGGAGTGCAGCTCATCTACCAAGGGCGCCCCACGGCAGAGGCGAAGGTGACCCCCGAATCGCTCAACCGCTCGATCGACATCATGCGCAAGCGCGTCGATCAGCTCGGTGTCGCCCAGCCTGAAATCCAGCGCACCGGCGGAAGCGAAATCGACGTGGCGCTGCCCGACGTCACCAACGAGCAACGCGCTCAGGAGCAGGTCGGCGAGACAGCGCAGCTGCAGTTCTATGACTGGGAGCCGAACGTGATCGGACCGAATGGCAAGCCCCCACAAGGGCTCGAACCCAAGGTCACGGGCGGCCCGCAAGCAGCGTCGGCTGAAACCGGCATCCCCGAGTACGAAGCGGTGCAGCGCGCGCTCAAGCGACCCGCGATCCTCCGCAAAAACGACACCACCTACAGCGAAGGCTGCACGCCCAAGCAGGCCCAAGGCTGCCTCTACGGCCAGTGGTACCTGCTCGACACCGCTCACAAAAAGGTCTTGAAAGGCCCTGAGGACACCGAACAGGACCTCTACGCCGACAACTACAAAGTGCCCAAGGGCGCCAAGCCCAAGGCGGTGCGCGTCAACCCCGGCACCGTGCTCGCCCAGGCCAGCCCGATCACCGGCAAGGAAGGCAAGGTCACCGACGCATCGCCTGAAAGCTGGTACGTGCTCAACGACGATCCGGTGCTCAACGGCCAGGAAATCAAGAACCCCGTTCAGAGCTTTGCCAACGGTGGCTCAGGCGCGCCCGACGTCACCTTCGAATTCGACAAAAAAGGGATCAATACGTTCAAGCGCGTCACGCGCGAAATCGCCGAACGCGGTCAGGCCGCGCAGCTGCCTGGGATCTCCAAGGAAGAGGCCAGGCAGCACTTCGCGGTGGTACTCGACAACCAGATCATCACGGCGCCTTCGATCGACTTCACCGAATACCCCGAAGGCATCGACCCGACAACCGGATCGGAGATATCGGGCGGCTTCACGCTGAACTCGGCCCAGAACCTGGCGGACGAGCTGCAGTCCGGGGCGCTACCGATCAAGCTCGAATTGATCTCCGAGTCGCAGGTCTCCGCGACACTCGGCAAGACCGCGCTCAACCAGGGTTTGATCGCGATGCTGGTCGGGTTCCTCGTCGTCTGCCTGTTCCTGCTCAGCTTCTACCGTGTGCTCGGCGTGGTCGCAGTCGCCGGGCTGGTCGTCTACAGCATCTACTTCTTTGCCCTGATCAAGCTGATCCCGATCACGCTGACGCTGCCCGGGATCGCCGGCCTGATCTTGACGATCGGCATCGCCGCCGACGCGAACATCGTGATCTTCGAGCGCGTCAAGGAGGAGATTCGCGGCGGGCGCTCGATCGCGGCCGGTATCGCGACCGGCTACAAGCGCGGCTTTGCGGCGATCGTCGACGCCAACGTGGTCACGTTCATGACCGCCTTCATCCTGTTTGCGCTGGCCACATCCGAAGTGCAGGGCTTCGCCTTCACACTGGGGATCGGCACGCTGCTGACGCTGTTCACCGCGGTGCTCGCCACACAGGCTGCGCTCGGGGCGATGGGTCGCTCGCGCGCGGTCTCTCACCCGGCACTGCTCGGCGCGAGCAAGCGAACCCGCAAATGGACGTTTGACTTCATGGGCGCCTCGCGCTGGTTCTTCTCGCTGTCGGGCTGCATCTTGATGATCGGCGCGCTTGCGATCGGCGGCAAGGGACTGAACTTCGGGATCGACTTCAAATCCGGCACGCGCGTTCAGACGGCGTTCGTAAAACCTGTCAGCGAGAGCCAGCTGCAGTCGGAGATGACCGCGATCGGATACCCCACCGCCGAGGTGCAGAAGTTCTCCAACAAGAGCATCGGCGGCAACGGCTACCAGATATCTTTGAAGAAGCTGAAGCCGCTGGAAGTGGCGAAGGTCAAGGAAGCGCTCGACGCGAAGTTCGGATCGGGGCCAAGTTCCCCCGGCACAAAGGACTGGACGAGCACCTCGATCGGGCCCACGTTCGGCCAGACCGTGGCCAAAAGCGCGATCATCGCGATCATCGCCTCGCTGCTGGTGATCTCGATCTATATTGCGTTGCGCTTCGAGTGGAAGTACGCGATTCCGGTGTTGATCGCGCTGATGCACGACCTGTTGATCACGGCGGGCGTGTACGCGCTGACGGGCCGCGAAGTCACGACTGCGACGGTGGCCGCCCTGCTCACGATCTTGGGCTATTCGCTGTATGACACGATCATCGTGTTCGACCGCGTGCGTGAGAACGTGCCGCGCATGCCGCGCGCCGCCTTCTCGCAGATCGTCAACCGCTCGATGTCGGAGGTGCTGACGCGTTCGCTTGCCACCAGCTTCTGTACGCTGCTGCCGGTGCTGTCGCTGCTTCTGTTCGGCGGCTCGACGCTCAAGGACTTCGCTTTCGCGCTGCTCGTCGGAATCGCCTCGGGCGCCTATTCCTCGATCTTCATCGCCTCGCCGGTACTCACGCATTGGAAGGAGCGCGAAGGCATCTACCGCAACCGTCGCGCGCGCATCGAGCGCGACCTTGGATACGTGCCGGCCTATGCGACGGCAATCGGCGAGGCACCGATCGATGTCGAGCCCGTGGGCAAGACCAAGCGCGGTCGCCCTGCGCCCGCAAAGGTTGGGGAGGACCCGGGAGAGCAACTCTCCAAGGAGGAGTTCGACGAATTGGTGCGCGAGATCGGCCCGGAGCTTGCCGAGCAACAGAGCGGCCGCACGCCGGCGAGCGTCGGCTCCAAGCGCGGCCGCGCCGCGAAGGCGACCAAGGCGGCCCCGCCCGCACAGGTGAACGGCGCCGAGCAGCTCAACGGTGGCACAGAGGAGTCTGTGCCGCGCGATCCGACGGCCGACCTCACTCCCGAGGATCTCGTCATGAAGGATCAACCCAAGCAGCCGAAGTCGCGCCGGCCGCGCAATCGCAGACACGGGAGAAGCCGCTGATGGGCATGCTCGGCTGGGTGATGATGGGATTGTCGATCTGGCATTTCACGATCTTTCTGCCCGATCGCTTCTGGGGCGGGATCGTCGGCGCCTTCGTCGGCTCGCTGGCAGGCGCGATCCTCATCGGGCTGCTGATCTACAGCGTCAAGGTCGGTTCGCTGAAGGTGCCCGGCATCAAAGCGACCGACATTGCTGTGGTCCTGTACGCCGTTCCCGGCGCGCTGCTCGGCATCGCCGCTGTCTACTTCGAGGGGATCCGGCGCGAATCGGTCCCTGTCGAAGAGCTTCGCACCTAAAACTGCGAGCGAGACTCGCACCTCTAAGACCCTAGCGGCGGGCACGCCCTGGCAGCTCTGTGCCTGACAGTCCCTGGCCAAGTCAGCTCCTCAAACGACCGTCTCGTCGGTTCCGTCTAGTGCGAGCCGTACTGTGCTGGTCGATGATCCGCTTCGACATATCCGACTGCGATCCCTCGAGCATCGCGCGATTGCGCGACGAACTCGGTGTGAGTGACGCGCTTGCCCAAGTGCTGGTACGCCGCGGCTACGAGGACCCGTTGCGCGCTCAGGCGTTTCTTGCGGGCGACGAGCACCACGCACTCGAGAGTTTCACCGGGTTGAGCGACGCGGCCGAAATAATCCTCGCCGCGGCCCGCACCGAGCGACGGATCACGATCCATGGCGACTACGACGTCGACGGCGTGTGCTCGACGGCGCTGCTCCTGCGGACGTTGCGCAAGTTGGGCGCGAACGTCGACTGGTATCTGCCAGATCGTGCCGAGGGTTATGGGCTGAGCGAGGACACCGTGCGACGCCTGGTCCAGCGCGGCACCAGCCTGCTCGTAACGGTTGACTGCGGTATCACGGCGGTGGAGGAGGTGGCACTCGCGCGCTCGCTCGGCATCGAGGTGATCGTCAGCGATCACCACCTACCACGTGCCGACGGCAAGCTGCCGGACGCACCGATCGTGCATCCGCTGCTGTGCGGCTACCCCTGCCGCGATCTCTGCGCTGCCGCAGTCGCACACAAGCTCGTCCAAGCGACGCTGCTGGCCGCAGGGCGCGACCGCCACGAGGCCGACGAAGATCTCGACCTGGTGGCACTTGCGACGATCGCCGACGTGGTCCCGCTCCTTGGCGAGAACCGCAGCATCGTGCGACACGGGCTACGTGTGCTGGCGGCCACCGATAAGCCCGGGTTGCGTGCGCTGATGGCCGTCGCACGGATCGAGCCGGGCAAGCTGAACGAGCGAGGCGTGGCCTTCGGGCTGGCGCCTCGCATCAACGCTTCCGGACGTCTGTACCGTGCCGACGCGGCGCTCGAGCTCATCCTCACCGAGGACCGGGCGCGCGCCGCCCAGATCGCCCACGAGCTCGACCGGGCCAACAGCGAGCGCAGACAGACCGAGCTTGCGATCCGCCTGCAAGCCGAAGCGCAGATCGCCCAGCTCGAGGACTCGGAGGTTCGCAGCGCCTATGTGCTCGCGGGTGAGGGCTGGCATCGTGGTGTGATCGGGATCGTCGCGTCACGCCTGGTGGAGCGCTATCGCAGACCGGTTGTGCTGGTCTCACTCGAAGGCGAGAGCGCGCGCGGATCTGGGCGCGGCATCGAGGGCTATGACCTGCTGGCCGGGCTAACCGCGTGCGCCGAGCATCTCGTGCGCTACGGGGGTCACAGCGCAGCCGCCGGCGTGGAGTTGCGACGCGAAAGCGTGGAGGCCTTTGCCGCAGCAATGGACGCCCACGCCGAGCAGGCCCTCAGCGCCGAGGATTTGACGGAGCACGAGCGTGTCGATGCGCTTGTCAGCGGCGAGCAACTCGGCATGGACCTGGCCGAGGAACTCAGTGCTCTGGCGCCGTTTGGGAAGGGCAACCCGACCGTCTCGCTGATGCTCGCTGGCGCCTCGCTACGCGATGTGCGCCCGATGGGCGAAGGCAAGCATGCTCGCTTTACGATCGAGTCTGATGGAGCGCACGCTCGCGCGGTCGCTTTCGGCAACGACGGCAAGCTCGGCGTGGCCGAAGGAGAACCGATCGACGCGACGTTTTCGCTGGAGATCAACGAATGGAAAGGGGTGAGCGAACCTCGACTTCTGCTTCGCCATGTCCAACCTGTCTCCGAGGGGGCTACCCTTAAGCCATGTCCGCAACCAGGCCAAGCCCAATCGACGCTGTTCCCGCTGCCAGCGCCACTCGTCGCAGCCGCCGCGCAGAGCTGAGCGAGCTCGAGCGCCAGCTGCTCGACGATCTCTTTGCAATCGTTTCAGAGCACGCCGCGGATACCGCTGTGGAGATCGACCGCGAGCGCGTGGAAGACGCGTTCGTGTTCGCCTGCGAGCACCACGCCGCCCAGCGGCGTAAGTCCGGCGAGGACTTCATCGTCCACCCGGTCGGGGTGGCGCGCATCTGCGCCGGCATGCGTCTCGACACCGAGACGCTGTGCGCAGCGCTGCTACACGACACGGTCGAGGACACCTCCGCCTCGATCGAGGAGGTGCGCGAGCGCTTCGGCGAGGAGATCGCCGGGATCGTGGACGGTGTGACGAAGCTGACGGGCATCACCTTCCAGTCGCGCGACGAGGCGCAGGCCGAGAACTACCGCAAGATGATGGTCGCGATGGCAAGCGATGTGCGCGTCATCCTGATCAAGCTCGCCGACCGGTTGCACAACATGCGCACGATCGAGGCGATGCCCAAGCAGAAGCAGCTCGAGAAGTCACGCGAGACACTCGAGATCTATGCGCCGATAGCTCATCGCCTCGGCATCCACGCGATCAAGTGGGAGCTCGAGGATCTTGCTTTCGCGACGCTTCACCCGCGCAAGTACCGCGAGATTAAGGAGCTGGTCTCCCAACAGCGCGAGGATCGCGAGCGTTACGTGGCCGAGGCCGGCGCTTACCTGGCGGCCGAGCTCGAGACGTTGAACATCTCCGCACAGATCGCCGGACGCGCCAAGCACTTCTACTCGATCTACTCGAAGATGACCAAGAAGGGTCGCGAGTTCAATGAGATCTACGACCTCACCGCGATGCGTGTGATCGTCGATTCGGTGAAGGACTGCTACGGCGCGATCGGCGTGATCCACTCACTCTGGAAGCCGTTGCCCGGCCGCTTCAAGGACTTCATCGCGATGCCGAAGTTCAACATGTATCAGTCGCTGCACACGACCATCATCGGTCCGGAGGGACGGCCGCTGGAGATCCAGATCCGCACCCAGGAGATGCACGAGATGGCCGAGTTCGGAGTGGCCGCTCACTGGATGTACAAGCAGCGCCCTCAGACGAGCGGGGGCGAGGCGGGACCCGATGGCGACGCCAAGATGAAGTGGCTTCGCTCGATGCTCGACTGGCAGAAGGAGATGTCGGATCCGCAGGAGTTCATGGAGAGCCTGCGCATCGACCTGTTCGAGGACGAGGTGTTCGTGTTCACGCCGAAGGGCGAGGTCAAGTCGCTTGCTGCCGGCGCCACACCACTGGACTTTGCCTATGAGGTGCATACCGAGATCGGCCACCGCTGTGTCGGGGCGCGCGTGAACGGCAAGATCGTGCCGCTTCACTACGAGCTGGGCTCGGGCGACATCGTTGAGATATTGACCGCCAAGCGCGAGCGCGGGCCCTCGCGCGACTGGTTGGCCGTCGTCAAGACGACGCGGGCACGCAACAAGATCAAGCAGTGGTTCAAGGCAGAGTCGCGCGAGGGCACCGAGCACACCGGACGCGAGCTGTTGCAGGAACACCTCAAGAAGCAGGGCCTGCCGGCACAGAAGATCACCGGCTCGGCTCTGCTCGCCGACGTGATCCGCGAGATGGGCTACCGCAAGGCCGACGACTTCTACATCGCGCTCGGTGGCGCGAAGATTTCGCCGAAGGTTGTAGTCAACAAAGTTCTGCAGCGTCTCAAGCAGGGCGAGGCAGCCGACGGCGATACCAACGCCAGCGACCTGCTCAAGGTCGGCCGTCCGCGCCAGCGTCCGACTACATCCTCAGGCAAGTACGGCATCAGGGTGGATGGCGTGGAGGACGTCATGTTGCGCTTGGCCAAGTGCTGCCGCCCGGTTCCTGGAGATCCGATCGTGGGCTACATATCACTCGGCCGCGGCATCACTATCCACCGCAAGGATTGCCCGAACGCAAAGCTTTTGCAACGCAATCCCGAACGCTTCACAGACGTGGGCTGGGAGGGCGACCAGGAGACCTCGTTCGTCGTGGAAATCCACATCGACGCTTGGGATCGCCACCGTCTGCTCGAGGACCTCTCGCGAGCCTTCTCGGAGTCGGGCGCCAACATCCTCGAAGCACGTTGCCTATCGAGTCCCCCGATGGTCAAGAACCGTTTCGTGGTAGAGCTTGCCGATACGCAGAGTCTGAAGGGCGCGATCTCGCGACTGCGCAACACCGACGCCGTGTTCGATGCTTATCGTGTCACTCCCGGCGGCGCCGGCTAGCTGCTGCTGAAGGCGAGCCGCGCACTCGGCCAAAGGTCGGAGCTGGCCTAGGAGATGACGCTCAGCGCGCGCGGGAGCACCGAGTAGCGCGCCTGCATCACGTCACCAAGATAGTCGCCGTCTACCTGGAGTGGCAACGGCTGCCCGTCGGTTGAGGAGACGGTCAGCTCCAGGGCCTCGCCTAGCGTGCTGACCTGCCGGTGGCGGGCGAGCCGTGCGTGCTTGGAGAATGCTCGAAATGCGATCGAGGGCATATCAAATGGCCTGGCACGACGCAGGATGGAGGTCTCCAGCGTGCCCGAGTCGAGCTCCGCGCTATCGGCGACCTTGATCGGACGATCCTTGAAGTACGTGAACGGCGAGCCGTTTTGGACGATCGCGGTGACGCCGCTGTGCCGGCGGCCCTCACTCAGCTCTACCTCTAGGCGCGGCGGTTTGTGGATGTAGCGGCGCGTGAACGTGCTCACCGCGGCCCAGGTGAAGTAGTAGGCGCCAAAGCGCGCCTTCAGATGCGGGTTGGAGTCCACACGCTTGACGACACTCGCGTCCAGGCCGAGACCGGAGGCGAAGGTGAAGCAGCGACCGTTGACCACGCCTAGATCGACCTTGCGCGGCTGCCAGTCGTCGGCCATCGCCAGCAGGTGCTCGGTGGCGTCGACCAGCTCGCCTGGGATGCCGAGGATCTTGCCGTAGACGTTGGCCGAGCCCCCAGGCAGGCACGTGAGCGGGGTGGGGGAGCCCTGCAGGCCGTTGGCGGCTTCGTTGACGGTCCCGTCGCCACCGAAAGCCACGACCACGTCATAGCCCTCGTGGGCTGCCTCGCGGCACAGCTCGATCGCGTGGCCTCGCGCCTCGGTGTCGACCGCGTCGACCTCGTAGCGACCCTGCAGCGCGTAGACGACGAGGTGGCGCAGACGATCGGACACCGTCGTGGCGTACGGATTGACGATGATCAGCATCCGCTTCTTGGTCGCGGGTGCGATTGGCTCGAAGACGTCTGGTGCGTCTGCCGGGGCGCGATCGTCGGGACTTACGCCTGTGCTCACTGCAAGCCCTACACCGCAAATGAGAATGCGTTACCGAGCGCCGATCTACTGGGGCCTAGCCCAAGGAACGTCGGCCTCAAAGCAAGGCTTCAAAGCATGCTTTCCACGCTTGTGGACCTGGAAGCGTGCATGTCGAGAATGCAGGTCTTGTGTTCCGCTGCATAGCCTCCTATACTTGCGGGCGCATAGCTGAACACATCCAGAGGGGTGGAGGGACCTGGCCCAGTGAACCCCCGACAACCACCGTGTAAAAGCGGCAGGTGCCAATTCCAGAGAGATGTGTGGCGGGCTTCCAGTCTTTGCCACACGGTTCACCGGCGAAGACGATATGGAAGGAGCCCTCCGTGGCTGTCACACACCTTAGATGCAGAGAGTGCCGTACCGAGTATCCCCTCGAGGCGTTGTACGTATGCGATCGCTGCTTCGGGCCGCTCGAGGTCGCATACGACCACAGCCGCCTCGCAGGCGATGTCGATGGGCTACGTCGACGCATCCAAGCCGGCCCGCAGAACATCTGGCGCTACGCGGACTTCCTACCGGTGCTCGACGGTCCTCCGGGGCCCTCGGGCCGCTTGGCGTCGCGTACCGGCTTGCCGGCCGGGTGCACACCGCTGATCAAGGCCGATCGTCTCGCCCAAAGACTCGGGCTGCGTGAGGTATGGGTCAAGAACGACGCGGCCAACCCCACCCATTCCTTCAAGGACCGCGTCGTGTCCGTCGCCACTGCCCGCGCGCGCGAGCTTGGCTTCAAGACGATCGCTTGCGCTTCGACGGGCAACCTGGCCAACTCCGTCGCGGCCCACGGGGCGGCGTTGGGACTCGAGTCCTACGTGTTCATTCCCGCCGACCTGGAGGAGCAGAAGATCCTCGCCACCGGCGTCTACGGGACGAAATTGGTCGCCGTGAAGGGCAACTACGACGACGTCAACCGGCTCTGCACCGAGCTGTCCGCCGAGCGCGATTGGGCGTTCGTGAACGTCAACCTGCGCCCCTACTACGCAGAGGGATCGAAGACGCTCGCATATGAGATAGCCGAGCAGCTCGGCTTCGAGCTGCCCGACCGTTGCGTCGTGCCGATCGCCTCGGGCTCGCTGTTCACGAAGGTCGCCAAGGGCTTTGCCGAGTGGCGCGAGCTGGGGCTTATAGAGGATCCCTCTCGCCCGGCTCCGCGCATGAATGGCGCCCAGGCCGATGGCTGCTCGCCAGTCGCCTCTGCGTTTGCTGCCGGACACGACGTGTGCAAGCCGGTGAAGCCGAACACGATCGCCAAGTCGCTTGCGATCGGCAACCCTGCCGACGGGCCGTACGCGATCGAGGAGGCGCGGCGAAGCGGCGGCGGCGTCGACTCGGTCTCAGACCAGGAGATTCGCAAGGGCATCGCGCTGTTGGCACAGACGACCGGTATCTTCACCGAGACGGCCGGTGGCGTCACGACAGCCGTGCTGGCGAAGCTCGCCGCGCGCGGCGACATCGACCCCGACGAGCGTGTCGTGCTCGTGATCACCGGCGAGGGGCTGAAGACGCTCGACGCGGTGCGCGGTACGTTCGAGTCGCACGAAATAGACCCGTCGGTCGAGCAGTTCGAGGCGCTTGTGGAGCAGGCCCCGGTCAACGCGACCAGCACGCCCGCTGCATTCGCGGGCGCAACGGGCTGAGCGCAATGGGCGTCACGGTCAAGATCCCAACCCAGCTTCGTGCCGCCGCCGGCGGAGAGAGCGAAGCGCAGCTCGAAGGCGCCACCGTGCGCGAGGTCCTGGACAGCCTCTACGAGCGCTACGACGGGCTCAGCGAGCGCCTGGCGGATGAGAGCGGCTCGCTCAGGCGCTTTGTGAACGTGTACCTGAGCGGCGAGGACATTCGTTTCCTCGACGGGCTGGACACTCCGGTCGACGACGGGGCCGAGCTAACGATCCTGCCGGCAGTCGCTGGCGGGTAGCGGGCGACCGCACTGCGCCCGGTGCGTCCACTCAGACAGGTCGATCTCTAGCGGGTCGTGCTGCCGGTGACGTGCTGCACGGGCGTTGGGCCGTGTGCTGCCGGTGGCGTAGAGCCACTGACACCGACCGTTGATACCAGCCCAGCGGCGCACATCGCGCCGATCGTGATCGCGCGCAGACGTTTGGGCGTGAGCCAACCGAGATTGTGGGTCTGAAGCCACGTACGCAACCCACTGGCCGCGGAGGCAGCTGCCATTGCGCATCCGACGCACATGAGTCGATCGTAGCCGCCAACCGTGTCGGGTGCGTAACTTCGATTGGTGCTCAGCGGCCAAACCAGCGTGCGCGGCGGCTGGCGCCGAAGTTCTGCTTGTCTGCTGCCAGTGCGGCGGATGGCTCGCCAAAAGTGCCCGTCGGCTTCGGGCCGGAGAGGAAGTCAACCTGCACACGGCCGATGCGCCCGGCACCGAACTCGATGTAGCAAATGCCAATCCCGTCGTAGGGAGCCGGCTGCTCGCCGCCGCGGATGCTCGCGATCACAGAGGCCGCCACGACTCGTGCAGCGCCCTCGGCGAACACCCCGGCCTTCGGCACTCCGGCGGTGGTGACGTCGCCGACCGCATACACGCCTGGGAACCGCGTCTCGAGTGTCTTCGAACTGACGGGCACGAAACCGTCCTCGGTCATGCCGCTGGCGATCACGACGTTGGGAGCCCGATGCTTCGGGACACCCAGAAAGAGGTCATATGCCAACTCGCTGCCGTCGTCGAGCACGGCTACGGCACGGGCCGAATCAACCGAGCTCACTCGGCGGCCTGGAACGAAGGTTATGTCGCGCTCGGCGAAGGCTGCCTCCAGCGCGCGCGAAGTGTCCGGCGAAGGCGGGACAGGGGTCCCGAGCGGCAGCACGAAAGTGATCTCGCAGTCCTGGCGCACACCCCGAGTCAGTAGATAGTCGTGCAGCAGTAGCGCGGTCTCACTCGGTGCCGGCGGACACTTGAAGGGCGCACCGCAGACACCGACGATCGCCCGGCCTTGCTTGAATTCGGGGAGCAACTCGCTCAGCCGCTGCGCACCGGCGACGGAGTAGAACTCGTTGCTCTCGGCTAGCCCAGGCGTGGCATCGAAGTCGTAGTCGGCGCCAAGCGCCACGACTAGGACATCGGCCTCGTATACACCGGCATCGGTGCTCACACGGCGATTGTCGGGATCGATCCCCGTGACCGTCTCCTGCAGGAAGCGCACACCCGGCTTGACGATCTCGCGGTAAGGAAAACTCACGGCGTCCAAAGTCGTCCTACCGAACATCACGTCGAGCTTTGAGTACCCGAACACGAACGAGTCGTTCTTGTCGATCAAGGTCACCTCGACCTCGTCGCCGAGCGCCTCCGAGAGCATCGTCGTCAGCTCGAGGCCGCCGAAGCCTGCTCCCAGTACAACCACGCGGGTCTTCATCGGGCGAGCATACATGTGAGCACGATCAGCGGGCCATTAACTCAGACTTGCCTTCGAGCACGCACCCATCGGAGCGGCGTAGATACTTGCGCTCAAGCGGATCGCGGAACGCGCCCGGCAAGATTCGAACTTGCGACCTCTCGCTCCGGAGGCACTTGGGCGGGGGAGGTGTTTGGGCTTGAATCCCGCATGGTTGCTGGGATTTGGCGAGTGAAAGGCGATGAGCAGGCGCAGGCATTTGGCCGCAATTTGCGGTCTTTTCGGGTGGGTTTTGGCAGGGCTGCCTTTTGCCGGCGGCGATTGGTGGGGGGCAGCGTGGTCCGCCAAGACCTTGATCTGCCGACCCGTCGGGGCGGGGGCGTAGCATCGAGTTATGCTCACGGTCACAGAGGCAGCTCAGAGAGTCGGCAGAAGCCCGGGGACGGTTCGTCGCTGGGTACGCGAGGGTCGTCTGCCCGCCACCACTAGCCACGGCAAACGTTTGATCGATCCAGGGGCGCTCGACGAGGTTCGGGACGAGATGTATCCGATGCTTCCACTGCCGCCGGAGTGGCAGACGCTTGAGGACGGCTCGCCCGCACCGAACTGGGTCGCGGCGCTCGCGCTTTCGCGGCACGGTCGTTGAAGCTCGTCATCGACGCAAGCGTCGCGGTCGCAGCGGCGGCGAATCCCGTCGGGTTCGAGCGGTTTCGCCGGTTCGAGCTAGTCGCGCCGCCGTTGATGTGGATCGAGGCGGTTTCCAGTCTGCACGCCATGCTCTGGCGCGGCGAGCTGCGCCGTGAGCAGGGCGAGTTGATGCGAGATCGCGTACTTGCGGCTCCCGTGCAACGACACGAGCCGGATGGGCTTGCCAAGGAAGCATGGGATGTGGCTGGAGAGATGGGCTGGGCCAAGACCTATGACGCGAACTATGTGGCTTTGGCGCGACTCCTTGGCTGCCGTCTCATCACGCTCGATGCGCGTATGCGACGGGGAACGGCCCGGTTTGGCTTTGTGGTCGGTCCAACGGAGCTCGAAGGACCCTAATCTGCAAGGACTCATAATCGGTTGGTCCCAGGTTCGAGTCCTGGCGGGCCCATTCAAGAATCCCGTGCAGTTGAGCGGGATTCTGTGTTTAGCGGCCAGCCGACACGTCCGAAAAGTGCGTTTGGGGCCACCAATGGGGCCACCTGCCCCAGAAAGATTGTCCCAGTCGCGGTGTGGCGTCGTCCGTTGCGGTAGCGCGCGGAGTGTAAGACGAGACGACCGTTTTGTCCCGCGATTCGGATGCGGTAAAGCAGGATGCCCGTGCGGCAGCCCGCACGCGGCCGCGCATACAAGCTGCGTCGTTGTCGTGTCCTCTGCCAACGCCAAGATAGTCTCGATGACCGAACCGACCGAAGTCACGTTCAGCGACAACATCCGCGCAAACGTCGAGCTCCTTGAACAGCGATCGGCGGACATCGCGCAGCAGGAGATGGATCGTTCCCAGACGCTCGATCAAAAGAGCGCGGGCCTGATTGCCGCCGCCCTCGTACTTGTTGCTGCCGGTGTTGCGCTCGCGAGTGGCATCGGAGACATCCATGTAGGCATCGGTGCGCGCGGGCTGTGGGCGGCGATCGTTGTGGTGGCACTCATCCTGCTGCTCGCGTCGCTCGGCTACGCGACCGCCGCGATACGCCCGCAGGCATATCGAGTCGTCATCCACATCGATGAACTCGATCGATGGCCGACACCACAGGTCCTCGATCGCGACACTACGCGCGTCCGTGGCGAGCTTATGCAGGCGAACATCGCTGCCGTACGCAACGCACGGCCGATCAATAAGAAGAAGGGCGATCGGCTGGGGATCGCATTCGGTTTCTTTGCCGCCGCCATCATCTCTATAGTGATTCTTGGTTCGGCTGTAGCGGTTCGCTTGGCCGAGACTCCTAAGCACCATGTGCCCCAACGACGACACCCAGCAACCCAACGACTCGCCCCCGGCAGAAGCGGCACCCACACCGGCGGCTGAGGTTCCGGCGCAGCCGACGATCGACCCGACTGCTGCGCTGTTCGACACGCCCCAGTTGGATGTCTCGCTCCGCGAGAGCGAGCACAACTCATGAGCGACGCTCAGGAGCCACAAACTCAGGTCACGGCTGCGCCGAAGCAGCCTCCGAGCGTTCCAGCCGCGCCAATCAGTCAGAACGTAGCGATCAATGTAAACACGTCATTGTTCAGCACACCAAAGATGGACTCGGTGATCAAGGATCTCAAAGAACGATGAACGAGTCTGACGGACAGCAGCCTGCATCTCCGCCCGAGTCAGCTTCGCCGCCACCGGCCAGCGGCGGAGTAGCCCCCGAGGGAATGCAGGCCGCGCCCGGTCCCGACACGCCGCTGTTCGAGCCCCCGAGGATGGAAGCGATCACTGCCAGTGATATGCCACCGAACGTGAACACCTCTGACAGTCCCGACCGCTAGCGGCACCGTGAGCGCGATCGTCCGGGTAGCGACCACGACGCCCGAGGCATCCGCTGCGCTGGTCAACGTCCTATACGAAGGGCACAATCGAGGAATCGAGAGCGTCGAACTCGGCCAGAACTCCACGATGCACGAGGTTATCTTCCAGTCTGCGGATGTTGAGATGGGGACGGGCTTCGTGACGCTCCAGGCGCTCCTGAACAAGCACACGCCGGGCGCCGGCGACGGCATCGTTCGCGTGGACTTCGGCTGACCCGGAGTTCGGCTCTGCACTGGCGTCTTTGCCAGCGCCAAGATGAGCATCGTGCTTTTCTCGCAGCGAGTAACTGGAACGAGGTCACGGCCATAGCTACGGCTGGAAATCCTTCGGCACCATTTGCGAGCGTCCGCTGAGCTTCGCTCCAGACGCCGGCAACGGACGACTACAGGTTGCGGACGTGGCGACCGATCTCGTGATCTTTGGGATATCCGGCGGCCTCCCAAAACGAAACAGCGATCTTGTCCTCATATGCGACAAGAGCGGTCACTCGGTTGGCGCCTTGTCTACGTAGGTGCTGCTCTCCGGCTCGTACGAGCGCCAAACCAATTCCCGCACGGCGGTGTTCTACGTGAACGGCCAACCGGTACATGTTTCCTCTCCAACCATCCGATGCGGCTATCAATGCACCGACGATCACGCGGTCGGCGTCGGCTACGAGCAGACTGCCTGCGTCATGGGAGAGCAATCGCTGCACGTCATCGAGGCTGTCGGGCATGGTGGCGTGCCCGCTGCGAGTCTGCTTCCATAGCTCAAGCACCGCCGACACCTCGCTGGGTCGGCACGCGCGCACACCAAAATCCACGGTAGTCAAGCGGGTACCGTAATCGATATACACGAAGATGTCCGGGCGGCTCGTCCCGACGCCTTCCTCTTTCACCATCCGCGTCCCATGTCGTGGTCAGGGGCCTCGCGGGTTGGTGTTCGCAAGAGCTGGCTCACATGAGGGATCAGGCGGCTGAGGGGCCTGTCTGATAAACGGCTGAGGGCGCAGTGGGTCGCGGGTGGGGTCCCACGCTCGGTCGGTCATCTCGCGGTGGGCAGTGGATGGCGGGCATACACGGCTTTGGTCCATCCGTTGCGAGCGTTGTGTGATTCGATCCGGGTCTTGGCCTTCTTCGCCAAGTTGGTCGCGAACGAGGTACCAGTCGGTGCCGTGGCGGGCTCGGGTCGCTCGGACGTAGGCGTTGTTTGCCAGCCGCCGGTAAGCACGACCGCACGATCGACCATTGCGCCCTGCTGGCGGTAGACATGTTGGGTGTAGGCGAGCCGCAACGACTCGGCGTCCCGGGGCGCGAGCTGCAACCGGCGGTCTGACCCGTCGAGTCGAAGCGTGAGCGTCCTTTCCCTGGGCGATGAACGCGACCAAGTCGCCTTGCCGTAGCCCGTAGTGGACGCTTGAGAGGGAAGTTCGTCGGGCCGAGTTCGCCGCTCTGGACTCCGAGATGTTGCGCGCGAGCGTTGAGCCTGTCGATCTCCCTGTTCGAGGAGTCCGCAATCAGCGCGACTTTGTCGGTCCCGACTTCTCTGGTGAGTTGTGCTTGGACGGCGCTCTCGAGGCGACCGCTTTCAGGCGACCGTGCTGGCCGCCATGTCGCGAACAAGTCGCAAGTAGCGGACATCTCGTTGTCCTGTTGGTTGACATCAGACTGGCAACTAGGATAGTTTGCTCGTCGTGTGCCGGCGGGATCAGGGTTGAGTCTCGGCGTGGATTCGCGGCGCGGATTGTCCAGACCAAGTAGATCCCTATTGGAGGAGACGGCATGCTGTTGAAGGGGCGTCGGCGGTGTAGGCAGGCTTATGTGGATCAGTCGCAGGGTCGCTCGTTAGCGTCTTGGCCCGACAGGGCCGCGCGGTGGCAGCTAGTGTCTTGGGTTCTCCCGGCCTTCTTGGCCGCGACGCTCGTGAGTACTCTTTTGAGTCCAGTCTCGGCCTCTGCTGCTCTGCCGAAAGCGATTACGACCAACATGTCAGGGATCGTGGAATGGGTCTATCGCAACGGGGCGGTTGAAGACCCTCTTCCATGTAACTCGGTATGCGAAGGTCTCTGGACTGCGGAGCATAAAGCGGAAGGCGCCTCATCACAGAAAATGTGGGACGAACTTGGTGAACTTGAGACTTCTGGTACCGGCATGTGGGGTTCTATAAGCGAGCTTCGCGGTGAGCTCAGGGAGGTAAAATTGTTCCCGGTGCCGCTGAAGGTTGGGCTGGAGTTGGGCTATGGTAGCCCCCATCCTAAGTGGATGGAAATCACCGGACCCGTCGAACCTTCGGTGACCCCGCCCGCGTGCAGCGGTGAACACGACTGGGGCACTATCTTCCAGTCAGCTGGCCAGGAAATAGGGACTACCTTCTACGAACACGCCTATTCTCCCGGTAACGAGTGGTACCTGGTCGTCTGTGGTGTCAACGAGATAGTGGCATCACTGGCCTACGCCGAGAATCCTTCAGAGCCGGGCGAAAGATGCGGCGCCGGCGGGTGGACCGTGCCAGGCTGGAACATTCAGGAATGGGTATGGAACCATTGCGGTGAGGGTACCTATTTAGGCGAAGAAATATGGTCCCCGATGATAGCCGAAGGGTTCTCTCAAAAATTTCACTTTGGCAAGCCGGTAGAATGGGCCCATCAGGAGATACCGAGCGGAGAAAACGTTCATAACGAAGAATGGCTCAACGAAGCCAGCAATCCAGGCACGACTGCGGTCGAATCAGCAACCAAATCAACACTTGAAAAAACGCCTTTCATGGAAAAATGGTTGACCTGGCAGCTTGAAGGTGAACATGGCGCCAGTCCGCTCAGTCTGACGCCTGAAGAACAATACGGTTCTGAAAGTGAAGCGGCTCCGAACCGGCGGGAATGTAAACTGGGTAAACCTGTCAACTGTGCGACGGGTAACGAGACGGAAACGCAGACCGATCTGAGCGTGGGCGGTCGTGGTCCCGGGATGCGGCTCAGACGCACCTATAACTCGCAACTGGCGGCCAATCAGAGTTCACCTGGACCGTTCGGCTACGGGTGGACCGGATCATACAGCGCGCACGTGGAAATCAACGAAGAAGCGAAACAGGCGACCGTCTACCAGGACAACGGTTCGACGGTCAGGTTCTTTGGTTCCGGCGAACTCTGGACCCCGGCTGCTCCGCTCGTGCAGGCCACGTTTGCTAAGGAAGGCACGGGCTATATCTACACCCTTCCCGACCAGACCGCTCTGCATTTCAACAGTTCAGGCCAGCTCACAAGCGAGACCGATCGTAACGGCAACTCGCTGACGATGGCGTATAATTCCAAAAGCCAGCTCGAATCGGTAACCGACGGTGCTAGCCGCAAACTGACGTTTGCCTACAACAGTGAAGGCCTCGTGGAAAGCGCGAAAGATCCGATGGGCCACACAGTCAAATACACATATGAAAGCGGCAAGCTGGCCAGCGTCACAGAGCCGGGCGAAACAAGCGCGAACTGGAAATTCAAATACAACACGTCGCATGAAATGACTGAAGAGACTGACGGTCGCGGTAATACGGTAAAAACCGAATACGACACATCCCACCGCGTGATTTCACAGACCGATGCTCTCGAACGCAAACGCACCTGGAAATATACGACCAGCGAAACTGGTAGCGAAACCACGATCACAGAACCCAACGAATCCACGACCGTCGAGAAGTTCAACCTCGCTGGCGAGCCGACAAGCGTTACCCATGCCTCGGGCACCTCGATCGCTCAAACCACCACTTACGAATACGAAAGTTCAGGAAACCTCGTAGCCATCACCGATCCCAACGGTCACACCGTCAGGTACGGATACAACTCGACGGGAGACCGCACGGTAGAAACAGACGCTCTCGGACATAGCACGGAATGGACCTACGACTCCACCCACGACGTGATCTCTACCACAACACCTGATGGCGAGACGACGACGATCAAACGCAACAGTCATGGCAACCCGGAAACGATTTCCAGGCCGGCACCAGGCGAAAAAACTCAAACCAAGACATACAAATACGACTCCCACCAGGACCTCGAAAGCGTCACTGACCCGCTGGAACGAACGACAAAATATGAATATGACTCCTACGGCGACCGCTCGGCGGAAATCGATCCTGCGGGCGACAAGCGCACCTGGGAATACAACGAAGACTCTCAGGAAATAGCCACAGTCAGCCCACGGGGCAATGTCTCGGGCGGAAAACCAAGTGAATTCAAGACGAAGACAGAACGCGACCAGCGCGGCCGCCCGATCAAGATCACCGATCCACTGGGCCACGAAACAAAATACACTTACGATGCAGCCGGGAATCTCGAAACGGTAACAGACGGTAACTCCCACAAAACGAAGTACACGCACGACGCCGACAACGAGCTAACGAAGACCGAAGAACCGAACAAAACCATCACCGAAACCGGCTATGACAGCCAAGGGCAGATCACGAGCCAAACTGACGGCAACAAAAATGTGACCAAATACGTGCGCAACGCGCTTGAGCAAGTAACTGAAACCATCGATCCGCGCGAACGCAAAACCAAGAAGGAATACGACAGCGCAGGCAACCTCATCAAGCTCACCGACGCCGAGAGTCGAACCACAACCTATACCTATGACGCCGCGAACCGTCTCACCGAAACCAGCTACTCCGACGGTAAAACCCACGCCGTCAAATACGAATACAACGGTGACAACAAGCTCACCCACATGACAGATGGGACAGGGGAAACAACAAACACCTATGATCAACTCGATCGCCTTACCGAAACCAAAACCGGGCACGGGGAAACCACCGGCTACGAATACGATCTCGCAAACCAGCTACTAAAGATCACCTACCCCAACGGCAAAGCCGTGACACATGCATACGACAAAGCCGGACGCCTCGAAAAGGTGACTGACTGGCTTGAACACGCAACCAAATTCGGCTACGACGCCGACTCCGACCTCACGACCATAACTTTCCCTTCGGGCACCAGCAACGAAGACAAATACACCTATAACGACGCGGACCAAATGAGCGAAGTCAAGATGCTCAAGGCTTCAGAAACACTAGCCTCGCTCGTCTACACGCGCGACAATGACGGCCAGGTCAAGAAGGCAACCTCAAAAGGGCTACCCGGCGAAGAAAAACCCGAATACACCTACGACTCGAACAATCGTCTAACGAAAGCCGGATCGACCGCCTACGAATATAACATGGCCAACAGTCCGACAAAGATCGGCACAGGCACCTACACCTACGATAAAGCCGCTCAGCTCGAAAAAGGCCCTAGCGTGACCTACACATACAACGAAGTTGGCCAGCGCACCAAAAGCGCCCCCACTACCGGGTCAGCCACGACATACGGCTACGATCAAGCAGGAAACCTGATATCCGTTGAACGACCCAAAGAAGGCGAAAAAGCCGCAATCGAAGATACCTACGCCTACGACGGCAACAACCTTCGCGCATCCCAAACCATTTCCAAAACCACCACCTACCTCGACTGGCAAACCAATGAAGGGCTCCCGCGACTTCTCGGCGACGGAACGAACAGCTACATTTTCGGTCCAGGAGGCCTGCCGATCGAGCAAATCACGGGCGAAAAAGTACTCTACATACACCACGACCAGCAGGGCTCCACACGGCTCCTGACCAGTTCGACCGGCGCCAAAGAAACCACGTTCACATACGACGCCTACGGCAACCAGACCGGACACACCGGCACCGCGACTACTCCACTCGGATGGGACGGCCAATACACAAGCTCGGATACAGGACTGATTTATTTGCGTGCTCGGGTTTACGACCCCGCTACCGCACAGTTCCTGAGCGTCGATCCGGCAGTAGCGCTCACGGGTGCGCCCTACTACTATGCGGGGGATAACCCGTTCAACGAGATGGATCAGAGTGGCCTCTGTAGCTTTTCCCCTGAATCCTCAGAAAACTGCTTCTCTGAAGCACCAGGAGCTATCGTGTCTGGCGTAGAATCCATTGCCAAAAACCCGACCGAGGCCGGAGGCATAGCCCTCGGAGGCGTTGCTGTGGCGACTGGCGCCGGGGCAGTCGCGGCTGCTGGCGCCGGCGCTGGCGAGGCAGTCGGGTCACTGGGGGCCGCTTCGGCAGCCTCGGGCTTCGCCGGAGCAGGACTCGACGCTGTCGGGTGCGCTGGTGGAAGCGCCGTCGGGTGTGTCGGAGCGACACTGGGCACGATTGCGAGCGGAGGCGCCGTCGCTGTCGGTACAGGCGTCGTCGGCGGCGTGGCAGCAAGCGGGGCGACAGCGATCGGAGTTCCAACAAGCGTGATAGGCTTCCTCGCCGATCTTGCTAACGCTCTAAACCCATCGTCCGCGTCGGGCTCGTCGCGCACCTCAGCAACCGGTTGTGGGTAGTGGCAGGGTCCGAATTTCAGGCCACGTGGGTTCCGAGGATCGGCGAGGAAGCTACTGCGGAGCTGCGTCTCTTTAGGAGGACCGGAAGCATTGGAATAGTAGCGCCGGTGTTCGCTGTTGCAGCAGGCCTATTGTTTGCACGAAACAACGCGCTCGACGATCTGCTCGCTGTGGTGTGTGCTGTAGTAGGTATCAGCTTCATAGTTGCGTTCATAAACGGCCAGAGAAGGCTTGCCAAGGCCATGTCATATTGGTTTGGGGTGAGGATTCAAGCAGGACAAATGCCTCCCATGAGCGTTGGGCGCTTCGATACTTGGCGTGAGAAGCGTGGGCTGCGGGCGCCAGACAAGCGGGCCAGCGGGCCTGACGGTAGAGTGCCTCTAGAGTCGCTTACGCTCATGCGATGGGATTTTCCGGCTCCGCCGGCGCTATGGCCCGGTGAGCAAATGCTGTGGAGTGGGATCGGCTACATGCGTGGGCGGAAGGGGTGGCTCGAAGGGACGCTTTATGTTACTACGGGCAGGATCATGTTCGTTCCGGCTCGGCTTGGCAATCTTTGGTTCAACCCTCCAGAGGTCCAAAGGTTCCAGCTTTCGGACCTCGTTTCCGTCAAGTTGGAGGATCAGGGTTCTGCCCCCGAGGCAGGGAGAGAACGGCAGCGTCTAGAGTTTACGCTGCAGGGCGAGCAGTCATTGCTGATCGCAGTGGACGAGGCAGACGAGACGCTTGCTGAATTGCGTGCTCTGCTCGGCCCGCCAGGTTCTGTAGCTTCGGGAAAGGTGACGTAATTCGAGACGTTTTCGGCCTTTGGGCGTGTTGTGGCTAATGGCGAAGCCGGACTTTGAGGCCACCTGGAATCGACGAATCGGCAAGAAGGACGCAGAATGACTACGGCGCGCCAGGAGAACTGTGACCTTTGGCATCACGTTTCTCTCGTTGCGGGCGCTGAATGCTTTGCCATAACGGAAACCAGTGATATTAGCCTTGAGACAACGCATAACCCGAAAACGTATCGAGGCTATAGCCTCGATATCGTCTGCCATCGCAGTATTGGTGTTGACGACAGTAAGCCTTGGGGTTTATGTCGGATGCTCCGGGCTCTTGATATGGATTATGGTTGTATCGGCAATTACCACGTTTGCATATTCAGTTGTTCGCTATACGCAGGTAGTCGGACGACGCACGGCTCGCGTCGACATCCGTACGGTATGGGTTCGTGCCCCGCGCGCTTGGCGCATCTTCCTCATCGTTTGTGTTGTTTGGGGCGTAGCGGTTATTGCGATTGGCGATCATGTGACGCTTGAGACACCAGTAGTTCGTGACGGCCACTACGTGACCACTCGCTACGGGCATGTTGTGCGGTATGTTTCTAACTCTGAATATCGAGACCTCAAGATGGGGCGATTTCGACTTTTTGGCGGGATCGCCAGTATTCTCGCGGCAGTTGGTGCCACGAATCGGTGCGGCGAGAAACAGGATTGAGATTCCGGACGCATCTTGACAAGCTTTGTGGAACCATGCTCCGAGCGGTCCTAGCGCGGCGGCCGCCCTCGCGGGTGATGATGGCGATAGTAGTTGTCTTCGCAGGCGCTGTCGGGGGCTGTGGCAGTCAAAGCTCGACAGGCAGCAGATCACAAGCGCCGAGTTCGACGCAGGTCGTCACTGCACGCATGTACGGCACTCAGGTGCGCACCGTGTGCGAGCGTTACAACGCCGAGGTCGCGCAGATTGGTCGGCAGGCACGCAAGTAGCGTGATCACGAAGTGCAGCTCGCACGGGCAACTAATGCTGTCACGGCATCGGAGGCCAGCGCGCTTATTCAGATCCCTCGCCCGCCGGGATTCGGTCGGCTCGAACGCTTGTATCGGGAGATGGCATTGACTGCAAATGTAGCCGACGAATCAACGCGGCTATTTTCAGCTGGCCAATTCCGTAAGGCGAATGCTGCGTCTCTGCGCGCCAGTCACGAGCTAGGAGCGCTAAACGAAGCCTTCAGGCGGCTCGGCCTATCGATTTGCGCCGAATGAACCGGTTCTCGAAGCCAACCCTCGATACGATGACGATCCGCGTGGAGACCGGCTCCCTTGCCGGAACGGCCGACGTCCGGGAGTTGGCGAACCGGAGGGGTGACCGATCGGTCACCGTCCGCGTCCGATGTCGTGATCTGGCGCATCGCGGGTTGGTGTTCGCAAGAGCTGGCTCACATGGGGAATCAGCCTGCTGAGGCGTAGCGGATCGCGGCCGAGGTCCCACAACGGACCTGCGATTTCTCGGTGAGTCACGGATGGAGTGTGCGCTCGACTTCGGGTCATGCGTACGGCGAGACGTGTGATTCGGTCGGGGTCTTGTCCTTCTTCTCCGAGCTGGTCGCGTGCGAGGTACCAGTCGGTGCCGTGACGTGCGCGGGTTGCTTGTACGTAGGCGGTCTCCTTGCTGGTTTGCCAGCCGCCGGTCAGCACGATGGCGCGATCTACGGTGGCGCCCTGTTGGCGGTAGACGTGTTGGGCGTAGGCGAGCCGCAGCGACTCGGCCTCCGGGCGCGCGAGCTGCAGTCGGCGGTCAGACCCGTCGAGCCGGAGCGTGAGCGCCCCCTCCTGGTCGATGTTCGTGACCTGGCCGCGCGTGCCATTCTCGACGCGCGGCTGGCCGCGTGGGCGGTGTTGGGCGATGAACGCGACGTGATCGCCTTCCCTGAGCCCATAGTTGACCGCGTCGAGCTGGAGTTCGCGCGGGCCGAGTTCGCCGCGTTGGGTGCGGAGGTGTTGTGCTCGGGCGTTGAGCCTGTCGATCTCCTTGTTCGAGGAGTCCGCGATCAGCGCGACTTTGTCGATCCCGACTTCCTTGGTGAGTTGTGCCCACGCTTGGACGGCCTTCTCGGCTGATTGGTCGCGGGTGTCTGTGAGGTGGAGTCGTCCTCGGGCCTTGTAGTGGGCCATCGCACGCTCGGGTTCACCTGCCCGTAGTGCTTGCCACGCTCGCTGCTCCTGCGGGTTGGTTGTGCGGTGGATCGTCTCCAATTCCACCGTCGGCGCGTGCTTGGTGAGCCGGTCGAACATGCCGCCGGGACCGATCGAGGGAAGCTGCTTGCAATCTCCAACCGCAATCAGCTTCGCGCCCGAGCGCTCGACCAGGTTGGTGAGGGCGTCGAGGCGCTTGTGATCGACCATCCCAGCCTCATCGAGAATGACCGTTGTATCGGGACCAATGTGAACGGACCCGGTGTTTGCTCGGGCGGTGAGCGCGTCGAGCGTCATCGTGTTTCCTTGGAGCGCAGGGCTGTCGGTGCCGAGTCGCTCGGCTGTGGAGCCGGAGACGGCGATCCCCATTGTTTCGCGTCCTGCCAGTTGCTCAGCTCGGGCTGCAGCGTCGATGACGACGCCCTTGCCTGTTCCTGCCGGGCCGACGAGCACGGTTGTACGCTCGGGACCGGTGAGGACGAGTAGCGCCAGGTCTTGCTCGTCGGTGAGTGGCGAGCCGATGCGCTCGGCGACCTCGCGTGCCGCGTTCATCCGTGCGATATGCCCGACATCGCGTCCCGCGGGTCGGGCAAGTACGGCTGCTCGTCGTTCGATGGCTTGCTCTTGTGCGCGGACAGCGAGTGTCGTCATACGCCCGCCTTCCAACGACAGTACCCGCCGGTCGCGGATCATTTGGTGGGCGACCTTGAGCGCGTCTTGTGGTGTCAGCTCGCCAGCGGTCTGCTCCAAGGCGACTGTGTGCAGGTCGCGCAGCTCGAAGACGGCGTGACGCTCGGTGAGGCGTTCCTAGATCCGATCATCCACTGGCCGGACGGCTGGCCGGGTGCGCTCGCCGGCGAGTAGCCGCAACGCCTCATCAGGACCAAACCTATAGCGGTTCGCGGTGTCCCTCCACACGTTCTCAAGGTCAGCTCGGTTGGTCAGCTTCTTCGCGCGGCGGTTCTCGAGCGCGAGGTCGCGCAGCTCGCCACGCTCAGGTGCACGACCGTAGCGAGCACGGAAACGATCGGCTGCCCGCGCGACCTCCCTGGAGTGCCCCGAGAAAGCATCGCGCAATTCCTCGGGGACACCGGCGATCTCGAAATACTTGCCGTCCTTCCCCGTCGCCTGCTCGATTGGATACCCCTGGTCGGCGAGTTCCTGCGCGAGCGCGGAACGGTAAAACGCACCGACCTCTCCCGCCGCACGGAACACAGGCCGGGAGCCTACGGCGACGATTCGATCGTCCTCGCGTACCGCGCTCGTGATGACGACGTGGCTGTGGAGTTGCGGATCGGGCGCGTCGGTACCTGAGACACCGCGAGCTGTGGTGTGCCGGTACTCGACCGCGATCAAGTCCTTGGCGGGCTCCTCGACGACCTCACCGCCATAGCGACGACGGACCACGCCGACGTGCTCCCGCATATGGGCGACTGCTTGCTCGACGGCGTTCGTGTGGGCTTGCTCGATCTGCTCTCGCTGCCACGGATCGGCGAGCGCCCATGTGGTCGACACGGACTTTGGGGCGCTGAATACGCCGTCGATCCCACCGCCACGGCTACCGTCGGCGCCTGCACGCCGCAGCCATCTTCCGGTCTGTGGATGGCGGCCTTCCATGAGCGCGACGAAGTCCTCGCCGCTCATCGGCGCGTCGGCCTGGATACCGAATTGTTCGAGCGTTTGAGGGTCCGCCAACCACCGGCCGGGAGCCTGAGTCAACTCGCCATCGGGAGTCAGGTAGTAGTCGCCACGCTCCGGCGCGACCGTCTTTCCCTCCAAATATCTGGCGTAGTCGCCACCGCGTGCCGCCGGGATGCTCGCTGCGTTCATCACATAGCTATTGACCGTGAGCACCGCAAAGCGGCCACAGACTTCGTCACACAGTCGTCACACAAGCGATTAGACGCTTGTGCATCTGGTCTGCAACGGCGCCTTGAAGCGCCGCGAGCATCGCGAAGACTGAGACGACGGGTCCGGAATGGGACCGCCGGAACGGGACGAATGGACCGTGTGAAGGGTCGTCGATTGCAGACGGAAAGCTGCGGGAGGCGCGAGCTGTAGACAAATTGCTTGGCCGCTTTGATGTTCTCACGGTCAATAGCACTAGATGGATAACTTCGAGCAGAAGCCGCAGCGCCCCAATCTCGACACCGAGCGCGCCCGCGATGGGCTCGATAACGCCCACGTCGAGGCGCTCGCAAAGCGAGTCGTAGAACTACTGCGGGCTGATGATCCAGTTAGCGCGGCTCGTCGTCTTGTGGACGCTGCGACCCTCGCCGCCGAACTCGGCGTGGAGCGCTCCTGGGTCTACGAACACGCCAACGAACTGCACCCCATCCGTCTCGGCACCGGACCAAAGGCAAGGCTCAGATTCGGATCTCGCTCGACCGCGCTCATCTACGGGTGCAGATGGGACAAATGAGCGCGCTTCTGCTGGGAGGGCTCGCCGAGGTGGCCGTCCGAAGCGAACAGTCGGCCGTGTCCTCGCCGTGCGACCACGAGGCACCTCGTGAGTCCGCGTGCGCCCATAACCGGCAGCGAGTCCGAACGCCGCGCGATCTACTTGTCTTGCTGCCTGTCGATCTCGGCGCCGAGATCGCTCACACTCATCCCCAGCCCTCGCAGGAGCCTCATCACGGTATGCCAGCGCACGCCACGCCGGCCGTTCTCGACCTGGGACACGTACGTCACATCGATCCCCGATCGTTCCGCCAGCGCTTCTTGCGTTAGCGAGGCTCGATGGCGCAACGCACGCAGCGCGCGACCTGCCTCCCGGTGGTCGTTTGTCGCATCGTCGGTGTCTGTCGTCTTGTCGTCCACTGCGCGAGGTACCGTCCGGTCCACTTGGTACTTTCAACCAGGTTGTAGTTGTTCGACCCAAACCAAAATAGTGCCCCCGCACCGCTGGTACGGCCGGGGGCGTGGCACCGGAAGCGTCAACTCCCGGCGCGTCAGACACCCTAACCGACCCCGGTTGGGTCTCTCGCTCGCTAGAGCCGTTCCCGTGGCCTCCGACAAAGGAGGAACCGACATGACCATCACCCGCATCCCGGCCGAGGCCGTCGTGATCCTACGCTCCGCCCTACTCAGCGAACTGGGCGTGGCCGCCAGCCGAATCGAAGAGGCGAGCATGACCCACGCCAAGGAGAAGCACCCCGAGCTGTTCCTGCGACCGCTCGCGCTGCTGGACGACTATCGGCGGTGCTCCACCTGCTCGGGTGGGGAGAGCCTGACGCCCAAGAGGCATTGTCGCTCGACCTTGACACCCATCGCGAGGTAATCGCCAAGGCGATGCGCACTCGCCTTGAGGTCGAGCACGACTACATGAGCGAACACGCCGACGTCGAGGGCGTCAAGCGGCAGCGCGAGACAGCAACCCGCAACGCTCGCGTAATCGAAGAGTTCCTGAACGCCAACGGGCTCACGGATCGTGCGTAATGCCCCGTCCGGCCACAGGCCAAATCGTTGAACGTAAAGGCAAGGACGGCCGGGTCTACAGAGGGTTGCGGTTCACCGCTGACGGCAGACGCCAATACATCTCGCTCGGCCCGGTCACTTTGGCCGAGGCCGAGCGAGAGCTTCGTCATGTTCTCGCCGACGTCGAGCGCGGGATTTGGCAGCCGCCGCAACATTCCAAATCGCCTCAAAGGATAGAGGTACTCACTTTCCATGAGTACGCCGAGGACTGGTGGCTGCGACACGCGGGTCATTTCAGGACAACGACGCAATCAGATTACCGCTGGCGGCTTGAGAAGCACCTGCTGCCGTTCTTCAAGGACTACCCGTTGGATGCGGTCACATTCGACGCGGTGGAGCGCTACATCGCTGCCAAGCTTGCCGAAGACAACCCGCTCTCGGCGCGCTCGATCAACATGACCGTGATCCTTCTCGGCGCGATCTTGGAGGGTGCCGTCGAGCGCGATCTGATCGCACGCAATCCCGCGCGGGGGAGAGGAAGGCGGGTGCGCGAACGCGCCCCACGCCGCACCTATCTCGACACTGCGACTCAGATCCACGCATTGCTCGACGCGGCGACGGAGTTGGACCGCAACGCGCACCGCGATCGCCGACACGTAGAGCGCAAAGCGATGATCGCCACGCTGGTATTCGCCGGGTTGCGGATCGGCGAGCTGTGCGCGCTGCGCTGGCGAGACGTGGACCTGGAAGCGGGCTGGCTTCAGGTGGGCGAGGCGAAGACCGACGCTGGCACCCGTCGTATCAAGATCAGGGGTGCGCTCAACGCGGAGCTGACGCGTGCCAATGCTCTTCGAACAACCGTCGATGCCAACGGCTTCGTATTTGCGACGAGCACCGGCAGGCGTCAGAGCACGGACAATCTGCGCTCACGAGTTATCGGAGCGTCGGTGGGGCGAGCCAACAAGAACTTGGGAGCGCGCGATCTGCCACCCCTTGCCGAAGGCATCACCCCGCACTCCCTCAGGCGTACGTTCGCGAGCATCCTCTACGCGATCGGCGAGGACCCAGGCGTCGTCATGGACGAGATGGGGCACACCGATCCCGCGCTCGCCCTGCGTGTCTACCGCCAGTCGATGCGGCGCGGAGAGGACGAGAAGGCGGCACTGCGAGCACTGATCGAAGGGCCTGCGAGGAACCGATGAGAACCGACCACACGATGCATGGAGCAGTCCTCCCTCTGCTCAACGACTGCGTCCGACGTCAGGCGTGCATCGAATAAGCGGCGAGGTATTCAGCTTGGTTGAGACGCCAATGAACTACGCGCTGGGCGAGATCCGTCGGTAGCGGGCTATTCATACTCCGCTGCGCTTGCGTGACGCTTCCATACAACGCGCGACAACGGCTCCGCCACAACAATGAGCAATAGCGCGAATAGCAGTGGAGCGTACGTCGTGTGAAGGCCAGCGACAAGCGAGCCCAGGAGGCCACAGCAACCTCCCACCAACGTCAGAACGCCGCGTGAAGGGCGTGCCTTTCGATACTCGGCGCCACGTGCCCGCGCGGCGGCCCAACCAAATGCGATCTCCAAGCTAAACCCGGGAACCAAAAGTGCGTAAGTCACGTATCGGGGCCACTCGAAGACCGCGCCCAGTAGCGCCGGAACTAGGATCAAGATCGACGCCGTCAGAGTTCGCCGCAGGGGAGGCGGAGCCGACTCGAACCACCGCGCCTTCTGCCTACCGACGTTCGGGACATGACTTGTTGAGTTCATCGCCATCTAATGATCCACGATCTGGCTGACATTGCACGTCGACCGACTAGTCGCCGTCTGTCGCCTACCGGCACCAAAAGGCAGAGGAAAAGGCAATCGAGGCATTTTTCGGGGAGGTGACGCCCGACCCAAAACCCACTGGGATGGCCACAGCCCGCACCGTTGAAAGGGATTCCAACACGCGCCCGGCAAGATTCGAACTTGCGACCTCTCGCTCCGGAGGAACATCGCGTAGGAAGCGAAAGAGGGGCAGAA
>DATHMQ010000136.1:0-2619 GCA_035486935.1 Solirubrobacteraceae bacterium
CCCACTGATGCCGACATCGTGCTAGCCATCACATGACAGTGAAGCAGAGAGTAGGCTGCGGCGCGATGTCGAAGCTGATCACCCCCCGCTGGGCAGAGTTTGCGGCAAGCGCGCTGTTCCTGTTGTTGAGTGTGTTCGGGGCGGCGGGGAGCGCCGGTGCCGAAGTGGTGGCGGATCTGAACCCCCAACCGCCGCAGCTCGTCTACGTCACCGAGACCTCTAGCGGGACGTCGAAAGTGTGGCTGGCTGCGGCCAACGGCAGCGACCCAAAGCTGCTCGGCTTGGGGCAGCAGCCGCTGCTGGCGCCGAGCGGCGAGTCGGTTGCGGTGTCGCTGTTCGGCACGGTCGTCGGCAACCAGGAACAGGGCCCGTCGCTCGGCATCTACCCCTCCTCGGGCGCTCCGATCGCTGACTACCTCAGCCTCGAAACTGCGGTGGCCGCGCCGGTTGCCTGGTCGCCAGACTCGCGTTATCTGGCGGTCGAGCTGCAATCCAACGGCACCAACGACATTGCCGATGACTCTGGCCTGGTCGTGATCGACACGCAGACTGGTGTGGTTACGACAATTGCGCACGGCGAGATCTACGGCGCGAGCTTTGCCCGCGACGGCAGCGACAAGCTGGTGTTCGGGCTGTCGCACTCGGAATCGTTCACGGGCAGTGTGAACCTGTACACGAGCGAAGCCGACGGCGGCGACCTGCGCCGCATCACCAGTGACGGGCACAGCCTGTTCCCCATCTGGGGCCCCAAGTACATCGCGTATGACCGCGAGCGCAGCCGCCACCTGTCGCCCGAATACCAGATCTGGCTGGCTACGCCAGCGGGCGTGCGCGTACGCAAGCTCACGCATATCGCCGTTGGCTCGCTCCTGCAGGGTCTCGTGCCGCTTGCGTTCTCAGCCAGCGGCAGCAGGCTGCTGGCTGAGTTCGAGGGCGAGGACACAAGCAACGCCTACGCTGTCACCGTCGCCTCCGGACGCGCGCGCGGCATCATGGTCCACGGCCAGACGGCCCAAGCCGCGGGGATCTCGAGCGATGGCAGCACGCTGCTGCTCGATGCGGGATCTTTCGAGCAGCCGCCCTCGCACGGGCAGATCGTCACGGTGCCGTTCACAGGCGGGCGCGCGAAGGTGCTCGTGGCGCACGGCGCGGAGGGCAACTGGAACGACTGACGGGCGCCCCGGCGGGACCTGCGGGATCGATGCGCACCCACCCGCGATAGCATCGGCCGCCCCATCCCCTCGGAGGATCGGCAGTCCCGTTGCCCCAACGCGGGCTCGGCCCCTCCGGCCTAGAGACAACAAGGATCCCGCCCATGGCCAAGATCAAGGTGAAGAACCCCGTCGTCGAGCTAGACGGCGATGAGATGACACGGATCATCTGGTCGTTCATCAAGGAGCAGCTGATCGTCCCGTACCTGGACGTGGAGCTCGAGTACTACGACCTCGGCATCGAGCATCGTGACGCCACAGACGATCAGGTGACGGTGAACGCAGCGGAGGCGATCAAACGCCACGGCGTCGGTGTGAAGTGCGCGACGATCACGCCTGACGAGGCGCGTGTGGAGGAGTTCGGCCTCAAGGAGATGTACCGCTCGCCCAACGGCACCATCCGCAACATCCTCGGCGGCGTCATTTTCCGCGAGCCGATCGTGATCGCCAACGTGCCGCGTCTGGTGCCGGGATGGACGAAGCCGATCGTGATCGGCCGTCACGCGTTTGGCGACCAGTACCGGGCGACCGACCTCGTGGTCCCCGGTCCGGGCAAGGTGACGCTCGCGTTCACGCCGGCCGACGGCAGCGAGCCGATTGAGCTCGAGGTGTACGACTTCCCCAGCGGTGGTGTGGCGATGGCGATGTACAACCTCGATGACTCGATCCGCGACTTCGCGCGCGCATCGTTGCGATATGGCCTGGAGCGCAACTATCCCGTGTACATGTCTACCAAGAACACGATCCTCAAACGCTACGACGGGCGCTTCAAAGACATCTTCGAAGAGGTGTACGAGGCAGAGTTCAAGAGCGACTTCGAGGCGGCTGGCATCACCTACGAACACCGCCTGATCGACGACATGGTCGCGTCGTGCTTGAAGTGGGATGGCGGCTACGTGTGGGCGTGCAAGAACTACGATGGCGACGTGCAGTCCGACACGGTCGCCCAAGGCTTCGGCTCCCTTGGATTGATGACCAGCGTGCTCATGACCGCCGACGGTAAGACCGTGGAGGCGGAGGCAGCGCATGGCACCGTTACGCGCCACTATCGCGCCCATCAGCAGGGCAAGCCCACGTCCACCAACCCGATCGCGTCGATCTTTGCTTGGACGCGTGGCCTCTCAGCGCGCGGACGCATGGACGACACGCCTGAGGTCACCAACTTTGCCGAGACGCTCGAGCGTGTATGTATCGAGACCGTGGAAAGCGGCAGCATGACAAAGGATCTCGCTGTGATCATCGGGCCCGACCAGCCGTGGCAGACCACACAGGAGTTCCTAGCTTCGATCGATGAGAACCTTCAAAAGGAGATGAGCTTGTGAGCAAACCAGTACGAGTAACAGTCACCGGCGCAGCCGGGCAGATCGGCTACAGCATCGTGTTTCGCATCGCCAGTGGACAGCTGCTC
>DATHMQ010000137.1:0-6155 GCA_035486935.1 Solirubrobacteraceae bacterium
ACAGCTCACCGACGGCAGCACGCTGCTCGTCGCTCAGCTCCTCGGGCACGTCGAGCGTGAAGCGATAGTGGATGTCCCCGCGACTCTTGCTGCCAAGCTTGGGGGGCCCCTCGCCGCGCAGTCGCTGCAACGCGCCGTGCTGGGTGCCGGGCTTCACACGTAGCGTCTTGGCTCCGTCGAGCGTCGGCACGCGAACCTCGGCTCCGAGCAGCGCCTCGGGAATGCTCAGCGGAACCTCGACCTCCAGATTGTCGCCCTTGCGCTTGAAGGCCGGCGATGGATCGACGTGTGTAACGACATAGAGATCGCCGGCAGGCCCACCGCGGGGGCCGTCCTCGCCCTTGCCGGCGACGCGTATGCGCGAGCCCTCCTTCACGCCGGCGGGAATGTTCACGCGGAATTTCTTGACCGTGCGCACGGCCCCTGAGCCGTGACAGGTGGGACAGGGATCCTCGATGACAGTGCCAGAGCCGCCGCAGAGCGAGCAGGGTTGGGTGATGGAGAACATCCCCTGCCCTTGGCTCTCGATCCCGCGCCCTTCGCAGCGAGGACAGACCTTCGGCGTCGTGCCGGGCTTGGCGCCGGTGCCATGACAGGTATTGCAGATACTGCTGGTGGGCACCGAAAGCGGAACCTGCGCACCGGAGATCGACTGGTCGAAGGAGATGCGCACCTCGGTCTCCAGATCGCGCCCGCGCTGCGGGCGATTGCGCGCACGCCGACTGCCGGCACCAGCGCCGCCGGACGCCGGCCCGGCGCCGCCACCACCTCCGCCGAACAGGTTGGAGAGGATGTCGCCCATCGAGGAGGCATCGAAGTCGAAATTGCCAAAGCCGCCGAAGCCAGGCCCGCCGGATGCTCCACCGGCGAAGGGCCCGGTGCCAGAGTCGTACTGCTTGCGCTTCTCCGGATCGCCAAGCACGTCGTGGGCCTGGGAGATCTCCTTGAAGCGCTCCTCGGCCTGCTTGTCGTCGGGATTGCGATCGGGGTGATACCTACGCGCAAGCTTGCGGTAAGCCTTCTTGATGTCATCGGCGCTCGCCTTCTTGTCCACTCCGAGCGTCTTGTAATAGTCGGGACGGGTTGCCATGTGGCCTACACCTCTACGCGGCCACGAGCACGCGTGCCGGTCGGATGATCGTCTCGCCCATGCGATAGCCGTTCTGGAAGACCTCGGCGACGGCTCCGCTCGTGGCACCCTCCACCGACTGCTGGGCCACCGCCTCGTGGAGGTTCGGATCGAACGCCTCGCCAAGCGGCACGAACGCCTCGATGCCTAGGCGCGCGAGCGCCGCGCTGAGCTCCGAGCGCACGAGCCGTACGCCGGCGAGCAGTGGATCCTCAGCCTCCGCGGCGTCGATCGCCCTGTCGAGATTGTCCAGAGCGGGCAACAGCTCCTTCGCGAGCTTGGCCACCCCGCGCTCCTGCGCTTGCACCGCATCGCGAGCCACACGCTTGCGATAGTTCTCGAAGTCCGCCTGCGTACGCTGCGCAAGCGCCAGGTACTGGTCGCGCTCGGCAGCGGTCTTGACTAGTTCGTCAAGGTCGCCCTCGATCTCGACAGCCTCGTGGTCGGGCTGCTCGACCTCCACCTCGACGGCCAGCGGGGCCTCGGCCCCGCCGCCGTCGGGTGTTGCCCCCGTCTCGGGGACGCCAGTGGTGTGCGACTCGGTGTTGTCGGTCATCGAGGTCAGCTCTTGCCCTCGTCGACCACCTCGGCATCGACGACGTCCTCCTCGGCGGAGCCGCCGTTGTCCGCGGCCTCCCCGCCAGGGGCGCCATCGGCCGAAGCTGCCGCCGCGTCGGCCTGAGCCTTCTGGTACATCGCCTCGGAGACCGCGTGGAACGCCGTCTGCAGAGCCTCGGTACGGGCGTTGATCGCCGCCGGGTCCTCGGCCTCCAATGACTCGCGCACCTCCTTGATCGCCTCTTCGATGCGACCCTTGGAGTCGGCGTCGACCTGGTCGCCGAGATCGGTCAGCTGGCGCTCGGCCTGGTAGGCGGCGTTCTCGCCGTTGTTGCGAGCCTCGGCGAGCTCACGCGCCTTGCGGTCCTCCTCGGCGTGTGACTCGGCATCGGTGACCATCCGCTTGATCTCGTCCTCAGAGAGCCCGGAGCCAGACTTGATCTCGATCTTCTGCTCCTTCTGGGTGCCGAGATCCTTGGCGGACACGTTGAGGATGCCGTTGGCGTCGATGTCGAAGGCGACTTCGATCTGGGGGATGCCACGCGGCGCCGGCGGGATGCCGGTCAGCTGGAACTTGCCCAGCGACTTGTTGTACTGAGCCATCTCGCGCTCGCCCTGCAGCACGTGGATCTCGACCGATGGCTGGTTGTCCTCGGCGGTCGAGAAGACCTCGCCCTTGCGTGTCGGGATCGTGGTGTTGCGCTCGATCAGCTTGGTCATCACGCCACCCTTGGTCTCGATGCCGAGCGTAAGCGGTGTCACGTCGAGCAGCAGCACGTCCTTGACGTCGCCGGCGAGCACGCCCGCCTGGATGGCGGCGCCTACGGCAACCACCTCATCGGGATTCACACCGCGGTGCGGGTCCTTGCCGGTCAACTCCTTGACCTTCTCCTGCACGGCCGGCATACGGGTCATGCCGCCGACGAGCACGATGTGGTCGATCTCCTTGACACCCTTGTCCTTGGCGTCGTCGATCGCCTGGCGCACGGGCGCGACGACGCGATCGAGCAGCGCCGAGGTCAGCTCGGCGAGCTTGGCCCTGGTAAGGCGCGTATCGAGATGCTTGGGCCCGGAGGCGTCGGCCGTGATGAACGGCAGGTTGATCTGCGTCTCCTGAGAGGTGGACAGCTCGATCTTGGCCTTCTCGGCGGCCTCGTAGAGACGCTGCAACGCCATCGGATCGGCGCTCAGGTCGATCCCCTGGTCGCGCTTGAAGTCGGCCACAAGCCAATCCACGATCGCCTTGTCGAAGTTGTCGCCGCCGAGGTGATTGTCACCGGCGGTCGACTTCACCTCGAACACACCGTCACCGATCTCCAGCACCGACACGTCGAAAGTGCCGCCGCCGAGGTCGAACACGAGGATCGTCTGGTCTGACTCCTTGTCGAGGCCGTAGGCAAGCGATGCCGCGGTCGGCTCGTTGATGATGCGCTTGACCTCCAGATTGGCGATCTTGCCGGCATCCTTGGTGGCCTGACGCTGATCGTCGTTGAAGTACGCCGGGACGGTGATCACAGCCGAATCGACCGTTTCGCCGAGATAGGCTTCAGCATCGGTCTTGAGCTTCTGCAGGATCATCGCGCTGATCTCGGGCGGCGAATACTGCTCACCGGCGGCTTCGACGCGTGCATCGCCGTTGGGGCCGGAGACGACCTTGTAGGGGACGATCGACTCCTCCTCGCGGACCTCGCCCTCCTTGCGGCCCATGAAGCGCTTGATCGAAAAGACTGTGTTCTGGGGGTTGGTGACGGCTTGGCGCTTGGCGACTGTGCCGACGAGTCGCTCACCGGAGGCGGTGAAGGCGACGACGGAGGGAGTGGTGCGACCGCCCTCGGAGTTCTCGATGACGGTGGGCTCGCCCCCCTCGAGCACGGCCATGCACGAGTTCGTGGTGCCGAGGTCGATTCCTATGGTCTTGCCCATGGGTTGTTGCTCCTTGCGTTAGCGTGTTTCAAAAATCTAAGTGGGAGAGTAGCAGATTATCTATTCGCCCGCAAGCGGCCACAGGTCGCTACCGTTTGACGTGTGAAGCCGAAGCTGCGTGGTGTCTCACATCAGTACGCGTTCTTCATATCGCTGGGCTGCGGGGTGGCGCTGATCTTGGGCGCCTCGGACGGCAAGGCACGTCTCTCGGCAAGCGTCTACGCGGTAGCGGTATCGGCGCTGCTTGGCACAAGCGCGCTCTACCACCGGGTCACCTGGCGGCCAAAAGCTCGACGCTGGATGCGACGCTTGGATCATTCGATGATCTTCGTCCTGATCGCGGGGACCTACACACCCGTAGCCCTACTTGCCCTGAAAGGGTCGCTGGCAAGCACGATCCTGATCGTGCTGTGGGCCGGAGCGCTCGGCGGGGCGGTGTTCAAGCTGTTGTGGATCGACGCGCCGAAGTGGTTGTTCGCCGGCGTGTACGTGGCATTGGGCCTGGTGACCGCGGCCGTCTTTGGCGAGCTGCCGGCGGCCATCGGCTGGCTGGGCGTAGCAGGCTTGGCGACAGGCGGTCTGCTGTATGTACTCGGCGCGATCGTGTACGCCAGTGGCCGCCCCAACCCATGGCCGAAGGTGTTCGGTTACCACGAGATCTTCCACGCGCTCGTGATCGCCGCGGCAGCACTGCAATACGCCGTGATCGCTTTTGCGGTGCTACCTCACGGTTGACGACTGGGACACATCCTCGCCAGCGCGCATTCGCGGCAGGCGGGATTGCGCGCATGACACGTGCGCCGTCCGTGGCGCAGCAAGTTGACGTGGAACTCGAGCTCCTGCCCCGCCGGCGTGAGCGCGAGCATCTGGTCGTGCAGCTCCTCGAAGGGAGCACCAGGCCTGAACAACCCAAGTCGTGTGCCGACACGCGAGACATGCGTGTCGACCGGAATGTCGGGCAACCCATAGGAGAACAGCAGCACGCAGGCCGCGGTCTTGCGCCCGACACCCGGAAGCGAGCACAGGTAGGTCCGGCTCGTCTCGACCGGAGCGTCACGCATCCACTCCAGAGACAGGGGATCCTCAGAACCTGGTGTAGCGTCTGCTTCACCTCCCGAGCCCGCCCCATCGGCCCGGCCGATCTGACGCAGGGAACCCTCAGCGGAACCGGCGATGGCGGCAAGGATCGCCTGGATGCGCGCCGACTTGACCTTGGAGATGCCGCCCGGGCGAATTGCCTCCTCCACCTCGGCAACGGGCGCGGCGAGCACGGCCGCGTAATCAATCGGCTGAGCGGGCAAGTCCAAATCCGTAAAGCGCTCGCGCAGGCGCAGGAAGGCGACATCGCGGTTGCGGTCGTTGGTGCTCTGCGAGAGCACCGTCAGGATCAGCTCATCCAGCGGGCGCCCGTGAGGCGCCATGCGCGGGATGCCATAAAGCTCGCGCAGCCGATCGCGAATGCGCGCCACACGAGCCGGCGACGGGGGTTTCCAGCCGTTCTTTGACACCGGGCTACGGTAGCCGCAAGAGCCGAGGCCACGGGCCGCCCCGACATGCCCCACGCCGCAGCACAGAGATTCAGCGTCTGGCCGCCAGCGCTACGTGCACTTCTTCGCCCTGCTTGGTCAGTACCCAAGCGTTCGGTGCGCCGGTGCCAGGCGCCGTGCTCTTGTTGACGACGAGTCCGAGCTTCTCCAAACGCGTCAGCAACTTGGAGATCTGTCCCTGATCGCCTATCCCGGCACGCGCCGCGACGCCGCGGTTGGAGTCGCCAGGCTGAGCAGAAACAGCCAAAAGCACGCGCACTGTGCGGTAGGTGAGCCGCATGTCCAGTTGGCTGAGTGGATCGCGCTCGCCGCGACGGGCCTTGGCCGGGGCCTTGGGGACGGGCCTGGACAGCTCCTTGCGGGCAGCCGCCGACCCCAGGTATGGGAGCACGATCATGCTCGTCAACGGACCCGTTAGCTCGAGGAAGGAGCCCGGTGCATCTGCCAGCAGCCGCGAGTGCAGGATCGAGAGCGCTCCCCCCACGACACCCTCAGCGGTCAGCGAAGACGTCTGCTTTCCGGCCTTGAGCTCGGCGTTTGCCCCGTCCACGAACGCGATCATTTGCTCGACCGCCGCTCGGCGGCGCGATAGGGCACTGTCTCCCGCCGCAAGCGACTCCACGACCAGCAGTCGCCCGGTGGCTGGCTCGGCATCCAGGAAGGCAAGCAGCGCAGTGAGAGCGCCGCGCATGCGATCTGCCCATCTCGCCGTCTCGTCGTAGTCGTCGAGCACGTAGCGAGAAGCACGGGCCACACCCTCGTCGAAAGCCTCGAGGAAGCACTCTTCGCGGTCTGAGTAGATCTCGTAGAACGTGCGACGCGATACGCCCGCCCGCTCGACCACGTGTGCGACGGTCACCTCAGCCACGCCGTGCTCAGCGCAGACATCGATCATCCCGCCGAGCAGGCGCGCGCGCTGGATCTCGGTTACGCGCTCGCGGCCAAGTTCGCGTACCGCGCCATCTCCGCTCGAGCGGACTATCGCGTCGCGCGCCGGC
>DATHMQ010000138.1:0-3709 GCA_035486935.1 Solirubrobacteraceae bacterium
GTACCGCATCTTCATTGATGCCGAGGCTTCCCGCTACGGCGTGGCTGTGCGCCTCGAAGGTCACGTCAGCGCCAATGCCACCACCGGCCGTCTGACGACCGCGGTGCTCGAAAACCCGCAGGTCCCCTTCAGCGACTTCGTTCTCACACTCAACGGTCCCCACACACCGCTGGCGAACCCGCTGATGTGCGGGCCGGCGACCGCCAACTCCAATCTGACTCCATACAGCGGCAACCCCGCTGCCGAACCGTTCATGTCGTTCCCGATCGACTTCGATGGCAAAGGCGCCGCCTGTCCCTCGCCGTTGCCGTTCGCGCTCAGCCAAAGCGCGACCAGCACTCCTACGACAGGTGGTTCTGGCACGAGCTTCAATTTCAGCCTCCTCCGCGGCGAAGGCCAGCAATACGTATCCAAGCTCACAACAGTCCTCCCCCAAGGCCTCCTCGGCAAGATCCCCTCCGTCAGCCTCTGCCCCGAACCGCAAGCACAGCGGGGCGAATGCACGGCCGCGAGCCAGATCGGCACGGTCAGCGCCTCGCTGGGTTCGGGTCCGCAGCCGCTGAGCTTGCCGGGGAGCGCCTATCTGACCGGCCCCTACGGCAACGCCCCGTATGGCCTCTCGGTCGTCGTGCCGGCTGAAAAAGTCGGCCCGTTCAACTACGGCAAGATCGTCACGCGGGCGAGCATCGACGTCGAACCGTTCACTTCGCGCATCGTCATCTCGAGCCAGTTGCCAACGATCGTCGGCGGCGTGCCGCTGCGCCTGCGCTCGATCGACGTGAACGTAAATCGCCCGAACTTTGCGATCAACCCCACCAGTTGTGCGGCATTGAAGACCGAAACGACGCTCACTTCGACCTTCGGCACGACCCAACCCATCTCCACCCCGTTCCAGGCGACAGCTTGCAGCGCGCTGGCTTTTGCACCGAAGCTGACGGCCTCTACCAACGCCAAGACCTCGCGGGCCAACGGCGCGATCCTGGTCGTGAAAGTGGCCTATCCGGCCGGTCCGCAAGCCAACATAAAGTCAGTGCTGGTGACGCTGCCGAAACTGCTCGCCTCGCGCATCAGCACGCTGAACAACGCCTGCCCGGAAGCGACGTTCAACGCCAGTCCGTTGAGCTGCCCACCGCTGTCGAAGGTCGGCAGCGCCACAGTCGCGACGCCGGCGCTGCCGGACAAGCTGATCGGCACCGCGATCTTCGTATCCCACGGAGGAGCGGCGTTCCCCGACCTCGATCTCGTGCTGCAGGGCGACGGGGTCACCGTGATCCTCATCGGCAACACCAACATCTCCAAAGGGGTGACGACGTCCAACTACGCGTCGATTCCAGACGTGCCGGTGTCGAGCTTTGAAGTGCGGCTGCCGACGGGCAAAGACTCGGTACTCTCGGCGATCGGCAACCTCTGCAAGTCGACGCTGATCATGCCGGCGACGATCACCGCCCAAAACGGCAAGGTGATAAAACAGAACACCAAGGTCGCGGTCGGCGACTGTCCGATCACGGTGCTCTCCCACCGCATCCGCGGGCACAGGGCGATCATCGAGGCGAAGGTCTTCTCGGCGGGCCGCGTGACCGCAAGCGGCAAGGATCTGAGCACGCGTCTGAAGCGCCCCGGCAAAGCCAAGACCGTGACGATCGAAGTGCCGCTGTCGAGCGCCGGCCTGCGCGCGCTCGCACGCCACCGTCACGGCGTGACGCTGCATGTGCGTCTGGGCTTCGCGCCGAAGGCCACGAAAATTCCGAAGTCCTCGGCGTCGGTGACGCTTCTGTTCAAGTAGGCGGAGCCGGCGTAAAAATTGTCTTGCCGGGCGCAAATCGTCGCGTCAGCTCGGTAAATTGAGCGTATGGCAATTGTCTCGGTCAACGGCAGAGCACAGGAGGGCGAGCCAGCCCCCGTGCTCGCCGGGATGCGCCGCCTCACCTCGCTGGCCGACGCGGTCGAGGACGCAGACGCAGTTTTCTCCGGCCTCGCCCGCGAGCTGATCGCGACGCTGGGCGCCGAGGAGGTCCACATCCACCACCTCGGCCCGCCCGGAGAGGACGAGCTCGTGGTCGTCCACATGCTTCAGGGCGACGGGCAGCTCAGCTATCTGCAGCCACACTCAGAGCGCCCACCGGGAGTCAGCTGGGTGGCGACCACGGGACGCAGCTTCCTCGCGGTCGGCCCGCGCGAGCTGACCGCTAGCGTCCCGCGCCTGTCGGTCACCGCGCCGCCGCAAGCAGACGCCGCCGGCTGTGCGCTGCTCACCCCGCTCACGCTCGGCGGTCAGGTCGAGGCGGTCGTCGTGCTCGTCAGGCGCGAGGCCGGGCCCTTCCAGGAAAGCTCGATCGAGGAGGCGGCAACGCTCGTCGACCAGGCCGCGACCGTGCTGGCGCTCGTGCGCGCCCGTGCGGAGGCCGGCACCGACTCGGTGGCCGGCTGCCTCAACCACCGCGCGATGCGCCGCCGCCTGCACGAGGAGATCGGTCGCGTCCAGCGCACCGGCGGCCCGCTTTCGTGCGTGATCGTCGATCTCGACGACTTCAAGCTGGTCAACGACCGTTATGGCCATCAAGCAGGCGACTCGATCCTGCGCCAGGTCGCACAGGCGCTGATGGGCGAGTTCCGTGCGTTCGATCGCGTGGCCCGCTACGGCGGCGACGAGTTCGTCGTGATCCTGCCCAACGCAGACCTCGACAGCGCGGTTGCCGCCGCCGGACGTGCCCTGGCTCGCATGCGCCGTGTGTTGTTCCCCGATGGCTCGCACGGGGTGTCGGCCTCGATGGGCGTGGCCGAATGGCGCGCGCCGATGACCGAGGCGGAGCTGCTGGAGGTGTGCGACACGGCGCTCCTGCAGGGCAAGCGCGACGGCAAGGGCAGCGTCACAGGCGCAATCTCCTGTGCGCCCAGCGAGCCCGGCCCGGCTGTCCGTTGAGCTCGGCACCCGAAAATAGCTTTGGCGCCCGCGCCACGCTCGAGGTCGCCGGCCGCGAGTATGAGATCTTTCGCCTCGACGCGCTGCAGCAGCGCTTCGACGTGGCTCGCTTGCCGTTCTCGCTGAAGGTATTGCTCGAGAACCTGTTGCGCACCGAGGGCAATGGTTCGGTGAGTGCCACCGACATCGAGGCACTCGCCTCTTGGGATGCCAAGGCGCAGCCGAGCAAGGAGATCGCCTTCACTCCGGCGCGCGTCTTGATGCAGGATTTCACTGGCGTCCCGGCCGTCGTCGACCTCGCCGCCATGCGCGACGCGATGGCCAACATGGGCGGCGACCCCGCCAAGATCAACCCGCTCGCGCCCGCCGAGCTCGTCATCGACCACTCCGTGCAGGTCGATGCCTTTGGCACGCGCGACGCTTTCCGCTTCAACGCCGAGCGCGAGTTCGAGCGCAACCAGGAGCGCTACTCGTTCCTGCGCTGGGGGCAGGGCGCGTTCGACGACTTCGCGGTGGTCCCGCCGGACACGGGGATCGTGCACCAGGTCAACCTCGAGTATTTGGCCCGCGTCGTGTTCTCGACGGAGTCGGATGGGGCCGCGGGGGTGGGGGGGGATGGTGCTCAATTGCGCGATGCCCCGCGCGCGCACACGGGGCATCGCGCAATTGGTGATGCCCCGGTCCAGGCGTATCCAGACACGCTCGTCGGCACCGACTCGCACACGACGATGGTCAACGGGCTGGGCGTGCTCGGCTGGGGAGTAGGGGGCATCGAGGCCGAGGCCGCGA